>JAJRYP010000012.1 GCA_024275695.1 Patescibacteria group bacterium | reverse complement strand
TTGACTTTCAAACGTACTTCCCTAAAATAAGAGGGCAACAAAATGTTAAGTCTTGCTTTTAAGGCTTTCTTCGCCATCAAAAGGCGGAAAATCCCGGTTTACACTTCAAACATGTTCTAAACTTTGAGAACCGGGAAGTAAGTCCCGGTATTTTTTAACTCACAAATTACATGGCTGCTAAACAAAAAATCAGAATCAAACTGCGCGCATATGATCACAAAATCATTGATGACAGCGCAAAACTGATAATCGACACCGCTGTTAAAACAGGAGCGATTATTAACGGGCCAATCCCGCTCCCTACAAAAATCGAAAAATATACCGTAAACAAATCTACATTTGTACATAAAACTTCGCGTGAACAATTTGAAATCAGGACTCACAAAAGACTTATTGATATCACGGAGAGCACACCAAAGACAATTGAATCGCTATCAAACTTGGCTTTACCGGCCGGTGTTGATATTGAAATCAAGATGCTTGTGAATCCCGGGAAGTAACATCGGAAAAAATTTGCGCCTTTGGACGACTAATATATACCTGCCATACAGCTAACAGCGTGGCGGGTATTTCGCGTATATTGTAAAAAGTCTGATTTATTAAAGGTTTGCTATCCGCATTCATCCCGACAGAATTCACTCCGAGAGCATTGCATGTATATAAAGCCCTGTATAAATGGTATCTTTGCGTAACTAAAATCGCTTCATCTATCTGAAAAATCTTTTTTGCGCGGTAACAAGTATCATAAGTTCGACGACCGGCAAAATCCATAACAATATCTTCTTCCGGTACGCCGTGCCCGGCAGCATATTTCATCATTACTTCCGGCTCATTATAGTGTGAAACACGATTGTCTCCCGACATAATTATCTTTTCAACCTTACCTGTTTTATAAAGATTGACCGCCGCAATAATTCGATATGCGAGAACTTCACTTGGAAGCATATTATATGGAGTTACATGCGCGCCAAAAACAATCGCAACCGGCTTTCGCGGAATCGCCGCATCTTCATATATTAATTTATCTGTTGCATTGTGAACGTGAATCAAAATTGAAGCAAATATGACCAAAATCAAAAAAAGCAGTAGCAATCCGCTTACAAATAACTTTTTAACAGAGATCGACATGGCCCAAGGTGGTTGAAATAAAGGTCTGATTACGGTATAATAAGATAATGCAAAATTAACAAAAACAAAAATGAAAAATTTACATTCTTTATTTGGACTTAATGTTTTAAATATTACGTTTCGCGAAGCGCGTCTTGTAAACGGCAACCCCGAAACAAGAAATACTCCAAGCCAAAGCGCGGAAGTGCCGAAACAACAAATGATGCCGCTTGCCGTAAGTCTTATCAAAGATATTATGGAAGGAAAAAACGGTATGAGTGCACGTAAATTTTCCAGAGTTAAATCGAATCCCGCGAAACAAAGAGCCATGATTGAGGAGTGGCTTAAAACTGTAAAATTGCAAAAAAAAGAAAAAGATAATCTTCTTGGAACCGATACAGTCACGGAATATTACCTGGGAAATAAAAAAGTAAACCCTTCAAAAGTCGCACGCGAGGTACACTCGTTTTTAAGAGTAAGAGCAAATCGTACGGCTGTAATGGCTGTAATTAAGAAAGAACGAGAAGCCGCCGCAAGAAGAACCGCAAGTACATCGACACGTTCGACCGAAACTGCGCCTTCGAGAAAATTCAAAGAAGTCGGCTTCAGCGGATCATCTCAAGAACAAGCTGACAAGAGAGCGCGAATCGCAGAGAGATTCTATCAAGGAATCGTTAGCGGAAGATTGGCCAGAGCCATGATTAATAACGTACAGGATGCAAAAGCCATTCAAGCCAAACTTAACGCCACGTTAAATAAATATGGCGTAAACGTTCAAGTAACAAGGTCCGGAAACAGAGTTAATTTTTCCATTCAATTCAACGGGACGGTAGCCTGGCCGAAAATTTCATCAACTTCAAAAAGGAGAAAAACCAAGCGTGACATTTTGAGAAAAATCGGATAAAAACTCGATATATATAAATAAATCAAAAAGTCTCGTGTAAAAACGAGACTTTTTCTCTTGACTTCCAAATGCCCTTTCCCTATACTCAGACGGCAACATTAGTTTGCACGTTATTTCTACGGTTTAAGGGCTCCTTTAAAAGGAAACGGGCAGTAAGATCTTTGAACCGTTCTAACCTATGTAAGGTTATGTTGGGAATTCTTGGAAAAAAATTAGGTATGACTCGCATCATTCAAGATGATGGCCGCGTGATCCCGATCACCGTTGTACAGTGTGAGCCGAATGAAATTACTCAAGTGAAAACAATGGAGAAAGACGGATATCCGGCGATAGTCCTCGGTTTTTCTAAATTGAAAAAACCTAAAAAGACTCGACAATTTCAATTTTTAAGAGAAGTACGAATCGACGAAGGAGAGGAATATAAAAAAGGCGACTCAATCGGACTAAATAAATTTAACGAGATTAAAAAAGTTGAGGTAACCGGGACATCGAAAGGTAAAGGTTTCCAGGGTGTAATTAAAAGACACAACTTCTCAAGAGGGCCTGAAACACACGGATCGCATCATCATAGAGAGCCAGGTTCCATTGGTGCGTGCGCCAAACCGGGACGAGTGGCTAAAGGTAAAAAACTGCCCGGGCACATGGGAACCGAGAAAAAAACATTAAAGAATGTGGAAATCGTATATCTTGATGTCAAAAATAATCTTATCGGATTAAAAGGGCCGCTCCCGGGCGCAAACAAAGGACTAATATTTATTAAAGCTCATATTAAGAATTAACGGTTAATAATTAATGAAGGCGGATCTATACACACAAACAGGTGAAAAAAAAGGACAAATTGATCTTGCAAAGGAATTCTTTGAAGTTCCGTTTAATGCGGATTTGATTCATCAAGCGCTTGTAAGGCAGCACGCGAACGCAAGAAATCCCATTGCTCATGTGAAACAGAGAAGTGACGTAAGAGGTGGCGGACGAAAACCTTTTAGGCAAAAAGGAACCGGATCCGCAAGACAGGGTTCGCGAAGAACTCCGCATTATAAAGGAGGAGGGGTTGTATTCGGGCCAAGAAATACCAGAAATTTTAAAGTTGATATGCCAAAAAAGCAAAGAAGAAAAGCTCTTTTCTCGGCTCTGTCGGCTAAAGCTAAAAATAACGAAATATTCGCACTTGAAAGTTATGAAGCAAAGGAAGTTAAAACTAAACCGTTCGCCGAAATGATTAAAAAATTACCCGTTGAAAGGAATTTGCTTGTAGTTATTCCCGGAAAAAACGAAATAATTCAAAAATCAAGCGCGAATATCCCAAATGTAAAAACTATTATTGTCAACTATTTAAATATCGCCGACCTTCAAAAGTACAGAAAAATTATGTTTCTAAGCGAATCATTTAAGAAGTTGGAAGAAGTATTCGGTCATGGCCGGGGCGTAGCGAAAGCGGAGCCGCAAAGCGAGCCGAAGGCGAGCGACAAAGCAAAGACCAAAGAAGTTGAGGGTAAAAAAGTTAAATCATAAAACCTTAAGTAATCAGTAATTAGAAATTATGAGTGTCCATACAACAATCATTGAACCGATTACAACCGAAAAGAGTACAATGCTCTCGGATAAAGCGAAATATGTTTTCAGAATCGCTCCGAAAGCAACAAAAGTTGACGTGAAAAAAGCAATTAAAGCAATTTATGATGCAGATGTGGATAAAGTAAACATTACATACATCCGACCAAAGACGAGATTGATGAGGGGAAGGCACACTATCACAAAAAGAAGGCAAAGCAAAAAAGCTGTTGTCACTATAAAAGATGGCAAAACAATAGATATTACCAAATTTAAAGATTCTAAATCTAAAAAGAAGAAATAATGGCAGTAAAACATTGCAAACCAACAACTCCCGGCAGAAGACAAATGACGATAGCTTCATTCGATGAAGTAACTGTATCAAAGCCTGAAAAAAGACTTGTTAAAAGATTGAACAAGAGATCGGGAAGAAATAATCAAGGCCGATTAACAATCAGGCATCGTGGCGGAGGGCATAAAAGAATGTACAGAACTGTAGATTTTAATCGCGCAGACAAACATAATATTGAAGGAAAAGTTGCATCTGTCGAGTATGACCCATACAGATCAGCATACATAATGCTTGTAATTTATAAAGACGGAGAAAAGAGATATCATCTCGCTCCGCAAGAAATTAAAACCGGAGACAAAGTTATCCTCGCGGAAAAAACAAAGTTAAAACCCGGGAACAGAATGCTTATTAAAAATTTTCCTGTCGGATTCACGGTTTACAACATCGAACTTACCAAAGGAAAGGGAGGACAAATGATTCGATCTGCGGGCTCAAGCGCGAAAATTATGTCTCAGGAGGATAAAAAACATACACAAGTACTGCTGCCGTCCGGAGAAATCCGAATTGTTAATAAAGAATGTTATGCAAGCTACGGAGCTGTAAGTAATATTGATCACACTCATATCGTAATTGGAAAAGCCGGACGAAGAAGAAATATGGGAAGAAGGCCGCAAGTAAGAGGTAAAGTTATGAATCCGTGCGATCATCCGCATGGAGGTGGTGAAGGAAATCAGCCTATCGGTTTGAAACATCCTAAGACTCCGTGGGGAATGCCGGCACTTGGATACAAGACAAGAAAACGTAAATACAGTGACAAATTTATTATTAAATCACGCCATAGGAAATAACCTTAAACAATCATGGGAAGAAGTACAAAAAAAGGACCATACGTAGACCCGAAACTGCTTAAGAAAGTGCAGAACATGGATGGCGCGGGGCAAAAGAAAGTTATCAAGACCTGGGCAAGAAACTCGACTATTTCACCGGAATTCGTAGGGCACACATTCGGTGTGCACAATGGGAAACAACATATTCCCGTGTTTGTAACGGAAAACATGGTTGGACATAAACTTGGAGAATTCTCTCCGACTCGTAAATTTAAAGGGCATGGCGGAAAACTCGCTAAATAATAATTAATTATAATAATAACTATTAAGACGTGAAAGCTATCGCAAAGCACATAAGGATATCACCAAAAAAAGCAAATCTTGTTGCGGGACTTATTCGCAACAAAAATGCCGAGGAAGCTCTTAGTATCTTAAAGTTCACACCTAAGAAAGCTGCTCCGATTCTTTACAAAGTGCTTCATAGCGCAATAGCAAATGCTGAAAATAATTATAAGCAAAAAAGAGATACGTTAATTGTAAAAGAAATTGTTGTTACACAAGGCGCTACATTAAAGAGAAGCGTTCCGGTATCAAGAGGACGTGTGCACCCGATCTTAAAAAGAACTTCTCACATTACCGTAATTGTAGGAGTTGAGAGCAAACGGGACGAAGTGCCAACAAAGCCCAAAAACGAAACGAGCGAAACGAAGGCAAGCGTCAAAGAAACTAAAGCGGATGCATCTAAGGATGCACCTAAAAAAGAAAAGCCTGAAACGAATGAAGCGACAGAAAAAAAATCGGCATCTAAGGCTGACAAACCTAAAACTACTAAATCTTAAAGCTATCCTATGGGACAAAAAGTCAATCCAGTTTGTATGAGAATCGGCATTAATCGCCAATGGGATTCAAAATGGTATGCAAGCAAGAAAAAATACGGAAAAACTCTTCATCAGGATCTGGCGATTCAGAAAGAGATAAGTAAAAAATTGAAAGATGCGGGAATTTCAAGAATTGAAATACTTAGAACAGCGAATGCCGTATCAATCAATATTCACACGGCAAAACCCGGACTTATCATAGGTAGGGGCGGAGAAAATATCGAAGCACTCCGTGAACAGCTTGAAAAGAAATTTGACAATAAGTTTAGTGTAAATATCCTTGAAATTAAAAAACCGAATCTCGACGCTCAGGTTGTTGCAGCATCAATCGCTCAGCAAATATCACGAAGAATTTCATATAGAAGGGCTGCAAAAATGGCAATTCAGAAATCAAGAGAAGCGGGAGCTATCGGAGTAAAAGTTAGAATTGCGGGACGATTAAACGGAGTGGAAATTGCACGAAATGAATTTTTCTCTGATGGAAAGATTCCACTTCATACATTCAGAGCGGATATCGATTACGCGTATATCCCGGCATGGACAACTTACGGGCAAATTGGTGTAAAAGTTTGGATTTACAAAGGGGATGTATTCAAAGGTCAAGTTCCGACTACTACGACGGGGATGCCACAAACGGAAGAGCAAGCTATGCCAAGAAGAAAATCCAAATCAAGCTCTCCCAAGGCAAATGCAAAAAAAACCGTAAAAAAAACAACAAAATCAAGCAAGAAAAAATAACCAATCATTAATAATATGCTATCACCAAAAAAGCAAAAATACAGGAAGCAATTTAGACGCCGAAGTTGCCTTACGGGAAAAGCAATGCGCGGTAACTACATAAGCTTTGGTGAGTATGGTCTAAAGGCCGTATCGGCCGGAGAAATAACCTCAAGGCAAATTGAGGCGGCAAGACGAGCGATCACTCATTACATAAAACGTGGAGGAAAAATCTGGATTAGAGCTTTTCCTCACAAACCGATCACTCAAAAAGGTGCGGAAGTTCCAATGGGATCCGGAAAAGGTAATGTGGATAGATTTGTAGACGTAATAAAACCCGGAAAAATTATCTTTGAAATGGATGGTGTTGGAAAAGAAGTTGCTAAAGAAGCTCTAAGAAGAGCCGCGCACAAACTGCCGGTTAAATGTAAATTCGTTGAATATAAACATCACGGTCAATAATATTTAAATTAATTATGTTATCACAAGAAGAACTTAAAAAATTATCGCTTAAAGAATTGGATCTGGAATTTGCCAAGGCAACAAAAGATTTGTTTAAAATTCGTTTTGAAGTTAACACCGGATCTTCAAAAGCAAGTCATCAAATTCGAAATTTGAAAAAATATCGGGCAATCATCAAGACAATTAGAAAAGAAATGGAAATCTCGGAACAAAAGAAATTCACCGATCAAAAAACAGTTGAAGAACCTAAAGTTGAAAAAGCTACAAAATAACCATTTAAACCATGAGAACCAAAAAAGGAACAATAACCGGTACGAAGATGGATCAAACGATAATTGTGACAGTTCACTCATATAAATCCCATCCTAAATATAAGAAAAGATATCGTGTATCTAAAAAGTTCTACGCGCACGCACCTGAAGGAAAATATGAAGTTGGTGATAAAATCACGATTTACGAAACAAGGCCGATGAGTAAATTGAAAAGATGGACAACTGTCCCAAGCGAGCCGAGCAAAGCGAAAGCAAGTGCCAAAAAGGTGGCTACCGATAAACCTGACACTACTAAAGAAATTGCTAATAATTAATTATGATTCAACCGGAAACTAAATTACAAGTCGCAGATAACACAGGTGCAAAAATGGTAAAATGCATCAAAGTGCTTGGTGGATCAAAAAGACGTTACGCATCAATCGGGGACGTTATCGTAGTATCTATTAAAGAAGCTGCCCCAAAAGGAATCGTTAAGAAAAAATCCGTGCAACGTGCCGTAATAGTAAGAACAAAAAAAGAAATCGGAAGAAAAGACGGATCATATATTCGATTTGATGAAAACGCCGTTGTGATTATCGGCGGAGACGGACAACCGAAAGGAACTCGTGTATTCGGCCCGGTAGCGCGAGAACTGCGAGACAGAGGGTATCAAAAAATTATATCTCTTGCGCCGGAAGTAATCTAACTTACAGACACGAAGCGAAGCGCCGAGTGTCCCGCTGAGCTAAGGCGAAGCGCAAGCGTGAGCGAAGCAAACACCTTAAAACAAGAATTATCATGAAAATTAAAATGAATGACAATGTGCTGATAATAGCGGGAAAAGACCGCGGAAAAACAGGAAAAGTTATGCGAATCCTGTCTAAAGATGACAAAGTTGTTATTGAAAAATTAAACATGCGCACAAAGCATGTTAGAAAGACTCAGACAAGACCGGGAAGCAAAATTACATTTGAAGCGCCAATGCCGGCATCAAACGTTATGGTTGTATGCCCGCAATGTAAAAAAAGCACTCGCGTAGGATATATAAAACTTGAATCGGGGAAAAAACAACGAATATGTAAAAAATGTAAGGAATCATTGGATAAAACCGTTACAACCAAGAAATAATAATTAATAATTAAACTATAAATGGCAAAAGCAATGAAATTAAAAGATAGGTTTGCAAAAGAAATCGCACCGCAGTTGCAAAAAGATTTAGGTATCAAAAATGTAAGCGCCATACCTAAAATGATTAAAGTAACCGTAAATGCGGGACTTGGAAACTTTTATACGAGCGGAACGAAAGATTTCTCGGAGTTTGCCGCAAATATCGCGGCCGTTACAGGTCAAAAACCGGTAATTATTAAAGCTAAAAAAGCGATTTCCAACTTTAAAATCAGGGAAGGAATGCCAAATGGTGTTATGGTAACGCTAAGAGGAGAAAGAATGTATGATTTCATTGAAAAACTGGTTAATGTTATATTTCCGCGAACTCGAGACTTTCGCGGAATTTCTCCAAAATCATTTGATGGAAAAGGGAATTATGCGGTTGGAATTAAAGAGCACATAGTTTTTCCTGAAATCAATCCTGACGATATCGTTAAAATTCACGGATTACAAATTTGCATTAATACCACTGCAAAGAATAACGATGAAGGACTCGCGTTACTTAAAGCATTGGGATTTCCATTTAAACAGGGTGCAGCGAAAGCGGAGCCCTCTGGATCGAAAAATTAAAAAACCTAACTAAAATAATTAATAATAACTATCTATAATGGCTCGAACAGCACTAATCGTAAAAACAAGGAAAAAACAACAAGACTATACAAGAGCTTTGGAACAAGGGAAAAAACCAAAATTTCCCACACGTGTATATAACAGATGTAATGTTTGTGGAAGAAACCGCGGATATATGAGAAAGTTCGACCTGTGCCGAATTTGCTTCAGAGAATTGGCTCAAAAAGGGAAATTGGCCGGGGTTACAAAATCTTCATGGTAGTTTGCGCTTCGCGCAAACCTTCCCCCTTAATAATTTACCTGAAATCACTAATAATTATAAATTACTTAAATAATATGAATACCGACCCAATCGCAGATTACTTAACCAGAATCAGAAACGCGTCGCAAGCCGGACTCAAAAGTACTGTTATACCTTACTCGAAAATAAAAGAATCACTTTCCAAAGTGCTTGTCGAAAGAAGATTCATTAAACAGTACAAAGTTCAGGAATCAGGCAAATTTAAAGAACTTCTTGTTACGTTAAAGCCGATTGAAGGACAGCAGCACCCGCACTTTAAGAGAATCAGCAAGCCCGGTCAAAGAATTTATGTAAAAAGCAAAGATATTAAAAGAGTACGAAGTGGATTGGGAGTACTGGTGGTTTCAACATCAAAAGGTGTTATGAGCGGTGAAGAAGCTTACAAGCAAAAACTGGGAGGAGAAATTCTCTGTGAAGTATACTAACAGAGCGAGCAACGCGAAGCTCTATGGAGCGAAGCGGATCTAAAAAAATCTAAAAAAATTAATTAATTAATATTACATAATGTCACGAATAGGAAAATTGCCAATTAGCTTACCGGAAGGAGTAACCGTAGAAATGAAGGATGGAATATGTTATGTAAAAGGTCCTAAAGGTGAACTCTCCGAAAAAATTCAAGACAGTGTCACTGTTGAAATTAAAGATAACGAAATTATTGTTACCCGAAAAGACGAAAGCAAAAAAGCAAGAAGTTTTCACGGATTAAGCCGAAATCTTATCAACAACATGGTTATAGGTGTAACAAAAGGTTTTGAAAAACGTCTTGAAGTAATCGGCGTTGGATACAAAGCTCAAGCTCAAGGATCAAAACTTACGCTCAATTTGGGATTTTCACATCCTATCGAATATAAAGCTCCCGAAGGAATCACTTTTGATCTTGATAAGGAAAAGAAAAATATAGTAATTGTAAGCGGGATAAGCAAACAAATGGTGGGAGAAGTTGCGTCAAAAATCAGATCATATAGAAAACCCGAACCTTACAAAGGAAAAGGAATCAGATATGAAGGAGAATATGTTGCTCGAAAAGCCGGTAAGGCTGTTGGTAAGGCGGAATAAATATCACACCTTGAGAAATCAATTAAAACTTAATTAATTTACATAAACTAAACATCTCGAAAATGAAGAAATACGAAGCCAGAAAAAGAAGGCATGTAAAAATCGCCGCTAAAATACGAGGGACAAAAGATCGTCCGAGATTAATCGTATTTAGAAGTAACGCGTCTATTTACGCTCAACTTATTGATGATAATGCCGGGAAGACTCTTGCAAGTGCATCCGATATAAAAATGAAGAAAGAGAAAAAAACGGATAAAGCTAAAAAAGTCGGGCTTGAAATAGCTAAAAAAGCGGGAGAGCAAAAAATCACAAGTTGCGTATTCGATAGAAACGGTTTCAAGTATCATGGACGAGTTAAGGAATTGGCCGAAGGGGCTCGTGAAGGCGGTTTAAACTTTTAACTACTAATTTCTTATTTCTAATAACTAATCATAAATAAAGTGGCAAAACCAGTACATAAAAAAGGAAGATCACCAATCAAAGAAAAAAAAGAATTTGATGAAGAAGTAATTCAAATTGATCGTGTTACACGTGTGGTTAAAGGTGGACGAAGACTTAGATTTCGCGCAACTGTTGTAATAGGAGACAGAAAAGGTCGCGTTGGAATCGGAATCGGAAAATCGACCGAAGTAACAGGTGCTATTCAAAAAGCGATTTCAAAAGCCAAAAGATCAATAATCAGAGTGCCTATTTTTGGAACCACTATCCCGCATGAGATTAAGATTAAACTGAAAAGTTCAAAAATTTTAATGATGCCCGCGTCCGAAGGTACCGGTATCATCGCCGGAGGAGCAATAAGAAAAGTGGTTGAACTTGCGGGAATCAAAAATATTTTAAGCAAATCGTTTGGAACAAATAATCGCGTAGCTAATACTCAAGCCGCTTATAAAGCGCTAGGCATGCTTACAAAACGAACCGCTCCAAAGAAAAAAGCCGCCGTTAAAAAAGAAGAAGTAAAAGCCGATACGCCTAAAGCGGATAAACCTAAAGATAACTAATTCTTAAATTATTAAATAGCAATGGATTTATTAACATTAAAGAGCAACAAAGGAGCTCGACATAGAAGAAAAAGGGTGGGACGTGGAAACGGTTCCGGTATGGGAACATATTCAACTCGAGGTATGAATGGTCAGAATGCGAGAAGTGGAGGAAAAAGACGTCCGGGATTTGAAGGCGGTCAAACACCGTTCATTCAACGTATGCCAAAATTAAAAGGATTTAAAAATCCAAACGCCATCGTATATCAAGTTGTTAATGTAGATGCATTAAATGTATTTGACGACAATGCCAATGTTGATAAAGAAGCGTTATTGGCAAAAAAGTTGATTTCAAAAAAGAATAAACCTGTTAAATTGCTCGGAAACGGAGAATTAACAAAGAAACTTACAATTACCGTGGATGCGGCAACTAAATCGGCCGATGAGAAAGTAAAAAAAGCAAAAGGCTCACTTACGATAACCGCGCCCGCCAAATCCGCCAAAGACGAAACGCCAAAAGAAGAAGTGGCTGCGCAAAAAAAATAACTTATAAAGCCAACTATATATGTTCAAATATATTCAGCAGATTTGGAACTCTAAAGATCTTCGAAAAAAAATACTTTTTACACTCGGAATCATTCTTATTTTCAGAATTTGCACTCAGGTTTCCATTCCCGGTGCAAATCTTGACGCAATCCGAAGTGTAATCAATCAAAATTCATTACTGGGTATTTTTAGTGCTTTAACAGGTGGAAGCGCAGAGAATTTCTCAATTATTTTGATGGGACTTTCTCCTTACATCAACGCGTCCATCATTATGCAACTTCTAACCGTTATCGTGCCAAGACTGGAGAATCTATCTAAAGAAGGTGAACAAGGGCGACAGAAAATCAATCAATATACAAGATGGCTTACGGTACCGATCGCTTTTCTACAATCATATGGAATGATTGTGCTTATTAATTCACAATCTTCAGTACCCATTGTACCGGATATCGGAAATCCGGCTGTGGTTCTTCCTATCATGATAACAATTACGGCGGGGACTGTATTCATTATGTGGCTCGGTGAACTTATTTCCGAATATGGAATCGGTAACGGTATTTCGCTTATCATCTTTGCCGGAATTATCTCAAGTATCCCGACGGTTCTCGGACAAACACTTGCGTTAACACAACAAGAAACATCAAGACTTATACCTTTTGTGCTAATGCTGCTCGTAACAATCGTACTGCTCACTGTTGTGATTATGGTAACCGAAGGACAACGACAAATACCGGTGGTGTATGCGGGACGCGGGACTAGAGGAAAAAGTGATCATGCTATTTTGCCTATTCGTATTAATCAGGCTGGAATGATTCCCATTATCTTTGCCGTATCAATGGCCAGTTTTCCGGGAGTACTTGCCCAACTTTTCCAAAATTCGGAATCCGGGGCGTTAAAAGCGATCGCAGATACGATTTTAACTTATTTCCATATAAACAGTCCTTTGTATATAGGAGCATATTTCTTGCTCGTTATAGCGTTTACTTTTTTCTATGTGAGCATTACGTTCAATCCGGAACAGGTTGCTGAAAACCTGCAAAAACGCGGAGGCTATGTTCCGGGAATTCGTCCGGGAAAAGAGACGGCGGATTATATAGGAAAAATCTCAAGCAGACTGAATTTATGGGGTGGGCTGTTTATTGCCTTTATTGCGGTTCTTCCCATTATTTTAAGTTCGGTGTTTTCATCGCTTGCACTTGGAAGCGTACCCTTACTCATTAGTGGTGCCGGGATGATTATTATAGTTGGAGTTGTCCTGGAATTGATCAGACAAGTTAACGCGCAATTGGTAATGCATGATTATTCCAAGTTTTATTAACAGTCGCGAGCGAAGCGAGCGACTCTCTAAAGGGAAAGGATGTTTGAAGGAAAACCGTAGGTTGTCCTTCAAGGGAGTCAACACTAACAATTAACAAACTAACAACATGGACTTGATTCTGTTTGGCATACAGGGTTCCGGGAAAGGAACTCAAGGAAAGATTCTAAAGGACAGATACGATACGGCATATTTTGAAACCGGAGCCGAACTTCGCAGGCTTTCGAAAGAAGATAGCAAGCTCGGTAAAAAAGTTAAAGAGATTATTGAAGCCGGACATCTTGTTCCAAACGAAATAGTAATGGAAATTGTTGAAAATTTTCTAAAAAATGTTCCTAAAGGAAAAAATGTTATTTTTGACGGAATTCCACGAAAGATGGAACAGGCGCAGAGTCTGGATGCGCTTCTCGAAAAACACGGAAGGGAATATAAAGCGGTTATTCTCGATCTTTCCGAACAAGTTGCTCTTAACAGACTTACTTTAAGAAGAATTTGCTCAAAATGTAAAACGGTATATCCCGCCGATTATGAAAACGATATGTGTGAAAGATGCCGGGGAGAGCTTATAACTCGAAGTGATGATAATCCGGAAAGTATCAAAACGCGAATCAAGGCTTATTTTGATGAAACAATGCCCGTTATCAATATGTACCTCGAACAGGGCAAACTCCTTCGAATAAATGGAGAACAGAGCATTGAAGCTGTTTCCAAGGAGCTTTTCGAAACATTAGATCCCATTTACAAATAGATGGCAATTATAATTAAAACTCCGGAAGAAATTGAGCTCATGCGCGAAGGTGGGAAGATTCTTTCAAACATTTTAAGCGAACTTGCAAATTATGTTGAAGTTGGTAAAACAACCGGCCAGATAAACGATTATGCCGGTTCGTTAATGAAAAAATTAGGAGTAAAGCCTTCTTTCAAAGGCTATAAAGGATTTCCCGGGATTATTTGCGCATCTGTTAACGAGGAAGTGGTTCATTCGATCCCCGGAAACAGAATTCTAAAAGATGGAGATATATTCACGATCGACTGCGGTATTTTACATAAAGGGTTTCATTCCGATAGCGCGCGTACTTTATTCATCGGCAATGTTCCCGAAAAGACCAAAGAATTTGTTTTCGTGGTAAAAAAAACCCTGACGGAAGTAATATCAAAAATCAAAGAAGGAGTAGCACTGAACGTAATTGGAGAAACCGTCCAGAAAATTGTAGAAGGGCGACACGGATATAGTGTTGTACGCGAATTAACAGGTCACGGAATAGGAAGACAACTCCACGAAGATCCTTTTATATGTAATTACCAACAAAGAAACGCCGGCCCAACTTTAAAAGCCGGTATTACCCTTGCAATAGAACCGATAGTTGCAATGGGCAGCGGAAAAGTAAGCACGCTAAAAGACGGGTGGACAGTCGTAACCGCGGATAAGCTACCTGCATGTCAGTGGGAACATACAATCGCGGTTACCAAATCCGGCGCTGAAATTTTAACTAAGTAGATGTACGAGACAGGATAGCTTTAATCGAGTCCTGCTTGTCTCCAAGTATCAACATCGCACTTGCTAATCTTTAAGAGACTAATTCCCCGAAACTCAACCTGTAATGAAACATTTACATATCTGTTCAGGTACCATTTAGTGATTGGAAAAATACTACAATTATGTCGATTAACAAATTTCACGATAAAAAAATTATACTTGCATCCGGGAGCGAAAGGCGAATCCAAACATTAAAAGAACTTAAGATACCTTATCAAGTCAATGCCAAGTGGACGCTTATTTGGAAGTTGGAAAGTGGGAGGATGTTGCTGCCGGATATGCAGTTCAGGGACCCTGCGCTCTGTTTGTCGAAAAGATTAATGGCGATTATTCTAATGTGGTCGGATTTCCAATTTACAGATTTGCGCATTTAATGAAACAAATCGGCGTTAATGTGTTTGAGATTATGGAAAAATAAGGTAAAAATAATTATTTATGAAAATATTGAGAACGATATACTACAGTTATTTTTCTCGGAAAATCTTTTATTGGTATTCCTGTCTCATTTTCAATATTATTTAACTCGAGTATATAAAATTCCTCTTCTTTATTTGGAATTTTTTCAATATGAACATTTAAAGTGGTGTTATTTATCCAATCTATTTTTGATACTTGGAATTCTTTTCCAAATTTTTTGTGATAAAAAGTTATATTTCCTTTGTTTTTATCATTTGAAAACCTAACAGGTTCATTAAATTTAATTTCAACAATTGAAGGATTGATAAAATCATGAGAAATGATACGCGGGCTATTATTGCTTCTGGCGATTTTTAAATTGTGTTCAATATCAGTATCGATTAATTGTTTCATTGAGCAAACATTTTCATGAAACAATTTATTTTTTGAAGATAAGTTTTTAAATGTGTATTTAATTGGTAGTGTATATGATTCTATGAGCAGTTCGTCATAAACCCCGGATTGCTTTATATATTTAAATTGATACTTACCTGAATCTAAAAAATTTCCCTTCAACGAATATTCAAATTGCATCATATTTTTTTCTTCCGGAACAATTTTTAATTTTGCATCGAATATGTTAAATTTTTTATTTGCTTTCGATGTCTCCGGTGATAAACGAATTGCTTCTTTTGGAATAAAAACGCGTACATATCCTCGATAGATTGTCGATAATGGAGGATTAAATTTGCCAAGATGTTCCCAAATTATAGTTGTTTTTATATTTGCAATATTATTATCCAATTGAATTTCGCGGAATATGTTTCTTCTAATATATCTGTTTGATTTTCCACCTAAAAAATTACTTTCAATTATTGCAAGACAGTCCGAATTTTTATCGTAATTGAATTGGGGAATATCATTTTTGAATATTTTACTATCATTAAGCCATATTTGAATATCTTTCTTTGTAAAAGATTCTTTAATCAATTTGTTTAATTGATGATATTTATGAATTGAAATTATGCATTTTTTGGTTATGTTTTTAAATAAAGAATCAATGATTTTTTTTCTATTGCCGATAGATTTTGCATCATGTCGATCTATATCCGCGGTATTGGAGCTTAGATACATAAATAAATTTTTTTCGGTGATTATCTGATCTTTAAGTTTTATCTTGTTTAAAATTCTCAACAAGTTTTCGATGAAAGAAAAATTGATTGCCATTATTCCCGCAACACGATTTTTTGGATAAACCATATTGTAAAATTCAATTAATTTTTTGGCACTTTTGTTAAAGTCCGGATCGTAATTGGCATCTC
>JAJRYP010000011.1 GCA_024275695.1 Patescibacteria group bacterium | reverse complement strand
TCATGTACTTCTTTTCCCGCAATAATTCCGGTATGAATACCGCCCAGATCCACAAGAATTTTGTTTTTTGCGATATCGGTAATGATTCCTTCAATCATTGTTCCGGGCTGAGGATAAACAATAGATGGTGAATCTTGCAGAAGTTTTTCCATAACTTCATTTGTATCACCAAAAACTTTGGTCATTTGAGTGTTCATAATAAACCTTAGTAATAGAGCCTTTTAATATTACAATGGCTCTTTCGAAAGGACGGCTCTACTACCTTAAAGGTCAGCAGTCGAAAAGAGCGCATAAATATTACGAGAAATCCCTCTGTTTTGCAAGAGAATTTTTTTCTAAAATTGCAAATTTTGCGATTCACGTTTGTTAAAAAAGAAAAGCCCCGCCGGTTGGCAAGGGCTTTTCCGTATCGTTAACCGTTTAAGATAGATTAACCAAGCGAATCCTAAATTATTTAAGATTCATAGCTTTTTTTAAAGTTATTCTTAAAGAGTGTCAATTATTAAGACTAGCTAGATATACAAAAAGATGTCTAATGTAAATTGCATGGGCACTTTGCAAAAGCTTGCTTATTCAGGCTTTATTTCTTTTCAAATGCCAATTCCTTATCATGTTTAACGATTTTTATTGCATCACCTTCTTTGAATTTTCCCTCAAGAAATAATTCGGTTAAAGGATCTTCTATAAGATCTTGAGTTTTCCTTCGAACAGGTCTTGCGCCATATTCCGGATCGTAGCTTTCTTGTGCAAGAAAATCCAACGCTGTTATGCCAAGGTCAATACTTAATTTTTTAGGCTTCAATCTGTCTTGAAGTTGTTCAAGGTGTAATTTAACAATTTCTTTAATGTTATCATGCGTGAGAGCTCTAAATACTATTGTTTTATCAATACGATTTAGAAATTCGGGCTTAAAATTTTCTTTAAGCTCTTTTAGAATTTCCAATTTAGTTTTTTCGTAAGCTTCTTCAGCTTGTTCAAGTTCATCCCCCTGCATCTCAAATCCAATTGGTGCCGCTTTTTTAGTTAATTTGTCGGCTCCAATATTTGAAGTTAGGATTATAATTGTATTGGTAAAATCAACTTTTCTACCTTTTGCATCTGTCAAAACTCCATCTTCAAGAATTTGAAGAAGCAAATTGAATACTTCCGGATGAGCTTTTTCAATTTCGTCGAATAGCACGATACTGTAAGGCTTTCTCCTAATTTGTTCGGTAAGTTGACCTCCTTCTTCATATCCAACATAACCTGCTGTGGCACCTACAAGTCTCGAGGTTGCATGACGTTCCATAAATTCACTCATATCTATTTTAACAAGAGCGTTTTTGTCGTTATAAACTTCTTCCGCAAGCGCTCTAACAAGCTCGGTTTTTCCTACGCCGGTAGGTCCCATAAAGATAAATGATCCGATAGGTCGTCTGAAATCGGAAAAGCCGGCTCGTGAACGTCTGATTGCTTTACAAACCGTTTCAACTGCTTCATCTTGACCGATGATTCTTTTCTTAAGACGTTTTTCCAGATCCATTAAACGTTGTCTGTCTGATTTAACAAGTTTTGTAACAGGTACTCCCGTCATGTTTGAAACTACTTTTGCGATATCTTCTTCGTTAACCTTTTTTCTCTTTTGTCGTGGGATTTTAACACTTCTGGCTTCTTCAATCTTTTTTAAAAGCTCAAGTTCTTTATTTCTTAATTCGGCGGCTTTTTCATAATTCTGTCTTGAAACGGATTCTTCTTTCTGTTTAATAACTTTATTTAATTCTTTCTGATATCTTTTGGCATCGTCTGTATCTTCCTTAATGTTTACTCTTTTAAGAGAAGCTGCCTCATCAATCAAATCAATCGCTTTATCGGGCAGAAATCTGTCATTTATATATCTTTTTGACATCGAGATTGCAGTCTCTATTGCCCGCGTCGTAATAGATAAATTGTGATGATCCTCGTATGCTTTACGTAAACCTTCGAGCATTTTGTGAGTTTCTTCCACTGTCGGTTCCTCAACGACTACCTGCTGAAATCTTCTTTCAAGTGCGGCATCACTTTCGATATGTTTACGATACTCGGAAGTTGTGGTTGCGCCAATTACCTGAATTGTCCCTCTTGAAAGTGCCGGTTTTAAGATGTTAGCCGCATCAAGACTTCCTTCCGCGGACCCCGCACCTACAACAGTATGTATTTCATCGATAAATAAAATTGCATTTTTAACACTTTTTAATTCATCCAGAATTTGTTTTACACGTTCTTCAAATTCTCCACGATACTTTGTCCCTGCGATTACCGCAGTCATCGAAAGGGATAAAATACGTTTATTCATTAATGATTCAGGTACATCTTCATTGGCAATAGCTTGTGCAAGTCCTTCCGCTACGGCAGTTTTACCTACTCCGGGTTCACCAATCAGTACAGGATTATTTTTACTCTTTCGACAAAGAATGCTCACCATGCGTTCAATCTCTTTTTTTCTACCAATAACAGGGTCGAGCTTGCCTTGTGCGGCTTCTTGAACGAGATCGGAAGTAAAGTAATCAAGCGCCGGCGTTTTTGTCTTTTTGCCGTCTTCCTTTTTATTTTTTTTATATCCTTCCTTAAATTTATCTTTTTCCATATTTCCAACCAAAACTCCTTGTAAGCCGCTTAAGAAAAATTCAATAGGATTCATTGCTTGATGCGCTTGAGTTTGAGATTGTTGATTTTGAATTTCTTTACATTTCTCAAATGTTTGAACTATTTGATCTTTAACATCCCGGGGATTTACTTTCATATTTTCAAGAATAACTGTTGCTGCTGTATTTTCCTGAGACACTACGGCATATAAAAGATGCTCCGTTCCAACATAAGAGTGATTGTATTTAAGGCCGCCTCGCACAGCATCTTCTATAACTTTTTTGGCAAAACCGCTTAAACCGGTTTTCCCACCCTCTTTTTTAGTTTTAGTTTTTTGCGTAGAAAGTCTTCCGACAGTTTTTAAAACAAGATTTACATTTTCTTCGGAGACACCAAAATTAAATAAAATATGTGCTCCCAAAGAGTTTTTTTGAGACAAAATGCCAAGCAAAATATGTTCGGTGCCAACATAATCCAGACTGGCTTCATGCGCTTTCTCTTGCGCTATAATTAAAGCGTGTTTGGCTTCTTTTGTAAATTTTTCGAATTGGTTCGAATTATCCATATTATTCATAGTTATTATATGTCATCTGTACAGTTTAGCATAAATTGACGATCCGGTGCATGCTTATATGCCTTTTTTGGCTTTACTTATCGCTATAAACATGTTGTATAAAATTATTATCCAAACTATATTGAATTAGCACTCATTATTATAGAGTGCTAATGATATAAAGTCAATGTGTAAATTTCGCGAACTTTGAAGTTCGCGTGTTAGTTTGCTTCTATGCTTGCGGCAATATCAACAACATAAGATTCATAATCTGTTGAACCGTGAATTTTATATAGTTTTCCGTCTTCGCGTTCTATGTAAATTGCGACATTATCACCGGAATATACTTTTACACCACTATGTGATCCGACTGAAATAGGGGATCCGTCAGGTAGGCTTCCGGAAACTATATCCAAACTTACAAGTTCATTTCCATCTTCCACAGGTTCATTACTAAATCCATAATGGTGCTTGACATCGCCCGATCCCGAATATCCGCTAAAGTACCAATTTGTTGGATACTGTGCCTGGAAGTCGTAAGGCAGACTTTCAAAGTATCTGTATCCTTCTTTTACAACCGCGGCTTCCTGTGCTCCTTCATCTCCAATTGTGATTAAAGTTTTTTCGCTTGTTGCAACCGGATTGTCGCCAGATACTCTTTCCCACGAAGTTGTTTCACCCGGTTTGAAATATCCAATAACATCCGTTTCAAATTGTGTCCCTGATTTCTCATAAGTTAAAAGCACGCGTCTTGTTTCGGATCCGGCGGAATAAACCGTATAAACATAATTTGGTTCTACAAATTCAAATGAATCGGTTGACCAGGTTCCGGAATCGGAACTTTCGGGAGCGATTTCGTTAATGGTTTCGCTTATGTATTGAGCTATAAGACCGTAAGAAGAACTTGAAACCGAAGGCTTTTGGGTACTTTCCGGAATTTCAGCTGTGTCTTTTTCTTCTTTTTCGGGCTGAATGGAAATATCTTCAGTATCTTCGACAGGGTTGTTTAGAATATCATTTTCAATTTTAATATTTGCTTCCTCTGTTTTTTTATCATCTTCCGTGGTTATTCCAATAAATTGAAAATTGGAGACCATACTGAAAAAGGCGTTTCTGTTTGTAATTATGTCCTGGTTTTCCGTTCCAATAAAGCTTAAATGATATACGGCATCGTCTCGTGTTAGATAAATATCGATAGTTTGCAAATCCGCGCTTTGTTTTTTGAGGCCCTCCAGTTCGTCGATACCTACTACGGTTTGAACATAACCTAAAGTAATAAGTTCATTTGGATCTTCCGGAAGATTTAAAAATGTTTCAAGACTCTTTTTTTGAGGATTTCCCAATTTACTTATAATAACCATATCCCGATCGTTTTCTTCAGTGCCATCGACTTCTTTTTTAATAACGGGAGAAGTAAAAGTTACGCTTCCTTCATCTTCCTCAACTTCCCAATTGTCTATATAGGTTAATTTGAAGCCTAAATCAGCGTTTTTGTATTCGGTCGTTTCACCTTTCTGATTTGTGCTTTCATTTTCTTCATCTTCCGATAGATCGATGCTCGTGACTTCCATTAAACTTTTCCCGTCATCGGCTGTCGTAATCGGCCCTCTGACTTCCACTTTCTTTGAAAGATATTTTTCTTGATCAAGATCGATGTTAAGACTTCTGAGTCTTAGCGTTGTTCCGTCGGACATTTCAAGAAGGTGAGTTCCGTCACCGATGCTCATGCCTCCAAGTGATCTCAAAATTCCGACACGTTTTTCCTGAACCATTTTATCTATTATTACATTGTTTTCCTCTCCTCCAAACCATGTACATGAAGAGGCAAGCAGTGGAAAGATAATAACCACGGCAAGAAGCATACCTTTTTTAAGGATTGATCGAGTAAACATAATCAGATTATTAAAATATACATACTATAGGCTACTCAAATCGTGAGCCATCCGCAATTATATCAACTTGAAAAAGAAAAATCAAAGGAGCTCGTTTTGGTGTTGTGTATGCCCTAAATGATCGTATGCCGCAGGTGTTGCTATTCGGCCGCGCGGAGTTCTTTCAAGGAGCCCGATTTTTAAAAGATAAGGTTCGTATACCTCTTCCAGTGTATTTTGTTCTTCCGAAGTAGCTGCTGATATTGTATTTAATCCTACAGGTCCGCCGTTAAATTTTGTAATTAGAAATTCAAGAATGTCACGATCGGCCTGATCCAAGCCCAAATGATCTATGCCCAGCGATGCAAGCCCGCTTCTTGCAATTTCTTTTGTTATTTTGTTCTGATTTTTCACTTCAGCCACATCACGAATTCTGCGCAAGAGTCTGTTTGCTATTCTCGGTGTTTGACGAGCTGTTTTTGCAATTTCATGTGCCGCCGTATCATCAATTTCAATTTTTAAAATCGATGCCGTACGCTTAATGATTTCGAAAATATCATCATTGGTATAAAAATTTAACTTAAATACATTTCCAAATCGATCCCGGAGCGGGGACGATAAAAGGCTGACTTTGGTTGTTGCTCCTATTAACGTAAACGGAGGAATGGATAAACGAACGGAACGTGCGGATGGTCCTTGACCAACAATTATATCAATTCCGAAATCTTCCATCGCGGTATAAAGGACTTCTTCAACAGCCGGCCTTAATCGATGCATTTCATCAATAAAAAGTATATCGTCATCCTTTAAATTAGTTAAAAGGGAAGCCAGATCTCCTTGTTTCTCAAGTACCGGACCCGAAGTCATCTTAATATTTACATTCATTTCATGACTAACGATATAAGCAAGTGTTGTTTTCCCCAAACCCGGAGGACCGTGAAGCAGAATATGTTCAAGCGGTTCTTTTCGTTTCTTTGCCGCCCGAATGGCAATACTTAAATTTTTCTTTACTTCTTTCTGCCCGATATATTCATTTAAATTTTGAGGACGCAATGTTATTTCCTGTGTACGTTTAATATCCGAAGTCTCACCTCCTTCAATAATTCGTTTTGGATTTTTGGGATTTTGTTTTGCGTCTCCTTGTTCAATCATACTTTGTTTTCAAATTTAAGAATCTGTTGAAGGACTAGTGGCAGGCGCAGCGACGGGAGTTGCGGATGGCAGAGGGCAATCCGCATCGGGGCGGCATGCATTTATGTGATCACTTAAAAATGCTTTAATTCCTTCAGGGTCCGGTGCCTGTGTAAATATAACGGTTGTTTTCGATGAAGCTGTTTCCAATCGTATTGTCCCATAATCAAATAAATATAATGCTGCAAGAAGTCCTTTTTCTTGTGTATGAATATCCTGAATATCAAAAAGCAGTGCTTCTCCTTCATCTCGTTTTGATAGTAACTTCCAATCTATATGCACAATTCTTTTATTTGTAATCACTAATTTATCGAGCCAGTAAATAAGAGCGAGATAAATGATGACAAGAGAGAATAAACCTATTATTATAAAATTAACAATAATGATTTGTTGTGAAGTAAGAGCTCCGGAAATCAAGAACAATAAAAAGAAGAAAGGAATACTTGCTCCCACAGCTTTTATCACCTGAACAATAAATGGGAACGGGTGGTGATGATAAACTCTAATGATGTGCTCATCCTGTTTTAGTTCCATTTATTTATAATTTAAGAATTGCGAGGAAATAAATAATAAAATCGAATGGGCTCGTTGTCAATAGAAGTGAATTGAATCGATTATATAAAGTAAAAAAATAATACCTCAATTTATTTAAAACCTCAAATGAACCAGGACACCTCTATAAAATGGAAAGTATCGGATGTATTTAACGTTTTTGTTCTAACCTTTGTTTTAGAACTGCTTCTTTATGTCGTTATTCAGGCTATAGGGCTTCCGGATTTTGTAACGGACATTTCTGATAATGTTTTTTTGAAAGGCATAATTCTGCTGTTTATGTATTTGTTGCAAGTTGCCGGAATGCTTTTTCCTTTATGGTTTTTTATTATTAAGAAATATGCATCGGGATGGAAAGATTTTGCGTTTAAATGGATTGGAACCGGAAAAACAATTTTGTGGATTTTCATGGCATATATTTTCTTTCTTGGTCTTAGCATACTTTTAATAGTTGTTTTTTTCAGTTTAGGGATTGAAGCTTTCGGATTTGAAAAACAAAGGTCAATTTTTGAAATATTTGGAACAGATCCGTTCGGGATTTTCATGGCAATACTTATTGCTCTTGTTATAGCGCCGATTATTGAAGAGATCTTTTTTAGAGGATTTGTTTTACAGACTTTGGCTAAACGTATAAGTCCGTTTTGGGGCGTTGTTCTTACCGCTCTTATTTTCGCCTCGGTACATTTCGAATTTCAATCGATAATGCCACTTCTTATTTTATCTGTTGTGTTAAATATTATTTTTGTTAAAACAAAGTCAATTTGGCCGGGAATCCTTTTTCATGTTTTTAACAACACGATTTCATTTGTTGTTTTATATTTTATAGAAAACGGATATTATATTGTAAGTTGAGAAGAATTTTTATAAGATACTGCCTGATATCAATATGCGCCCGTAGCTCAGCTGGATAGAGCGGCACCCTTCTAAGGTGAAGGTCGCAGGTTCGAATCCTGCCGGGCGTACCACAGTCACGAGCGTAAGCGAGTGACTCTTAAAAGAAGGGGTTGATAAGGGGAAATCTTGGTTGCCCCTTATAATCACAAGTTATTTATGCAGCACAAAAAACTAATAATAATAAGCGATCTTCATATCGGCGGTGATGCTCCGATGGATGATTTTGAGTGTGAAAAAGAATTAATTGATTTTTTAGATTATTTGGACAAAACCAACGAAAGCATAGAACTAATTATTCTTGGCGATTTTTTTGATTTATGGAAAATAAAGGATCATCCGGAAGGAAAGGTTGCTTTTGCCATTAATCAACATCGGGACCTGTTTGAACAATTTAAAAAATTTGGAAAAAAACATAAAATTACTGTTTTGGGGGGGAATCACGATCATGAAATTATTTACGAGAAAAGATATCAAGATGACTTGGCCAAATACAATATACATGTTGATACGAATCAATTTTTTAAGCGAGAATTTTCTCATAACGGTAAGTCTTTTCGGATACTTGGTGAACATGGAAATCAGGTTGAACCCGCAACCGCGTTTACTGATTTTTCAATGCAAACGGACAGCTCTCTTGCATATCATATAAATCAATTATTTGTTTATAAAATCATGAAAATGGGTAATGAGAAAAAACGTCCCCGGTGGTTTAATGATCTTGATAATGTTGATGTTAATCTCTTGCTTTATTGGTTTTTAAGTAAATATTTTTATTATGAACTTGGTCCGATTTTAAAAGGGGTTTTAATACCAATGCTGATTCTTTTCGGATTTGCGGTTCCTTATTTTATTTTTGATATTATTACCGATTTTTACCGTCCGGATTTTCTTGTGTCGCTTTTAAATTTCCTTGATACAAACTGGATAATAAAAATAATTGTTTTTATACTTTATTTTGACATGGTAATTATAATTCTTATATTTTTCATGTCACTTTTGCGAAAAGATTTTAGAAAACGTTTGCGTTCATATGGTGTTCAAAGTCTTTCGGAAGTCGTGATATCTCTGCACCAGGCTTTTAAAGACAGGGCAAAAGAAGTTTGCTCCGGAAAAAATTCTTATAAAAAAAAGGCTCATCTGTATGTGAATGGTCATACTCATATACCCGGTATCTTTAATTTAAAGAAATACAATTTTATTCATGTAGATACCGGAAGTTGGAAAAAACTGATGAAAAGAATGCCCGCATATTTACATTTTCCCGGTGTTTTTGTGCCATACTATGATTTGAATTATCTCTCATGCAGTTTTTCCAAAGATAAAAAAGAGGTAAATGTCGAGCTCAGGTCGTGGCCTAAACAGTATACTCCGAAACTAACTCTCCTGGAAAAATTTACTATTAAGAGACGAAAAAATATACCAAAACCTTATAAAGAGGATACTTGTATTGAAGCAATTAACTTCCCCTTGCATAATTGCTGAAAATATACTAAAATTCCTTCTTAATATTTAACGACGGCCTTAATGGAAGCAGAGTTTCAGCGAGCAAAAAGGCTCATAGATAGTGTAGAGAAAATCGTCACGATAGCTCATCGTAAACCGGACGGCGATACGCTTGGTTCGTGTATTGCTTTAAAACATGCATTAACAAAAGAGGGAAAAGATGTAACAATGGCTTGCATAGATGAGATTCCGGATAGATATTATTTTATGCCGGATGTGAAAGATTTTATTTGTGAATTTGATTTTCGTGAATACGATCTGCTTATAGTTTGTGATGCCGGTGCTTCTTACATGACAAATTATCATGAAAAATATCCCGATATTTTTAAAGGTGAAGTTCCTATAATCAATATTGATCATCACGCATCGAACGACAATTTCGGAACCATTAATATTGTTGATACAAATGCGGCTTCGACCACTATGATTATGTATAACTTTTTTAAATTCGCCAAATATGATTTTAATCCTGTTATTGGAACAGCTTTATTAACAGGTCTTTATAATGACACGGTAAGTTTTATGCATCAGAATACCACTCCGGAAGCTTTAAAAATTGCGGGGGAAATGATGGCGGTCGGCGGTAGGGTTGTGGATGTGTCAAAAAATCTGTTCAAAACAACCCCGGTTTCCACTTTGAAATTGTGGGGAAAAGTGCTCGCGAATCTTAAAATCAATAATGAAAAAGTCGCTATGTCTGTAGTTACAAAAGAAGATTTTGATCAATGTGATGCCGATATTGACGAACTTTCCGGAGCGGTGGATTTTATTAACTGTATTCCCGATACGAAATTTACGGTCCTGCTTCACGAAGATGAACAGGGAAATGTTAAAGGATCTTTCAGAACTCGTAACGAAGAGGTTGATTTAGAAGAAATTGCCGCCAAATTTGGCGGTGGTGGCCATAAAAAAGCCGCCGGTTTTACTCTCCCCGGCAAACTTGAGAAAGAAGTTCGATGGAAAATTGTTCCTTCAACAGAGGATCGAAAGCATAGAGCGATAAAAGGGGATATCCTGAATCTAAAGGAGTAGGATTTTAAAAACTTGTGAAGAACTTTCATTCCTGTTAACATTTGTGGGCATAAAATTTGACCTATCAATATATGAAGATTCGAAAGTTTTTCGCAGGCATATTAGTGTTAATGTTCGCAATTATCACACTTCCGACCCTGTTTGTTCAAAGCCTTACAAGTACTTATTTGAATGTCGATTTTTATGAAGGGCCGGTAATCGACAAATCATATGATTATTTGGCCTTGTTTCTGAATAATGAAATTTCGAAAGACGAGGAAGTGACTAATTATCTGGCTGCTTCGGACGTTAAAGAAATAATAGAAAAATATTTTCCAAAACAGGCTTTTAGCGAGATTGCACAAGATTTTGTTTCTCAATTAAAGAGTTTAAATGATGATAGGCGCGCAGAAGATATAACCGTGTCCCTTCTTCCGTTAAAAGAACATATCGATGATTTAGCCGCGGATGTCGCATACCGTGTTGTAGATTCAATTCCTGCATGTGCGGATTTTGACGAGGAAGATTTGGCTGCATTTACGAAAGAGGAAGGACTTCCTTCATGTATTCCTCCTCAAATTGAGCGGACTGAACTTGAGGGGCCTCTAAGGCGCGAGATTAAAAGAGCGATGCAGGAAACTATTCCCGATAAATTTTCTCCGGTTGTGGAAAATAACGGAGGAAATGTGGGAGAGAAAATTGGATTACATCAAATGATTTCGGTATTTCAATATATTCATTTGATTCTCCCTTTATTCCTTTTAATTTTGCTTCTTTTGATAATGCTTATTATTTATAAGCCCTATACATCGATAATGAAATTTGTTGGAAGTGCGCTTGCGCTTGGTGGAATTTTTGGATTAATTCTCGCGCAACTTATGTCGCAAATTCCCGCATATATTTCCAAATATGCTTACGATGAAGCAGAGATAGATAAATTGCGCGAACTTTATTCATTTTTGTTTGCCTTTGTAACCGACAAGATGACAGTCTATTCAATATTCTTTGCAGGATGCGGGGCGTTGATTTTTTTCTTGGGAATATATTTGAAACATCATCATTCAATTCAAAAATCATTAGATGCTTAATATTGAAGAAGTGAATAAAGAGGTTCGTAATTGCATAAAATGCGGTTTGTGCAAGACTCGAACCAATGCGGTTCCGGGCGAAGGAAATCCAAATGCCGATATTGTGTTTATAGGAGAAGCTCCGGGTAAAAACGAAGATCTCGAAGGAAAACCTTTTGTAGGAGCAGCCGGGAAGTTTTTAAATGAACTTCTTGCTTCGATAGCATTAACTCGGGAAGAAGTTTTTATAACAAATATTGTTAAATGCAGGCCACCGGGAAACAGAGATCCGGAAGAAAGTGAAATTAAAACATGTTGGCCTTATCTAAAGCGGCATTTGAAAATAATTAAACCTAAATTGATAGTTACACTTGGACGACATTCCATGAATGCATTTTTACCCAATCTTAAAATTTCGCAAGTTCACGGCCGGGCAAAAAGATATAAGGGGCTATGGGGTGAAAAACAGGTTTACTTCCCGATGTATCATCCGGCGGTAGCTTTGTACAACGGTTCATATAGAAAAACTCTATTGGAAGATATGAAAAAAATTCCGAAAATTCTTTCAAAGATTGATTGAGTGTGATAATCTCACAAATGATTTTTATGTTTTAAACGCTGAAAATGACACATAATCGATATTTGTTAATTGTTGGAATTGCAGGGCTCGTAAGTTGGATTGCGTGGTTTATTGTATTAAATAAGCTGGATCCGTTTGAATCTATGGGCGTTTCTTTGAGCTTATTCTTTTTGAGCATGTTCTTTGCTTTGAGTTGCACTTTTACGATAATTGGATTCTATTTTCGACTTTGGCTCAATAAAAATGAAATATACTCTCAGCATATTTCAATTGCGTTTAGACAGGGGATTGAACTAACTATTATCGCCCTTGGTTGTATTTTCTTCTTGATACTTGGAGTTTTAACTTGGTGGTCCGGTTTTCTATTAATTTTAAGTGTTTCACTTGTAGAGCTGTACTTTGTAGCTCGCCAGGAAGGCTGAGCGGATAGAACACTACTTGTAATTTGGCTCATCAATCGTCCTTACGTATTGAATTGGCCATAAGACCACCCATGCTTTTCCGGAAATATTCTTTTTTGGTAAGAAGTATTGTTCCTCTCCTCTACAACCACCCTGAAAAGGATCCCTGAAACAGCTTCGCGAATCAACACTTTGCATACGATTATCTCCAAGAACAAAATATTCATCTTCTCCTACCGTAAAACTGGTTACCCTGTTGCTTGTGCTTGGATTAGTATTCCCTAAATTGTTTTTGTTCAAATAGTCTTCTTTAAGTTCGCGCCCGGTAGGGTATTCGTCATTAAAAATATAAACTTTACCGTCAATCAATTTAACCGTATCACCGGGTAGACCAATGATACGTTTTATATAAAACTGTTTATTGGTATGCGGGGGGTGGAAAACAATAATATCGCCTCGCTGAGGTTCACTTAGGCTCCATCCGAAAAAGTCTTTATATATCAGCTTGTTTACGATTATATATTCTCCATATCCTGTCATACAAGCGTCTTCAATATTGTTTAGCGTATCACACATTGAAGGTCCGTATACTTTGAATGGCGAAGCTATAAAAGTTTGGATGACATAAACAAGTCCAAAAACAATTAATAAATTTAAAGCGAGATCCAGAAGAAATGTTATAAGACGTCCGCCGGTTTTGTTTTCTACGGGCATTGTGTTTCCCTCCATGTGTTGCTCGGCCTTTGCAGTACTATTTTCGGAAACATTTTCAGGCTTTACATCGGAAGATTTAAAAATTTCGGAAACATTTCGCGTATCTACGTTATCCTTTGGTGGAATCGGTTTGTTTTGTATTTCATCATTCATAAACAAGCATCACATTCTTACAAACTTTACCTTAATTCGCTCCTTATTCGCAATAGAAAGTCACGTGATTTTTATCCCGCGCGCACTTCAAGTTTATTAATAAGATCTGAGGTGAATTTATTTGCACCCGTTTCCTGGAGTACTTTAATTCTGTAAATTGACTCTGCAACTTCTTCACGTTTCATTTCCGCAGCCGGGTCAAATCTATTATTTTCAAGTTCAATAATGTTCGCGTCTACCGCAAATTGAACATATGGCGCGAACCAGTCGGCTTCATCAACATCTTCAACTTTAAAATTATCCCGAATAACAGGATCTATATCAATTTTCGAGGCTTTTATAAGCATTTTTAGGAATTCCGCTCTGTTTACTGAATTTGTTGGTCTAAATGATCCGTCCAGGTAACCTTGAACAATTCCAAGACTTTTCGCAGTATATAAATAATCAGCATACCACTGGCCTATGTCCGTATCTTTAAATGACAGACTCTTTGCTTTAATAACATTCGCGTCTATTCCTTCAAGGATGAATTTAATTACTTCCACACGCGAAACATCATTTCCCGGTTTAAACGAACCGTCGGGATATCCTTGGATAACCCCTTCATCCTTCAAGAAACTTATTGCGTCAAAATGCGGATGAGCCGTTCCTATATCAACAAAGATTCCGGGGGACAATAAAGCGCTTTCTTTAATTAAATTATCAGTTACTACTTCAAACTTCACAGGTGAATTGTCTTTTGGAGTTAATGTTATCGTAGCAATTCCGTCTTTAAAATTTCTTGCATCCAGACGTCGCGGAGTTATGACGGCCGAACCTTTTATTACTTTGAGCCTCACGGGATTTTCGGGAGCATAATTTGTAATTCTGCTTCCGCTTCTGTCAACAGCTTTGATTGTGATCTCTTTTTGTTCATTTTCGGAGAAAGTGTCTCCGCCCGTAATTATTTCAAATGTTACGTACTGTCTTTCCGGATTTTCAATTGTTGTTGTATCCTCATCAGCGATATTGTTATCCGGTGTTGCAGTTACAGAATCGGAAGTTGTCGTATTATCATTGTTTTCGCTAATATTGTCGTCTACGGAAACTGCGCCATTTTTATATCTTTGAACGTAAAGCATTGGATTTATAGTATTTTTTATAGCAATATCCTGATTTAAACCTTCATTAACAGCCTGAGTGAATGACATACCCGCGTTCGAGGCTTCTTTTGATG
>JAJRYP010000117.1 GCA_024275695.1 Patescibacteria group bacterium | reverse complement strand
GGAGGATCTTAAAATGATGATAAATTTTGTAAAACCTCATTATTTTGTACCGATTCATGGGCAATATCACATGAGATTCGCGCATAAAGAATTGGCCGAACAAATGGGAATACGTCCGGAAAGAGCAATCATGATTAGTAATGGAGATATTTTAGAGCTTAAGGGAGGGCGCATAACCAAATCTAAAGAAAAGGTGGAAACTAATTATATTCTTGTTGATGGTTATGGAATGGGTGATATAGGATCTCGCGTAATCAGAGATCGTCAGGTATTGGCGGAAAATGGCATTATTGTTATTACTTTGCGTGTGCACAAAAAGACAAAGAGAATAATTGGGAGTCCGCAAATAGATACCAGAGGATTTATTTATATTGATGAGTCGGAAAAAATCCTAAAAGATATTAAGCGGCTTCTAAGAAAGAAATACGAGATTTTGCTACAAAAACATCCAAAACCCGGTGTGAAAAACATCAAAGAATACGTTACTTCGGTTATCGACAAATATACCCACAGAACTTTAGCGAGAAGGCCGCTTATTGTGCCGATTGTTGTGGAGGTTTAGGATTTCCCACCTGAGTGGAGTTTGATAAATATTGTTTTTTTATGATTTGCTGAAAGGTAGGTTTTATGTTGCCATAGGTTTACCATCCCCGGGGTCTAAACTTTTTGGCAAATCACCGCCTCCCGGAAAGCCAAAAACGAAATTCCGTACTAGTACGGAATTTGTTAAACAAACCATATAAGCCCGTCTTTGGGAAATCTTCTTGTTACCGAAACATTGTCCGTATATACATCCGGTAAGGTCTCGCTTGGTGGTGGGCAGGGAGAGATTCGAACTCCCGTAGACATAAAGTCGTCAGATTTACAGTCTGATGCATTTGACCGCTCTGCCACCTGCCCGTATTAACCGTTAAAATGGAGCCACCTTTCGGAATCGAACCGAAGACCTGCTGTTTACAAGACAGCCGCTCTAACCAACTGAGCTAAGGTGGCTCATTTTTTCAAAAACGATGATATGTGAAAATATAGTCAGTGTCAATTTTTTATTTTTAAAATAAAGGTATAATACTATTGATAATCGCTAATTTTATAGCCCGATGTCGGATATCGTTGGAATATACAACAAAATTAAAAAAATTTTTCCAAACGTACAACAAAATGTACCAATTGCGCCCTTTACAGCTTACAAAATAGGCGGAAATGCGGATTTGTACTATGAGGTAAAAAATATTGACGAAATTCCAAAGCTTATTCAGTTTGCAGAGAGCAATTATTTGTCCTATTTCCTACTTGGAGGAGGCTGTAATACGATTTTTTCCGACAAAGGCTTTAGAGGTCTTTTAATACACAATAAAGCTGATAAAATCATTGTAGAAGGTGATCGTGTAACTGCAGATTCCGGTGCGATGCTTGGACTTGTGATAGCGGAAGCAAAAAAAAACAATTTAGGCGGAATTATCAAGCTTGTTGCCCTTCCGGGTACGATTGGAGGTGCTGTTTATGGAAACGCGGGCGCTCAGGGTGTGGAAATTGGTGACTTTGTGGAGAAAGTTAAGCTGTTTGATAACAAAAAAGGCGTTATTGAGGAAGACAATGCCTATTTTCAGTTCTCGTATCGTACCAGTATTTTAAAGCAAAATGCTCAAATTGTGCTTCGGGTTACACTAAAACTGCCACCTCTGGATCCCCGGAACGCAACTGCGGAAGTTTTACAGTTCCGTGCACAAAAACAGCCAAAAGGAAAAGTTGCCGGATCTTTCTTTAAGAACCCTTCCAAGGATAAAGCCGCCGGCTATTTAATAGACAAGGCAGGACTAAAAGGAACAAGCGTTGGAGATATGGAGGTTTCGCAGTTACACGGGAATTGGCTTATAAATAAGGGAAACGGGACCCAGGAGGATCTTGTGAAATTGGCAAGAAAACTGAAGGAAGAAGTTAAAAAACAGTTTGATACAGAGCTAAATCCTGAAAATATACTCATTGATGAGTATGGGAACAGGATTGACATATAATTGTATTCTCTTACAAGAGTCTTGCTTTATTGTCAAATATTTGCTAAAATGAATTGAAAACTTAATAAAAATAACCCAGTCAAAATGACTAAACAAACATTGAAAAAAGGACTCAAGCAAGCACTCATCGTACTTGGATTGAGTTCACTCCTACTTGTTGCCTTTGCTGCAATCAGCGGTATCGTAGGAGCTCAGGGAATGATTGGTCCCGGTGATCAGCCCGCCGTACTTGCCGGTCAAACCGGTGGTGAAGGTTCACTAAGAAGTATTATTCTTAATATTGTGAACTTTATCCTGATCTTCCTAGGTCTTATCGCGGTTATTATGATCATCTACGGTGGAATTACTTATGTTACCTCTGCCGGTAATAACGAGAACGTAGAAAAAGCAAAAAAGATCATTATGTACGCGATCATTGGTATTATCATCGTTTTGATCTCATTCGCGCTTGTGAATACAATCATCGGTGGTGCCGCAATTGGACAAGAGACTACTTAAGAATTCAGAAAAAATATTAGTTAAAAGCTTCGGTTTCTACGGAAATCGAAGCTTTTTTTGTGCAAAATTCTTACGAAGCGACATCCGGATATAGGTTCGGATAACGCTTTGCAGCTGTATCTACAAACTTTAAGGCATATTTATCTTTCACAATGATAAGCCCTTTCTTGATCTCAATGATATCCTGCGCCGGAATTAATCGATCAGGCGTTTTGAAAATACCCAAAAACGATTTATGAACTATTATCTTTGAGAGGCTGTAAAGGTTTGTATCAACAATGTAATCAAAAACATGCCCGAGATACTCTCCTTTCTTTGTTTCAACACGGCTTTTTATGATTTTTATTCCATTTTGAAGTATATCCCGAACCTTTATAACATCCTGAGCATCAATAACATCATCAACGGAACGAATAACAAGACTGCGACCAAAATAAAGAATATCAACGGGAACAATTATTTTCATTTTCCCCGAACTTACAAAAAAAGCAATGATGCTACCATTGGTCGTATCAATAAGAATATCGGTAACACGGGTAATTTTGCCAACTCCTTCCACAGAAACAGGCAGGCCGATAATTTCCGAATATGCTTTTTTCATAGTTTTAGATTACCGTAAAATTTCTTTGACTTCAAAAGGGAAATTTCCTATAGTGGATAGGCTTTGAAATATCGGGGCATAGCGTAGTCCGGTTAGCGCGCTCGGTTTGGGACCGAGAGGTCGCAGGTTCGAATCCTGCTGCCCCGACCATTTTTGCGGAATAAAAGATCTTCGGGGTGTGGCGCAGTTGGCTAGCGCGTGCGCATGGGGTGCGTGAGGTCGCCGGTTCAAGTCCGGCCACCCCGACCAGAAAATGCCGCCCTAGCTCAGCTGGTAGAGCAATCCCTTCGTAAGGGAGAGGTCGTCGGTTCAAGTCCGATGGGCGGCTCCATTGCCATTGAAGCGATGCAAGAAATTGCAGATGAGATTGGTTTTTAGCAAAATAAAATTCCGGCTTATTAAGTTAGGAAGGATTGGGCGGACGGCACTAATTAAAGTGCCATCCGCCCTTTTAAAGGTGGGGAAATGTGAAAGGGGACCGGGCAGTGCGCGCTAAACGCAATCGGAGCCGTAGTCGGCGGGATCGTTGCCCATGTTGCAAATCGGCCACTCGTCTTCACTATCCGGAATTCCGTCGGCATCGAAGTCGTCGGATCCGTCGGACGGAAAGCTGCATCCGAAGCTGTGAGCGGTACATGGGTTGTAGCCCATGATGAACTCCCAGTAGTTCGGAATACCGTCCATGTCTTCATCCTCGTCGTTGGGTTCGATGAGACTTTCGTTGATGTCGAGTTCATCCGGGGTGCCCAAAATGTTGATAACTGTGATACCGCACTCACGGAGCGGGATTTTGTTTGCTTGCCGGGCATACCAGTAGACACACCACCTCTGAGCGAGGTTGAACTGCGCGCCGCAGTCCTCATTGGGATCTGCGCGGAGGATGCATTTGAAATCCTCGAGATCCGCTCTGTCCTGACAGTCTATGTTGAGGGCATAGGCTTTTGCCCATTCGCTCCTCATGGTCATTGTGGAAAGCGGAGCCTGGCAGTCCTCTCCCACTGTGCCGCTTTCGCAGCCCATGAGCGTTATGGCCGGCAGCGCGATAAAAAGGATGTGAGTCGTTTTCATTGTCCTGTCTCCTTGTTGGGGTTTCCTACCTTTTCAAAGTGCGAGGATAAGATGAACTACGATAGCCATCTTCTCCATACACTCTCAATAACACCCGACTTCAAAAAAGTTGCGGTTTTTTTATCCAATTTTTTACCCAAATGTAAACGTAAAGACCTTTAAGCCCGGATTCTTTACAGTTATTTCAAGGGTGTGCTCTCCATGTTCGTCACCTTCCACAAGACGATATAGCTTCTCATCTTGAACTACTATTCCTTTATCAAGAGGTTTTCCGTCAATTTTTAATTCAAGCGTTACTTCTTCTTCAGCGCTGGCAACCATAAATACGTTTTTAGCATTGAATTTGAATATGATTTTTGCGTCACTGGTCTTGTTTTCCGCAAATTCAGGTTGAATGTCCCAGGTTCCGCGCAAATAAAGAGTGTTCGATTTAACAGCGGATTGCTCTTCAAAATTTTGTTCACCTACAATGCCGGAATATCCGTTATACAAATATTCGTTTCTATTTGCTCCAAAATAAATTTCCGGACTTATATCAACATCTTTTGCAATTGATTCTACTCCTTTTGGAGTAACCGTATTTTCATCGATATCAATGTCCAGCTCAAGTGCCTCACTTCGCTCTTTAAGAAGTTCCTGTATTATTTTTTCGGTTTTTTCATATCCGCCTTCTCCTATATGGTCGTAAACGATAAAACCATCTATGTCTATTAAATATTTATGAGGCCAATATCTGTTTCCATAGGCGTTCCATGTGGCATAGTCATTATCCAGAATTACCGGATACTCAATCCCGTATCTTTTAAGTGCGTCGCGAACATTTTCAATATCTTTTTCAAAATCAAACTCAGGTGTGTGGATGCCAATTATTTGAAGTCCTTTATCTTTATACTTTTCATTCCATGCATTTAAATAAGGAAAAGTCCGCTGACAATTAATACAGCTGTAAGTCATAAAATCAACAAGTACCACATTTTTTCCTATTTGATCCATTACATTTATCGATTCTGTATTCAAAAAGCCCGAAGGTTGCACTATTTCTTTGGCGACCCGGTATTTCTGCTTTTTTTCTTCCAGATTCATTGAAAGAGGGTTAGGATTAAGTTTTGCTTGTTCTCGGATATCACCAATATTAACACGATAAGATTCAATGAAGATGATCGAAGCAATCACTAAAATAATGGTAGCGATTAATAGTATTACGCGGGTTTTATTTGTCATGACATGAAGAAATTAATAAGAAATTCCAGATTGGCGATAGCCGTGAGCCTTTGAGTAAAGGCCAGTACTCCAAGTATTATTAAAATAATACCAAAAATGATTCGCAGGACAAGGAACGTTTTTGCAAATCTGCGTAAAAATTTTGAAGCTTGTGCGGTAAATAGTCCGACTATTAAAAAAGGAACGCCGAGTCCGAATGCAAAAAATAATAGCAAAAAGAATGCGCTTCCAGGGCTTGAAGCCGCAAGTCCCAAAATAGAACCGAGTATTACGCCGACACATGGCGACCATCCAACCGCGAATGCAAAACCAAACAAGAAGGAGGTTAGATACTTTGATTTAAACTTTCTTTTAACTTCAAATTTATGCTCTTTTTCCAGAAAGCCGATTTTGATTAAGCCGGTTAAATAAAGTCCAAAGAAAATGATAATCACACCGCCTGTTCGTGCCAGCCAGAGTTGCGCGTCATATGCGACTGTTTTCAAAATTGTGTTTAAAACGACTCCAAGTGCCGCAAATACTACTGAAAAACCGAGTACAAAAAACAAACTGTTTATAAAGATCTCCGATCGCATCGATTTGGAATCTTTGATTGTGCTTCCGGCAAGGTATGCGAGGAATCCGGGAATAATGGGGAATACGCAAGGGGACAAGAACGAAATAATCCCGGCGATAAACGCAATCCAGATTGTGATATCTCCTTCCATAAATTATTGGTTAACTTCTTTATCAAGAAAGACGCGGCTGCCAACCGATTTTTTTTGGCCCTGATACTTCCCTCTATAAGGCGTGTCCGCCTTCCGATCCATCTTCGCAAATACTAACTGACAAATTCTGCGTCCTTTTTGCAATTTAATCGGCAACGAGTTTGCGTTATATAATTCGAGTGTGATTCTGCCTTCAAAGCCGGGATCTACCCATCCCGCGTTTTGAATAAATAATCCGATTCGTCCAATAGAGCTGCGTCCTTCAACAAATGCGGTTAGATCGTCAGGTAATTTTACGTACTCGGAAATTGTGGCGAGCAAAAAAGTATGAGGAGGAATAGTGATTGAATCACTTTCAATCTCACGATATTGAATCTCGCTATCAAGTGTTAAAATATCCATATGGGTATCTTCAATAAGAAGATAATGATCGCCAAGCCGACAATCAATTGAGGCGGGCTGAATGGACTCTTCATCAATTGGATCGACAACGAGCGATCCGTCAGCCAGCATCTTTTTGAGGGTCCTGTCCGAAAGTATCATGATTGTTTAGTTAGATTTCCATAATCCATGAAGATTGCAATATTCGCGTGCAATCACATTTTTCGCGCGGACTTCGAATTCAGCTTCGGGAGCATCTCCCGGATTTAAAAATTTTCTATATATATTCCCGTCTATAATGATTTCGATCAATTCAATATAATGATTTTCCTCCATCGGATGTGGAATCTCTCCAACTTTCACTTTTATTCCATTTTCGGTTTTTTCAATAATTGGGACATGTTTTTCAAGACCCTCATCCTGAGTTTTTGGATCAAGAAACTCCATAGGCTGCCCGCAACAAACAAGCTCTCCGCCGCCCGCGTGAAGTATCCCGACAATATTTCCACAAATATTGCATCTGTATATTTGGTTTCGTTCGACCATAATCATAGTTTGTTAACGGATAAATTTAATTCTATTTTATATAGTTCCTTCCATGACGTCAACGGATAACAGGAATGATTACTGTTATTTGCTTTAGCTACGTGAGTAAGTTCCTATAAGTCTTGTTTCATCAAGTATATGTTTTTTCATTGCTGTTTCAAGAATGGTTTTATTTGAATTTGGATGCAGCTTGAGCATTGTATCCAAGGCATATACTTTAAAGAAATAACGATGTGTTCCGGAAGGAGGACATGGGCCACCATAACCGTTTGATTCGAAGCTTGTATATCCTTCGATGGCATGCAAAGGCACCTGCCCTTCTTCTATTTCGGATGTTTCCGGATCGATATTCCACACTACCCAGTGAACCCATGTTCCACCCGGAGCATCCGGATCATCAGCTATTATAGCCAGACTGACAGTATTCTCGGGTATATCTGAAATAGTTAAAGGGGGACTTATATTCTCTCCGTCACATGTGTATTTCGAGGGAATTGGCGCATTATGATCAAATGCGCTACTTTTAATTTGCATGGTAGAAATGTTAAGTGAACTATCAGGTGTGGTTTGAATGCTTTGTTTCACGCAACCACTAAAAAAAAACGCAAGAACAATTAAAATAAAAGTCGGGACAAATAAACGTTTATTCATGAATTTATTTGTTAAGAAAGTAGATTGTTAGATTTCTATGTGAAAGAAGCGCTTTTGCGGGTAGTTCATCAATCGTGTTTGTTGAATGAATCAAATCGTCAAGAATTTTTTTCTTATTTTCACCTTTTAAAAGCAATAAAATTTTTTTGCTCGCTAAAATTACAGGCATTGTTATAGATAATCTGTCATGCACGGCGTGCTCCTGCGTAGTTGTATGGATAACCAATTTTTTTTCTTCACCAAGCGCTTCGGAATGCGGGAAAAGGGAAGCGATATGTCCATCGGTCCCCATCCCGAGAACGGTCAAATCAAAAACTTTTGAATTTAGATTTTTCTCATATTCACGGATGCATTCTTCAATCGAAAGAGAAGTATCAAAATAGTAAAATGCTTTTAACTTTTTTTCCAAATGCTGAATTAAACTTAAATAAATCATTCGATAATTTGAATTCGCGTGATCTTTCGGAACGTATCTTTCATCAACTTGATAAAATTCCACCTGATCAAATTCAATATTATTTCTTTTGGAAAGAGCTTTGAGAATTGGCGCGGGTGTAGATCCTCCACTTAAAGAAATTCGAACGATTTCAGAAGTCTCATTGCAAACATGAGCAATGAAATCCGTGCTTTTCTTAATAAATTCCTCTGAATCCGTGAATGTATGCAGGTTCATACTTAATGAGTTTGCCCTAACGGGCTCACGTTTACGCTTCGCCTTGGCTTAAGCGAGAGACTTCGTCCCTTGTTAGTTGTTAGTGAATATCAAACCATTCAAATCCGTCCGTTTTTGTTATATTTTCCTGGCTCTTTGGTCCTTTTGAATTATCTTTGTAAATTTCGACTTTCACGTTATTTCGTTTTGAATATTTTACAATTCCGTCAGTAAGCTCCCATGTAGCTATAACTTCCGGAAAGCTTAAAAAATGTTTTTTGCGTCCGCAAATGACATCCATTAAAAGCACTCCGTGTTCAGGAAGGCATGAATCACCTTCGCATGCAATTGTATCCGACGTTGCTACATCCTGATAGCGCTCTGTACGACCATGTTTGTTAACAAGTTTAATAGTAAGTTTTTCCTCGGGAAAAAATTCAAGAATAACACGATTTGGTGGCTGTGAAGCGGGTTGAAATTCATGCTTTTTAAGTTCGATAACCATGTAGGTATGCTTTTCGTGCAGCTTTTTTCCGCTTCGAATATAGATAGGAACCCTGTACCAGCTTTGACGGTCAATAAATAATCTTAAGGCCGCAAACGTATCTGTTTTTGAACTTTTTGGAACACCTTTGATTTTTTTGTAACTTTCGTATTGTCCAAGAACAATGTTTCTTTTTGAACGGCTGAATTTAATAGCGGATAAGATGCTGTATTTTTCTCGGTGTAAACTTGCGTCCGATCCTGTTACCGGAATCGACATTGTGATTAAAGCCAAAACTTGCAACAAATGAGACTGAATCATATCTTTCAAAGTTCCAACACGTTCGAAATATCCAATACGTTCTTCAACACCAACATCTTCAAATGCGGTTATTTGAATATTTGCGACTTCCGCGCCTTTCATCATTAAATTTAAAATTCTGTTCGATTGTCTTAGCGCAAGAATGCTTTGTACAACAGCTTTTCCAAGATAATGATCGAGAAGATATACCTGGTCTTCGTTAAAATATCGCGATACAAAATGGAAAAGATCGCGTGCCGATGATGCGTTATCACCAAAAGGTTTCTCAAGGACAAGCCGAATATCTTCATTCGGCGATTTCCCGGTTTCTCCAAGATTTCGAATAATATCTTTAAAGACAAGCGGTGGTACCGCAAAGTAGCAAATATTGGTCATTTTTTTGTTTGGCGTGAGTGTTGCAAGAAATTTTCGATACCTTTTGAAGTCGTTTTCGTTATTATATTTTCCTGAAACATAATGCACATGGCTTAAGAAAGCCGAAAGAATTTTTTCATTAACTTTTCCTCGATAATGCGCTTTTATGCTTTTCCCGACAAAATTTCGAAATTCTTCTTGTGAAAGAGGGGATCGCGCATAACCGACAACATAAAAATCCTTTGGAAACATGCGTTTCATTTTGAGTTCATAGAGAGTCGGAAAAATTTTTATTTCGGCCAGATTTCCTGATGCACCGAATATTGTAAGAATAAATGGTTGGTCTATTTTTTCCAACATAACTGTTTGTATTAATGATTAAGGAGTTTGTTTCGCTTATGTTTACGTTTCGCCTTCGCTCAGCGAGAAACTCGCCATGCGCTCGTCTTCGTTAGATATTCCAATCCGTGTGGAAGGCTCCTTCTTTGTCTGTGCGCTTGTATGTGTGAGCGCCAAAGTAGTCTCGTAAACCTTGAATGAAATTTGCCGGAACTTGTTTTGACGTAATTGCGTCAAAATATGAAAGCGCAGTGGAAAGCCCTGAAACGGGAATTCCGTTTTGCACTCCGAGTGTTACAGTTTTCCTTAAAAGCGGGATTGTTCTTTGTAAATCTTTAGCAAGCTCCGGAATTTCAAAAAGGTGTGTATCTTTATTTGCTTTTTCAAATGCCTTATGAAGGACATTTAGAATGTCGGCTCTAATAATACATCCACCTTCCCAAATTCGCGAAACTTCCGCAATATCGATATCCCACTTGTTTTCTTTGGCTGCCTCCCGAATAAGATGATATCCTTGCGCATACGAACTTAACATGGCTGCATAAAGGGCGTCTTCAAGTGTTGATACAAATGTATCCAAATCCATATCGGTTTTGATTTTTTCTTTTTGATATTTTTTTGAGAGATTTGTTCTTAGATCTTTGTGACTCGAAATGAATCTGGCAAAAACGGCTTCTGTAATGGTTGGTATAGCTTCGCCCTGCTTGAGGGCATCAATTGCGGTCCACTTGCCGGTTCCTTTTTGCGCTGCACGATCAAGAATGTAATCGATTAAATATCCGTCTTCAAATTCGTCTTTGCGAGCCAATACTTCAATTGAAATTTCAAAAAGATAGGATTTTAATTTGCCGTCATTATATTTTTTAAAGATTTCCGAGAGTTTTGGAGGATCGAGTTTGTAAACATTTTTCAAGATGTCATAACCTTCCGCCATTATCTGCATTACTCCATATTCGATTCCGTTGTGTACCATTTTAACGTAGTGTCCGGCCGCGTTATCACCAATGTAAGTTACGCACGGTCCGCCTGAAAAATCGCGGGCCGCGATCGATTCGAAAATATTTTTAATTGTGTTCCAGGCTTCCAGAGTGCCGCCGGGCATCAAGCTGGGGCCGTGAAGAGCCCCTTCTTCTCCACCGGACACCCCGCATCCGATAAACTGTAATCCTTTCTCTTTTAACGCGTCAAAACGTCTCAGAGTGTTGTTGAAATTTGAATTTCCGCAATCAATAACGACGTCTCCTTTTTCAAGAAGCGGCATGAGCTTTTCAATAACCGCGTCTACGGCTTTTCCGGCCTTTACCAGGATTATTATTTTTCGTGGCACTTCCAATTGATCAACAAACTCTTCAAGAGTTTTTGCGGGATGAATATATTCGTTTCCGTGTTCTTTTATAAATTCGTCTGTTACTTCGGTTGTTCGATTGTAAACCGATATATGGAATTTTTTGCTTGCGATATTCCTGGAAAGATTACTTCCCATTACCCCAAGACCAATTAGTCCTATGTTAGATTTTTCCATTTCTATTTGGTTAAACTCACACAAGCTTTTGCTATATGGCTTGCGGAAATGCCCGCAACTTCATATAGCTCCGAATATTTTCCCGAAAGCTGATACTCTTTAACTCCGATTATTTTAAACACATCCGTTTGAATCCCCCGGGTATGCAATTCCCTGCTTAAACCTGCTCCAAGACCGGAATAAATATTGTGATCCTCAACAGTCACAACCTTTTTAGTTTTCTTAACTGAATCAAGAACTGTTTGATCGAATTTTTTAATCGAACTCACGGCAATTATTTCCGCTGAAATATTCGGCATTTTTTCAAGAGCTTTAATTGCTTCGAAGACCATTGCTCCG
>JAJRYP010000116.1 GCA_024275695.1 Patescibacteria group bacterium | reverse complement strand
TTTCCATATCGTCCTGAAAAGAGCAATAACGGTAAAAAAATTGCCTCTTGAGAGTTCCATGAAAACGCTCAATTTTCCCATTTTGCTCAGGAGAATATGGGTCATTTTCGATAACTTCTATTCCAAGTATATTTTCGCAATATGCTTTAAATTTCTTTCCATATCGGTTATCAACTCTAATTCGTTGTACTTGGAACGGAGCTCTTTTAACAAGCTCCTTAACAAATAAAATTGCGTTTTCCCCTTTTCTTAGCTAAAAACTCCAAAAAAGTTTACCCACGGATTTTAAAGAGCGAGAGATGTGTTGACCTCCTTTGTTTTTCTTGCCTTACTCACCTTCTTATATGAATTATTGCCCTTAAAGTCCTCCTTTTTAAGGGAAAAGTTAGTGTTTGACAAATGATATTTTCAAAGAGCTCCAAAATTTGATGCATAAGCAAAAAACCATCAGCTTTTTTTCGTTTCTTGTTCGTTGCGGCTTAATTACTCCGTCTGTGATTGATAAAAAGTTTTTGCTCACGCAGAAAAAACGTATGCCAGAAAGCATACGTTTACAAAAAAAATTTATAAAAAATTAATATTTGACTAATATTCAAAAAATTCTTTCACTGCTTCCCAGACAAGTTTTGCCGTATCTTCTTTCTTCTTCTGTAACTGAATTGTGTACCATGCGTATTTTTTAGCGAGATCCAGATGAACTGCTCTTGCTTTTCGCATTAATTGGTCGTTTGTTTCATGAATATGTCCTTCCTCAATTGCTTGCACGGCTCTTTCTCCATCAATCAAAATTGCCAAATCCGAACGAAGTAAATATCTGTTAATCTGTTCGAGCCAGTCTTGGTTTGCTCCTTTTGTGATTCCCCACGCGATTCCGGTTCCTATGTAATCCTCCGCAATGATGGTTTTCCCGTTCATTAAGTGGGATTTTAAGGTCCCCTCATATTGGTGACGATTAATAGTAAACCACAATTGAAGTTCTTCTTCAGATATATCCTGCTTTCCCTGTCGAATAATTTTATTCAAATAAGGGCCCGAAGGGCCAAGTTCATAAATAGGAAATTTGATATAGAGCGGATCAAATCCTTCTTTTTTCAGACGCTCCACTAAAATTCTTGCATGAGTCGATTTCCCGATATTATTAATTCCGTAAAATGTAATAAATTTTCCTCTGAACATATTTTCTAGGCATAATATATAATGATTTTCAGATGTTGTGATGATGATCGAATGATGCAATTGGAGCGAAAACGAAGGGCGCATCACGCAAACATTATCCCGTACTTCCGAATCCGCCACGCGATTTATCCGTCATTTCTTCAACTTCCTCCCAGTTCAACTTATCAATTTTTATAAAAACTCCTTGTGCGATTTTCTCTCCTTTACGCACTATAACAGAGTTATTCGTAAAATTATATACTTGAATTTTTATTTCATCTTGCGAGCCGCAATAATCGTGGTCTATGATTCCAAGCCCATGTGGCGGACTGAGTCCTTTCTTTTTAGGAGTACTGCTTCTGGAGGCTACCATTAGCATATATCCTTTTGGAACTTTTACGATAATGTTTCCCGGCACAAGCTTGATTTCTTTTGGTGGAATTTCGGTTTTTTCACGTGCAAGAATATCAAACCCAACTGACCCGTTTGTCTCATATTGCGGGAGAGGCAGGCTTGTGTCGATTCTTTTAATTTGAACTTTTTGATTCATACAGAGACGAGCGTTAGTGAGACTCTCGCTGAGCTAAGGCGAAGCTTAAGCGTGAGCGGAGCGAACTCCTTGTTTAAGATTGAATTGACTTTATAATTTAAGTATAATTTAATGAAATACTATATTGTAGTCAATTAAAGTAAATTCTTTATTATGAAAATCCGAAAAGATGAGAAGATTGATTTCGCGGTTGGCGGACAAGCGGTTATAGAAGGAGTGATGATGAGATCTCCACAATTTGTTACCGTCGCTGTTCGTAAGGAAAACGGGAATATTAAAGTTAAAGATGATCCATATAAATCAATAACCAAACGTATTAAATTTCTTGGTTTACCTTTGATTAGGGGGGTCGTAGGGTTATTTGAAATGATGATTATTGGAATGAAAGCTTTGAATTTTGCCGCCAATGAAATGGTTGATGAAGGTGATGATAAACCTAAAACACAGTGGCAGAAAATTGTTGAAGGAGCAATGTTCGCTTTATCTTTTGTAATTGCAATCGCGCTTAGTTTGTTTTTGTTCAAATTTTTACCTTTATGGATTACCGAGGGTCTTTCGTCGATCTATGAACCGATAAGAAATTCGTTTCTTTATAATTTAATAGACGGCATACTCAAAACTTCATTCTTCATTTTATATATTGTTATTTTGAGCTTTATGCCAAGTATTAAGAGAGTATTTGAATATCATGGAGCCGAACATAAATCTATTTTTACTTATGAAAAAGGGCTTCCTTTAACAGTAAAAAATGCAAAAAAACAGTCGCGATTTCATCCAAGATGTGGAACAAGTTTTATCTTAATTGTATTTATGATTAGTATTCTAACTTACACGTTGCTTCCGCGTGATCCGGATTTTGGTATCAATTTTTTAAAGAGACTTGCTTTTCTTCCTTTGATTGCGGGAATTTCTTATGAGTTTTTAAAGTGGAGCGCAAAACATCAACAAAACAAGTGGATGAAGTGGGCTATTGTTCCCGGGTTGATTTTTCAGAAACTTACTACCAGAGAACCAAATGATAAACAACTTGATGTTGCACTTCATGCGCTGCAAAAAGCGCTTGATCTTGAAGATAATAAACATTACGACAATGTACCCTAAAAAACATCATTATCTTATTTCTGTGATGATTGCGGGATTTATAATGCTGATAGCGATTGTTTTTTATGCTTTCTCAAGTTTTTCAAGTATTCGTGAAAGCATTACGGAACTTGAAAAATTGCAGAATGTTGCCAAAGTACATTATGAAGGTGACCGGAACAGTATTTTTGTTAAATGTGATGACGGAAAAGAATTCCAAATTGAGTTGGAAGATACATATGACCGCTACGCTCCCATTGTTGTTGATTTTTGTCGTTAATTATTTAACAACGTCCTGGACATCAACTTTAATTCCGGGACCCATTGATGTGCTTAATGTAATTGATTGAATATACACACCTTTAACTCCCGACGGTTTGGCATCTTGTACAGCTTTCAGATACGTTTGGACGTTTTCTTTAAGTTTATCTTCTCCAAAGGAAACTTTTCCGAAAACATTATGGAGGTTTCCGAGTTTATCGTTTCTAAACTCAATTTTACCTTTAATTAATTCAGAAATAATTGTTCTCGGTTCTTGAGTGACGGTTCCGGATTTTGGATTAGGCATAAGACCTTTTTGTCCTAAAATTTTGGCAATTTTGCCGATTTCTTTCATCATATCCGGAGTAGCAACGGCGATATCAAAATCAAGCCATCCTCCGTTAATTTTATCAATTAAATCCGAGTTCCCGACTTCGATTGCGCCGGCATCCTTAGCTTCCTTTATTTTCTCATCCGGAACGAATGCGGCAATTTTAATTTTTTTACCTGTTCCATGAGGAAGAGTAATAGTTGATCTTACAACTTGATCCGCATGTTTCGGATTGATTCCGAGTTTTATGTGAATTTCACAAGAAGCATCGAATTTTGTCGTGGAAGTTTTTGGAAGAAGCGCTACGGCCTCATCAAGAGTATAAAATTCTTTTTCTTTCAGCTCTTCCATAGCTGCTTTGTACTTTTTGCCTCGTTTGGACATAGTTTTTTTGGTTATGTGGTGAATTTGATCCGATAGACTTCACACTTCTTCGTCAGCTTTCCTTCTCATTCGCACGCGTACCTTTTGTACGCTCAGCTCGTTCGTCGGTCGCTTCCTTGAATTGTTCGTCTTTCATATCAAATGGGTTCGAATATTTGAATAAATATTCTCCCACTTAATAAAAATTATTTTCGTCGTCGTTTGCGGTCACGCTCAATTATTCTCCAGTGAAAAATCCAAAGCGGAAATGCAACAATAACTTGAGCTATACCAATAGACAAACGTCTTGCGGAATCTTTACTTATAATCCTCGCATCTTCTTTTTCCTCGGCCGCTTCCCGCCTTTTTAAACAATCTTCATATTCGGGGCCGCGAGTTAAATTTTCACAATAAATGGTTGGCGGTCTGCTCCATTCATATTCATCAACATCAAATACATAAGCTTTTAAGACAACATCCACAATAGTTATCGCACCAATAATAAACACGATAAAAGTAATAGCGGTAATTATGTAGAGATAAATAAATCTAACAATTGAGATTTTATCTTTCTTGTCCGGGCTTGTTTTTTTTGGAGACATGCTATTGTTGATTACTTATCCACGGTTACTCCCATGCTTCGGGCTGTGCCGGCTATAATATTAATAGCGGCATCTACATCATTTGCGTTTAAATCTTCCATTTTTTCTTCAGCAATCTTTTTAAGTTGGTCTCGAGTGATATTGGCTACCTTGTTTTTATTGGGTTCTCCCGACCCTTTTTTAAGATTGATTGCTTGTTTGATTAAAACCGCGGCAGGAGGAGTTTTTGTGATGAAAGTAAAAGAACGATCCTCATAAACGGTAATTTCCACCGGAATGATTGTATTTCCTTTTTCCTGTGTTTTATTATTGAATTGAGTACAGAAATCCTGGATATTAAGTCCATGTTGACCCAATGCCGGACCTACGGGAGGAGCCGGATTTGCCTTTCCGGCCGGGATTTGTAATTTTATTACAGTTAGTATGTTTTTTGCCATAATGAATTGATTAAATTTTTCATCTTATTATGATTTTTTGCCGGGTAGTGCAAAGTATACAGACGGTCATATATCTTGACAACCAAAAATACGGAATTTTTTTGCTCCGTATGATTTGAAAAAAACGACATGTCTCCGTACTGATTTGTTTCATTAATTATAAAATTTTCATCATCGGTGATTTTTTGTTTAATTGATAAATAAACTTCTTTTGCAATTTCTTCATTTGGGAAAACAAGTTCGTTGATTGTTCCGGCAAATTCACCATTGTCCATAATCATATAACTTACATGTTCATCATCTCTATATTCTTTAATATCTATATTTCCAAAAACAATTCCGCTAAAAGGGGATAGATTAAGGTCCGCATCCGTAAAACCGGCCTCATCCATTTTAGCTTTATCTATCGTTGCAAAGGGAGAAGTGTTGTCAGATTCAATGATTAACGGAGTATCGGTTTCGCCCTTGTTTTCCTCCGGCTCTTCGGCGATCTCTTCTTGAGGTTCTTCCGGGGTTTCGGTTACTTCTTGCACAATTTCGTTAAATTCTTTTTGAGGTTCTTCTTGTACGTTTCTATTTTTTTCAAGATATTTATAACCTAAAACAGCAGTTATCGAAACCACTACCATGACAGTTGCGCCTATAAAGAAAATAGTTAACTTTTGCATTATTTTTTCTTTACTTGCGTAAAATCCAGTTCGACAGGCGTTTCACGTTCGAAAATAGTGATCATAACCGTGACCTTACCTTTCTCATCATCAATTTTATTGATAACACCTTCGTAATTAGCAAACGGGCCATCAAGAACCGTAACAGTATCTCCCGTGGAAAAGTCGATTTTGAATCGTGGCTCTTCTTTTCCCATATGCTTTCTAATAACTTTCCATTCATCTTCGGAAACCGGAACGGGTGTTGTTCCGGAGCCTACAAATCCGGTTACATTGGGTGTATTTCGAACTACATACCAAGATTCATCGGTTACTATCATGTCCACAAGAACATAACCGGGGAAAATTCGTTTTTCTTCGGTTGTCGGTTCGCCTTTTTTAATAACGATTTGAGTTTCTTTAGGTACAACAACGTCAAAAATATAGTCCTGCATGTTCATTGTCTCAATACGTTGCAAAAGCGCTTCTCTAACCGCATCTTCATATCCGGAATAAGTGTGAACCACATACCAGTGTCGACCTGTACCTGCCGCTTGTTTAGCCATAGTTTAATTAAGACAATGTTAAGATATATTTATATCCGGCGTTAAATACGCCATCGACAACACCAATAACAAGTGCCATGAAAAGACAAAATCCAAGTACTATGGCCGTAAGTCTGATTGCTTGATTTTTTGTCGGCCATGTAACTTTTCTCAGTTCCGAAAAACTGCCTGTAAAGTATCGAATTAGTGAATTCTTAGCCATAAATTATTAGAAATTAGTTGTTAGCAATTAGCAATTAAAGTGTACTTTTAAAAAGCCTTCCTCTCAGCCGTGAAAAGTATAGAGATAATGTGGGAATTTTACAAGGGAAAATTACGCTTTAATGATCGATCGAGTGGTGATTGTTCGCGAAGGGTTTATTTGACAAATTCCGTACTAGTACGGAATTTCGTTTTATAACCTGTTTTGCGTTCTATATGAACTTCTAGCTTCTCGGGAGGTGGAGATTTTCTAAAAAGTTTAGATCCCGGGATCGGTAAACCTACAGCACCATAAAAGACGGTTTTGGGGAACCGGAGTCTTTTTAGAAATTTTTGCCGGTTAGCGGATTTTTGAAAATTGGATCGTTTTTAAGACTTGTCAAACAAGTTGTGTTGATGTATTTGCGGGGAACTTAAGCGAATGTATCTTGAAATAGGATTTTGATTTTTCCTCTGATTTATGCTAAAATATATAGAAAATCAAAAAATGTATATACAAAAATGAAAACAAACCCTTCTCCAAACGCACGTGGAAATATTGATAAGCGTGAAGCATCACGTAAAGCTCCCGACCTGCAATCTACATCGGGCCGGCTTGCGCAAAAAATACAGGATGTCCTTCGAAAGATTGAAGATCATAAGGCTCTTTTTGAGAAATATGCGAAAAAAATGGATAGGGTGAAAAAGATCTATGATCGCATAAAGAAAATTGAAGAGATTTTTAACGGGCTACTTTTGTCCGTATCCGAGGCCAGGGCTGAAAACAGAGCATATGTGCTCAATAAACTTGGAGTTTCACAAAGATTAATACGTGAGATTTCTTACATCGATAAAAATCATCAGTATCTGGATTTGAAGAAGAGGATTCCAAAACAAATTGGGGATAAATATAAATGCACTTTTAACGGCGAGACACTTAGCGTGGAAATCACGTACAAAGGGAAAAAAGCATTTGCCGCCGTTAGAAGTGATACTCATGGAAGAAAAACGATCATGTATAGAGATTCACGTGGAAATTGGCATAAATTTGCGACAATAAGCAGCCTGATGGACCTTAATGGTAAGCTGACTAAATTGGAGAAAAATAAAACCCTTTTAAGCAAAGCCGAGACTGAAGTTCGAAAATTACGTGAGATGTTAAAACCTGACTACGAGGTTAAACTTGATGCCTCTGATATTAAAGGCGGCGCAGTTTCTATTTTATTTTATCGAAAAAGTGCTCCAAATAAGAAATTCGCGTCACTTTACTGGAAGCCCGGAATGAAATCTGTTGATGTTTATGCCGCTGATTCAAAAGGTAAATGGCATAATATAGGGTCGATTTCCGGATTAAGTCATGTTCAAGGAAAACTTAAAGATCTTGAAAAAGACGTGGATATAATTAGCAAAGGGGCTGAAGCTGTTAGAAAATTAAACAAGTTGCTTGCTCCAAATTATAAGGCGGAGCTTAACGCAATGAGCATAAATAAACATGGGGAAATATCTGTTTGGCTTAACACAAAAGATAAATCAAATACTAATTTTGCAACAATTTGGTGGAAGCCGGGATCGAAAGAGTTGGCTTTTTATGTATGGAAAGAAAAAAGGTTTGTTGAATCAAAACCTCATCCAAAAACGCTTCGGGGAGTGAAAGCGAGACTTGATCGGTTAGTTAAGAAAATCAGTGAAAGTCCGGCAGCTCTAAAAGAAAAAGCAGAACGTGTTAAAAAGCAGGACGGTATAGCGAAAGCCCTTATTCATCTTGCGAAAAATGAAGAGGTTCCCGCAAAACTTCAGGGAGCCTTGAAGACTTACCTTGCAACTGTTCAGCCAAACAAATTTAAAACATTTGAGATAGTTATTAATCGAACACTGGTACGAGTTGCAGTAGCCAGATCAAAAGACGGAAAATACTACAAAGCATTGCTGGATGCCAGTTTGACAGCGGAAGGAGAACCTCCGACCATTTTGGGGAAATCTGCTGCTTCAGCCCCAAACGCGAAGGATGAAAGGGCTATTGCTTCGGCGGCAATCTACTTGAAACCGGACGGGAAACCAATTGACGCGAATGATAAGCCGGGCGAATTTCCGGATGTGCCTGTGGCATTTGCTCCTGAAAAAACTCCAAAAACTGCAAAAAAAACAGCTGAGAAAGCACCAACAACTCCAAAAGGAAAGTTGGCCCTTATATTTAAAAAAATTGAAGCAGGTGGAATTGGAGCTCTTAAAGAGAATATTGCACAGTTTCGAATTCTTATCGAAAAAATGGGACTTTCGTTCCGGAAAGATAAGATTAGCAAAATTAAAGTAGGCGGATATACAATAGCAACTTGCGGATGGTCGAAACATGCGGATGTAAAACCTTCGATTGTTGTGTTTAAAGGAGAAGGGCCCGGTGTCGTTCTTTATAAACGTGGAGAATATAATCGCAGGCATTTCGGAATTACCGGATGGCAGGTCTCAAGAATGCTGCCGGCATATGAGCATACAACATGGACTCGAAGATTTGCGGAACGCATGGCGGCTAATAATGCTCTTGATAAAGTTTTGCCGCAAATTAAAGGTAGAGAATTTACTTTCATCTCGAAGCAAGCTCAATTAATGTTTGAAGCGGCGTTACATAAGCTTTCAATTTATAGCGGAAAAAGTTGGAAGGCGGCTTACGAAGGCGGCAGTGAAGTTCATTTCAATAAAGCTACGGGATATTTTAAAATAATTTTGCCTCAGGGAAGTTTCTACTATCATGTCGGTGCTCCCGGTCTTTTCATACGTCCCGGAACAAAGACATGGCGCTCTTTCTCTACGTATTCCGCAAAGCAAATTAGAGGTTTAAATCGTCTAAAAAAACGTATGAGTGAGGATAAAGCCGCGGCTGAAAAACGCGCCGCATTAAAGAAGCGGCAAGAAGAAACCGCGCGAAAACAGGCGGAAGCCGCAAAGAAAAAGGCTGCGGAGGCAAGAAAAAAAGCACAACTTGAACGAAACCAAAAGCAGGCTTTAAGAGAAACTGCCGTTGACCGGAAAAAATATGGTAGATACATTACGGATACAGAAGATCCGTTGGTGTTCTCAATTGATTTTGGAAACGCAAGAAACGAGCACGGCGAAAAATTGATTGATACGGTAAAAATTAATCAACTTTTCAGCCTTTCCGAATTGAACAAACAGTCCAAAGTATTACTTGTGACAATAACCGATGCCAAGGGCAATAAACGATACGGGATGTATTATCCCGGTCAGAAAACAGTTTATCAACTTGATAAAAAAGGTGGAAAACAAACAAATAAACCGCTTCGATTTTCCAACAAAGATAAATTTCAAATACAGGTTCTTAATCCGACAGATGCCCATTTTAAGGCAAGAACGTCTGTGGATAGAAAGGTTATGTCTCCTGATGGAATTGAGCAGGAAAAGAATATAAAGACACTGACAGTCTTAAGAAAAGAATTCGGAAAACTTAAAGGGAAATTGAGCGATCTCGATTTGACGAAACTGGATAAATTCGCAAGATATAAACCATACACTTCAACATCAATTTTATTTGGAGAAAAACGTTTGATACTTGAGCAAAAAGTAATTCAAAAATATGGATTAAAAGTTTTAAATAAAATTCTAAGAGCCGAAATTACAGTGTTAACTGAAGGAATTAAAAAATTAAAATCTAAATCAGCTTTAACAGGTGCGCCTTCAAGAAATGCGCCTTCCGCAACAAAGGGGCCGGGTAAACGTCCGGGAAGTGCGGAAACTGAAAAAACAAGCCCGGAACTTCTTTCTCAAATTGGAAGTCTGAGCAGAGGAGACGGTGTGACATTTATCAAAGATGGAACAAGGATGGCGATCTTCAAAGATTCAAACGGAAAACTTCACTATATTACCGATTTAAATTCCGGAACTTCCTCAGGACCTAAAGACCCAAGCGATTTTAAAGATATTTCAATAGATACAACCAAACCTGTTACGAGAATTAATGGAGCTCCGCTCCTCGCCGCAGTGAAAGAAGTGTCTCCGCTTGGTAGTAGAAACGGGAAAACGGTTGTGTTTAATTTGAGAGATGGTAAAGAGGTGCGAGTGAAGATGCAAAATTATAGTATTTGGGAAAGATGGGCGAGATTCAGATATTCAATTGGTGGCGTTGATCAAGGCGTTTTACATACAAAAGATTCTGATAGCCAGGTTCAGGCTTTTGTAAAAATTTCATTAAATATGAAACCAAATACAAACTTTAGATATGAATAGCTTTACATAACAATGAAATCACGATTCCTAAAATTAGCAAAAGAGTTCACAATCGTTATGACGATAGCGATTATCGTTTTATCGTTTGCTTCATCTGTCCGGGCGGCATCTGATTCAATCGAAAATATTCAAGATGGTTACTTAATCGCGCAACAGGGAACTTCGCCGCCTGCTGCCGGATCGGGGACTTCGGAAGCTCATGCCGGCAATGCACCCGCAGGCAAAGATGCCAGGGCTGAGGCCGGAGATACCCCTCCGGGAACAACCGCGCCGTCAGATACCGGAGCACCGGACAACCTTATTCCAATAAAAACTACGGGCTATGAAGAATTATGGAAATTAAAAAGCGAAGATCCGGTAAATATGCTTAATGAGATTAAATACGGATTTTTTAGAAACGCAAAGTATATTTTTGGTGCCGTGGCAGTACTTTTTGTGATGCTTGCGGCAGTTAAATTGATTGTCGCCGGTGATAACGAAGAAGTTGTTACGAAACAGAAGAAGGCTATTACATATGCGATTATCGCTTTAGCCGTTATTGGATTTGCGGATGAAATAGCACAAACTCTTTCCGTTGCTTGTCCGGATGGAGATCCGACTTGTTCAAAAGGTGGCTTTTTGGCCGATCCAAACGCAATGATCAAACAATCGAGCATT
>JAJRYP010000010.1 GCA_024275695.1 Patescibacteria group bacterium | reverse complement strand
TTTTTGAATATGTCAATGGCGTTTAGATACGGAACAAAAGGGATTAATTCCCCGTGTTCGTCAAAATGCAAACCGTTCCTTTTGGCATGCCTAAAGTACTGTTTCTTAAAAAACCTCCCTAAAAACCGGGGTCTTTTTAGTATCCACTCCTATTGCAAAAAATCTTACTTGGTCTAGAATAAATAAGACGCTTTTTTACACGAACTAACGACGAAGAAATATGTTACAAAAGATAATTTCACGCATCCTGGGTGATCAAAACCTGAAGGCTATCAAAAAACTTGAACCTATTGTCGAAAAAATCAATGAAATTGAAAAAGAATATTCGGAAAAATTAATAAAAGATGAAGACTTTCTCGCAAAAACGGATGAATTCAGAAAACGCCTTGAAGGAAATGAAACTGTCGATGATATTTTGCCTGAGGCCTTTGCGCTCGTAAAAGCGGCATGTAGAAAACTCATGGTAAGATCGTGGCAAGTTCGCGGAAATGATAAAGAATGGGATATGATCCCGTACGATGTTCAGCTTATTGGTGGAATTGTTCTTCATCAGGGAAAAATTTCCGAAATGAAAACAGGTGAAGGGAAAACGCTTGTTTGTACAATGCCCGTTTATTTAAACGCGCTCACCGGAAAAGGCGTGTTTGTTGTAACTGTTAATGATTATCTTGCTCATCGTGATGCCGAATGGATGAGCGGACTTTATGAATTTCTCGGACTTTCCGTTGGAATAATAGCGCACGGGCAGTCTCCCGAAGAAAAGAAACAAGCTTATGCGTGTGATATTACGTATGGAACAAATAACGAGTTTGGTTTTGATTATCTTCGAGACAATATGACTGCAAGTTTTGAAAATGTTGTTCAGAAGAATCTTCATTATGCGATTGTGGATGAAGTGGACTCAATTTTAATTGATGAAGCAAGAACTCCTTTGATTATTTCGGCACCGGCGGCCGAATCAACTTCAAAATATCAACGTTACATGCGACTTGTTAATCATTTGGTTGAAAATGAAGACTACAATATAGATGAAAAACTTCGTGCGGCTACACTCAGCGAGGAAGGTATTAAAAAAATGGAAAATCTTCTCGGCGTAAACAATATATATACGGAAGCCGGATTTTTGGAAGTGCATCATATAGAACAAGCTTTAAAAGCAAAAGCGATTTTTAAAAAAGATATCGATTATGTTGTCCGCGATGGAGAAGTTGTTATTGTCGATGAATTTACAGGACGCTTAATGCCGGGTCGAAGATATTCCGAAGGCCTTCATCAGGCGATTGAAGCAAAAGAAGGCGTGGAGATTAAAAAAGAAAGTAAAACACTTGCCACTATCACTTTTCAAAACTATTTCCGTTTGTTTGATAAACTCGCGGGGATGACCGGTACCGCCGCAACGGAAGCGGAAGAATTTTTGAAAATTTACGGACTTGATACAATCGTAATTCCAACAAATAAATCTGTTATTCGTAAGGATTTACCGGATGCGATTTATAAAACACAACAAGCAAAATATGTTGCGGTAGCGAAAAAAACCAAAGAACTTTATGAAAAGGGCCAACCGGTTTTGATCGGAACGATTTCCATTGAAAAATCGGAAGTAATGAGCAAACTTTTAAAAATGGAAGGTGTTCCTCATAACGTTTTGAACGCAAAATTTCATGAAAAAGAAGCCGAAATAGTCGCGCAGGCCGGACAAGCGAAAGCAGTAACAATAGCTACAAACATGGCCGGTCGCGGAACGGATATCAAGCTTGGAGAAGGTGTAAAAGATGTTGGTGGTTTATGCGTAATAGGTACGGAAAGACATGAAAGCCGCCGTATTGATAATCAGCTTAGAGGACGAAGCGGACGTCAGGGTGATCCGGGGTTAAGCCAATTTTTTGTTTCCATGGAAGATGAACTTATGCGACTTTTTGGAGGGGATCGTGTGCAGCGAATGATGAATCTTCTCAAGATTCCCGATGATATGCCAATCGAAAATAAAATGATTTCCAATTCGATCGAAGGTGCGCAAAAAAAAGTTGAAGGACGAAATTTTGATGTCAGAAAACATCTTGTTGAATATGATGATGTGATTAATCATCATCGTACTATCGTTTATAAAAAAAGGCGAGAAGTACTTGAAAGCGAAAATATTAAGAATGAAATTATTCTTCTTATCGAACAAGAAGTTGAAAATTATGTTTTTGCTCATACAACTTCAAAAGAGCCACGTGATTGGAATTATAAAGAAATTGCCGAAATCACACAGTCGATTCACAGAAATCCTTCAAAACCGTTTGAGCTTAAGGATATTGAAAACATAACCGATAAAGAGCGTTTGATCGAAATCATTAAAAGGTATTTCTTTCACGAATATGATGAACGTGAAAAAATGATACCGGATCCGGAAATTTTAAGACGAATTGAAAGAAGCATATATCTTCATATTATCGACACGCTCTGGATGGAGCATATCGACAACTTAAACAGCATCCGTGAAAATGTCGCGCTTAAAGGATACGGCCAGAGAGATCCGCTTAACGAATATAAGCAAGAGGCCTTCATGACATTTAACAAATTGATGGCAAATATTCAAAGCAACACCGTTAATACCATTTTCAAAATCGACATTGAAAGACAAGTACCCGTAAGAATAATTCAGGCGGATCAGCCTGCTAACGTTAGCACAAATCAGGATCAAATAAAGGAAGTTCTTTCCGGCCATGAAAAAGGCGGATCAAACATTATGAGAAGTATGATGGCAAATTACGAAAAACAGAAGAATGGAGGAGGACAAACAGTAAAAATGGGAAAAAATATGACGGCGACAGTTCTACCAAGCGGACAACCGGATTCAACATACAAAGGTGTTGGCCGAAATGATCCATGTCCTTGCGGTAGTGGAAAGAAATTTAAGAAGTGCCACGGAGCTTAATCTACAAAAATTTCCCTTGGCTTCGCACCGTTTGAAGGACCAATCATCCCTTGTTCTTCAAGGTCGTCCAGAATTCTTGCCGCACGCGCATAACCAACCTTTAATCGTCGTTGCAGAAGCGAAGCGGAAGCTTTTCTGTTCTGTTTGATAACTTCAATTGCCTGACCGCAAAGAGCATCAACATCGCCGCCGTTTGAATCCGGAATTCCTTGAACCTTTTGTCCAACAACTTTTGTTGAAACGATTTCATCATTGTAATCCGGCTCAACCGTGAGCTTAACTCTGTTTGTAACTTTTTGAATTTCATCGGTTGAAATATAAATCCCCTGAATACGGATTGGTTTGTTCATTCCGCTTGGAAGATAAAGCATGTCACCTTTCCCAAGAAGATCTTCCGCGCCCACCCCATCCAAAATCGTTCGCGAATCAATAGAGGAACTTACGGAAAAAGCAATTCTCGAAGGAATGTTCGCTTTGATTAGACCCGTGATTACATCTACAGAGGGTCTTTGAGTGGCAATTACCAAATGAAGTCCGACAGCGCGTGCCATCTGGGCAAGTCTGCAAATCGATGCTTCAACTTCTTTACCGGAAGCAATCATTAAGTCAGCGAGTTCATCAATCACAACAACAATCGTGCTCATTTTTTCTTCTATAGCTTTGTCCGCGTTATAATCCGTAATATTTCGTTTTCCTTTATCCGCGCACTCTTGATAACGTCTGTTCATTTCCGCAACACACCAACGTAGCGCTATATTCGCTTTCTCCGGATCGGTAATTACAGGAGTTAAAAGATGCGGTATTCCATTGTAATCCTTGAGTTCAACCTGTTTTGGATCAATCAAAATAAGTTTTAAATCCTTCGGAGAGTTCTGGTACAAAAGCGAAATCAAGAATGTATTCATTCCAACCGATTTGCCCGAACCTGTCGCGCCGGCAATTAATAAATGCGGCATGCCTTTCAGATCGGCGATAATCGGAGTTCCCGCAACGTCGCGTCCAAGAGGAAATTTAAGAAGTGAATCTCCTTTTTTAAATTCTTTACTCTCAAGGATTTCTCGAAGACGCACCATGGAACGTTCATCATTTGGAACCTCTATTCCAACCAACGATTTTCCCGGTATCGGTGCTTCTATACGAACTGAGGGAGCAGCCAAAGCAAGTGCCAAATCGTTTTTTAAAGTTGTAATTTTCGATAATTTAACACCTTCGTGCGGTTTTAATGTATATTGGACAACCGTCGGACCAACATGAATATCGTGCATCGTAACTTGAATACCGAACTGTTCGAGTTTTGAACGAATCATTTCGGCATTTTTTGTAAGCATGTCATCATCTGATTCGATTTCCGAAACATTACTATTTAAAAGATCAAGCGATGGGAATTCCCACTGCGAATAATCCTGCTCCTTTTTAGTGAGCGTATCTTCCGACATAATTTCTTGTGGTTGCTTGTTTTCAACTTCAACAGTACTTGTTTGCGGTTTTGATTCCGCCGATTCGTTCAGAGGACGCGCTCTTTTTATACGAATATTTGATTCTTTATTTCCATAAATAGCTTGCAAAACTTCATCCGGTGCCATTTGAATGTTTTCACCGGTAATTTCTTCATCAATCATTTTTTGCTCTTTTCTTGTTGGCTCCGGTTTTGTTTCAATTCTAAATTCAGGCTTCAAGAAACGAGCAATCTCAGCAAGTGAAACTTCAAATGTTAAAAGGATGGCAATTAAAGCAATCGCAATAAAAACAACCGAAGCACCAAACGAACCTATGTTAAGTTGCGTTCTCATGAAAAAATTAGTCACAAAGCCGACATAACCTCCGTATGTACCCGCTTTCGCGACATCATGCAGATTTTCAAGCGGAACAGAGAGATGAATAATACTCAAAATCGAAATAACCATAAGTACAATTCCAACAATTTTCGCCAAACCGAAATTCACTTTTCTCGCAAAGAAAAGCATCAAGGAAATTAAAAGAAAAATAGGCGGAACAAGATAATATCCCCATCCGAGAATCGGCTTTAAAAGGTCAACCCAAAGATCGCCAATAATTCCAAACGCCCCCTGGATACTCAAAAAAGTAACTGCCGCAACAGCAAAATAAATAATTGCCCAAATTTCTCGCATTATCGAAGATTTAACCTCAAACTTCAAATTCACGGTTTTCTTTCTTCTGGATGTTGTTCTTCTTTTAGGTGTAGTTTTAGCAGCCGCGGTACGACGTCTAACTTTTCTTGTTCGTGGCATAATATATTGAATTTATTAGAATCTACGGATTTAATTTAGCCATAAAACAAGCATAATTGCAACCTTTTCGCAAGAAAAAACATTTTTCATACACGTCAAATCCCAACATTTTAGATCGCTCTTGCCCACGTAAGCACTACCCTGTTATTATTAACCGCGAAAATCCTTAACAAGCAATAATGATACGAACCAGATTTGCACCATCGCCAACAGGATATTTACACGTGGGAGGATTACGAACAGCCCTTTATAATTATTTATACGCAAAAAAGCACGAAGGACAATTTTTGTTAAGAATAGAAGATACAGATCGGAAACGATTTGTTGAAGGAGCAAAAGAACATCTGATAGAAATGCTTGAATGGATCGGTCTCGATTACGATGAAGGTCCGAACAAGGAAGGGCCGCATGCACCATATGTTCAATCTGAGCGAAACGATTTATATAAAAAATATGCTGAAGAACTTTTAGAAAAAAAACACGCATATCGCTGCTTTTGTACCGCGGATAGACTTTCTGAAATGCGCGAGCACCAGGAAAAAAGCAAAAAAGCACCCATGTATGATCGTCATTGCCTCTATTTATCCGATGAAGAAACTCAAAAAAATCTTGATGCCAAAACACCATTTGTTATCAGGCAAAAAATTCCGTCATCCGAGACGGTCAAATATAAAGATCTGATTCGAGGAATAATTAGTTTTGCCGCTAAAACACTTGATGATCAAGTGCTTATAAAATCCGACGGATTTCCTACATACCACTTGGCGAATGTTGTGGATGATCATCTTATGGAAATCTCTCACGTTATTCGCGGTGAAGAATGGCTACCAAGCACACCGAAACATATTCTTTTATATAAGGCTTTTGGATGGACTCCTCCCGAATTCGCACATATTCCCCTTCTCCTTAATAAAGATCGAACGAAATTAAGTAAGCGTCAGGGTGATGTTTCTGTTGAAGAATATATTAAAAAAGGATATGGCAAAGAGGCAATCATAAATTTTATTGCTTTTCTTGGATGGCATCCGGGTGGTTCCGAAGAAAATGAAATTTTTACTCTCGAAGAACTTGTTAAGCATTTTAGTCTGGAAAAAGTTCATAAAGCGGGCGCAATTTTTGATATCGAAAAACTTGATTGGATTAACTGGCAATGGAATCGTCGAAAATATCACACTATATTGAAGGATAAAGCTCATTATTTGGATCCAAACGTCATTATTGAAAATCCTAAAAAAGGAGAATTTGTTTATAAGTTTAACGATCCTGAAAATACCGAAAAATTCTTTAAAGAACGAACCGATATCTTATTGGAAATGTGCGATGAATATTTAGATGAAAAATACAAGAAAAATCCGGAAAAAATTCGGAAAGCGCTAGTTACGATTGAAGAGAAAATCCTTCGCGATCCTAAAAGTACTCAAGAGTATTTAAAATTTTATTTTGATGATATTGATTACGACAACGAACTTTTAACTCACGAAAAAATGAAAGTTGACTACAAAACAGCCAGGAAATCTCTCAATGAAATATATGAAACATTTCAAAATTTTGATTCGTTTAACGATATGGATGCAATAAAAAATATACTTATGAAAATTGTGGCAAAACTTGAACTAAAAAACGGACAAGTTTTCTGGCCGCTTAGAGCCGCTTTAACCGGAGAAAAATTTTCGCCGGGAGTTTTTGAAGTCGCATGGGTACTTGGAAAAGACGATTTTTTAAAACGTACAAAACAGGCACTGGATAGACTTGAAAATACAAAACAGTAAGCGTACTATTTAATTGCGTAACGAATACAATATGAATTATAAAGATTTAAAAGAACTTGTTAGATATTTAAAAGAAGTTACAAAGTGTCCGCACTGTAAAAAGCGTTTTATTGAACGTGACATTAGCATTCTTGCGACACTTCCTGCCGAAGCCGTGTTTCAGCTGGATTGTCATAATTGTCACAATACCATTTTGGTAAATATAGGAATGAATAATCAGGAAGAAATCAGTCCCGGTATAAATAAAGATGATATTAATAGCATGCGTTCCTTTCTGTCGGAATTTAACGGAGACTTTAAACAACTTTTTAAACCTTCAAAATCTAAATAATTTCATTATGAAAAAATTTGCAGGTGTTTTTATTATTGCTTGCTCATTTGTACTGTTAATTTCACTCACAGGATGCAAGGAAGCTGAAAATCTTAAAAATGATGCGGTTAATTCGTATGACAATTTGAAAAACGGAGTAAATGAAGCAAAAGAAAATGTTGAAAATACGGTTCAAGGAGTACAGAAAACTGTTGATAACGTTAAAGAAACAGTGGATAATATTTCTGAAACAGCCGGACAGATCAAAGATGCCGCGGATGACGTTTCCGAAATACTTCAATAGTACAATAGAAATCGTCTATAAAGTGGCGAGTATGCTGTTTTTGTGTTATAATAATATAAGTTGTTATAACCAAAACAGATAATGAAAAAATTCGTTCGATTTGTAAAAGATATAGCAAGGAAAAATCCAAAACGCGTTGTTTTTCCCGAAGGCTTTGAAGAACGTATTTTAAAAGCAATTGCAAAAATTCTTAAAGAACAAACCGCAATACCTGTTTTGATCGGAAATCCCGACGAAATAAAAGAAAAAGCGGCTAATCTTGGTTTGAAAATAAATTTTGATAAAGTTGAAATTATAGACCCTTTTACTTCTAAAAAAACAAAGGAATATGCAAAAGAATTTTATAAATTAAGAAAACATAAAGGTGTTACCGAAGAACAAGCATTCGAAACAATGAAAAAATTCAATTATTTCGGAACAATGATGGTGCATCTTGAAGAAGCGGACGGGATGATTTCCGGAACAACGTACCCGACTGCGGAAACTATTCGCCCGGCACTGCAAATTATTAAAACCAAAAAAAAATTCCATAAAGTTTCAGGATTGTTTTTTCTAATTCTCGAAAACAGACTTCTACTCTTTGCAGATACAGCGGTAACAATTGATCCAAATTCACACGATCTCGCCGACATCGCTTTAGATACGGCGGAAACAGCGCGTCGATTTAGATTGGAACCGCGCGTGGCAATGCTTTCATTTTCAACTGCAAGTTCTGCAAAACACCCTAAAGTAGATAAAATAAAAGAAGCAACGGCAATAATTAAAAGTCGTGACCCAAATCTGATCGTTGAAGGAGAGATGCAGGTAGATGCGGCGCTTGTGCCTGACGTGGCAAAGCGAAAATTTCCAAAATCAAAGCTTGAAGGAAACGCAAATATTCTAATCTTCCCTGATTTAAACTCCGGAAATATTGCATATAAACTTGTGGAGCGACTTGCAAAAGCAAAAGCTATTGGCCCAATCCTTCAAGGTTTGAAAAAACCGGTAAACGATCTTTCGAGGGGATGTTCGTATAAGGATATTGTAAATTTGGCGGCTTTTACTTCTTGCGAAGCACAGGAAGTTGATTATTCAACCTCCAAAAAATTTAAATTGCTACAATAAAATGAAAATTCTTGTCATTAATGCCGGATCATCATCATTAAAATTTCAATTGATTGATGCGAAAAAAAAATTCGACACTCTTTACAGAGGAATTGCCGATGGAATAGGAAAAAAGAGCTGTTTCTTTAGAGCAGCCGCGGGAAAAAAGAACATATTTCAAAAAAAAGTTTTTAAAAATCATGAACAAGCATTAAAAGAAGCTTTGAAAATTTTGCTAAGTGAAAAAATTATTGAATCACTTGGTGAAATTAAAGCAATTGGACATCGAGTTGTTCATGGCGGGGAAATTTATATGGAAGCAATTCGCATAGACCCAAAAGTTAAAAAGACAATTAAAGATCTTTTCCATCTCGCCCCGCTTCATAATCCGCCAAATCTTGAAGGAATTACAGCATGTAAGAAGCTGCTTCCAAACGTACCGAATATTGCTGTTTTCGACACGGCGTTTCATCAAACTATTCCTGAAAAAGCGTATCATTATCCAATTCCGGGGTATTTATACAGAAAATATAAAATCAGAAGATATGGTTTTCATGGGACCAGTCATAAATACGTTTCCGGAGAAACTTACAAACTACTCAAGAAGAAAAAAGGGAAAATCATTACGTGCCATTTAGGAAACGGGTCCAGTTTAAGCGCAATTATTAATGGAAAATGTGTTGATACAAGTATGGGATTCACACCTCTTGAAGGTGTTCCAATGGGGACAAGATCCGGAAGTATCGACCCGTCAATTCCTTTATTTTTAATGGAAAAAGAAAACTTAAGCGCTGATGAAGCCTCGGAACTTTTAAATAAAAAGTCCGGAATTTTGGGAGTTTCACAAATTAGTTCAGACGTCCGCGATATCCTTAAAAAAGCGAAACTTAAAAACAAGAAAGCAATTTTCACTCTTGAACTTTTGGCTTACAAAATCGCAATGCAAATTGGTGCTTTCGCGGCATCGATGGACGGCACCGATGCTATAACTTTTACTGCGGGGATAGGTCAAAACGCATGGTATATAAGACGAGATATTTGCAAATATTTAAGTTATCTCGGAGTAAAACTGGATGCGGCAAAAAACAAAATGAATAAAGAAAAGATTCATAAAACCGGCAGTAAAGTGAAAGTTTTTGTAATTAAGACAAACGAAGGGTTGCAAATCGCAAAAGAGACATTAAAAGTCCTACGAAAAGCTTGATTTTAAGCCATTTTTGTTGTATTATGTATTAATATCTAAAAATAACAATATCACTTATCATGTTAAAATTAATTCCAAAAAGAATTCCAATTAGAGTCGGCCACAAATATATAGCCATTGTTAACGAAAAAACCGCTAAAGAGCTGGATATGCGCTGTGCGGATCGTATCCTTCTAAAAATCGGTCGTAAAAGGCTTACGGCAATCCTTGATATAACGGAAAAAAAAGAACTTCGCGATAACCAGATTGGTCTTTTTGCGGAAACATGGGACAAGCTCAAAATTAAAAAAGGAGATATCATCAGAGTAAACGTCGCGCCAAAGCCGGAATCGGACGTGTACATTAAAGAAAAACTGTTAGGCAAACGTTTGGGAGCGGAAAAAATCGATACTATTATTAGAGATATTGTCGCAGATGATCTTTCGGATATTGAAATGACTTATTTTGTTTCCGGATGTTTTACCAGAGGTCTCTCCGATGAAGAAACGGCTAATCTTACAAAAGCAATTGTCAAACATGGAGAGAGGCTGAATTTTAAAGATCGAATAGTAATGGATAAGCATTGTATCGGCGGAGTCCCGGGTAATCGTACAACAATGCTTGTAGTTCCGATTATTACAGCACTTGGATATAGAATGCCAAAGACATCTTCAAGAGCGATTACGAGTCCCGCAGGAACGGCGGATACCATGGAGGTTCTTGCTAATGTTGTTAATAATGCAAAAAAACTTAAACAAATCGCAGACAAAGTAGGTGGATTTATTACATGGGGCGGCGGGGTCGATCTGGCAGCTGCCGATGATAAACTTATTCGCGTTCGTTACCCGTTAAAACTGGATCCGCAAGGAATGCTACTCGCTTCAATCATGGCTAAAAAATATTCCGTATCGTCGAATAACGTAATTATTGATATTCCAATCGGAAAACAAGGCAAACTAAAAACAATGAAAGAAGCAATGGAGCTAAAGAAAAGGTTCTTGGCAATCGCTAAAAAGCTAAGAATGAAAATGAAGGTTGTTGTTACAAATGCCGATCAGCCAATTGGAAACGGAATTGGACCTGTTCTTGAATGCTTGGACGTAATTAAAGTTTTGAAAAATGAAGAAGATGCGCCTCTGGATTTAAAAGAAAAAGCAATTATGCTTTGCACCGAACTGCTTCACTTAACAGGAAAATATAAATCCAAAAAATCCGCGGAAAAATTAGTACGGGAAGTTCTTGATTCCGGTAAAGCCTACAAACAGTTCAATAGGATTATTAAAGCGCAAGGAAAAAAGAAAATGAAAAAAGTTGGAGAATTTAAAATAAACGTTACTGCTGAAAAAACAGGAAAGATTACAAGTATTAAAAACAAACTGATCGCAACAATTTCAAGAGCTGCGGGCGCGCCTTCAAATCCCGGAGCGGGTGTTTACGTTCACAAAAAACTTGGTGAAAAAGTTAGGAAAGGCGACAAATTATTCACAGTTTATACAGAAAACAAAATACGAATTAAATATGTAAAGAAGCTTCCGTTAAACAAAGCTTATCATATTAATAACAACAAAAAATGAAATACGAGGAAATAATTCAGAAAATTAAGAATCTGGAAATTCAAGGAGCGGAAAGAATTGCCGTTGCCGCAGTTGAAGCATTTGAACTTAAACTTAAAAAAACATCAGATCCAAAAGAATTACGTAAAGCTTACAAAGAACTTAAGTCTACAAGGCCAACAGAGCCGGCTTTGCGAAACGCACTTCGATACTGCCTTGAGAATTACAAAAAAAATCCGGATGTAACTCGGCATGTGATCGAGCATTTTAAAGAATCAAAACAAAAAATTGCAGAGTATGGCGCAAAAAAAATTCATGACGGAATGATTGTCTTTACTCATTGTCATTCATCGACTGTTGAAAAAATTCTCCTTGAAGCGCATAAACAAGGCAAAAAATTTACTGTATACAGCACTGAAACAAGACCAAAATTTCAAGGAAGGATAACTTCAAAAGAACTGGCTGAAAAAGGTATTAAAGTTATTCATTTTGTTGACAGCGCCGGAAGAACAATGATGCGAAAAGCAAATTTATTTTTATTTGGATGTGATGCTGTAACTTCGGAAGGAAAAGTGATTAATAAAATCGGAACCGAAATGCT
>JAJRYP010000115.1 GCA_024275695.1 Patescibacteria group bacterium | reverse complement strand
GGCAAAATATCAACCTCCGCTCCTTTTAATATTTTAAATTTTTTCGATGCATATTTTTTATTTAATTTGTCTATTTCTTTTATTTGTTTAAGTAATCTTTTTTCATCCATGCCGTTTGCAATTGTGGAAGATAATGAATGATCCGTAATTGCTATGTACTTGTATCCGGCATTAAAGCAATTCTGTACGACTTTTTCTAAAGGTTGTGATCCGTCCGATTCACTTGTATGCATATGAAGATCTCCGCGAATATCTTTGATATCAATGGCTTCTGGAAGTTTATCTTTCTTGGCGGCTTCAATTTCACCGTCATTTTTGCGCAACTCGGGTATAATATACGGAAGCCCCACGCTCTTAAAAACTTCTTCCTCCGTCTTGCCGGCAATTTGTTTTTTTCCTTTAAATACTCCATATTCATTAATCTTTAAGCCTTTCTTTTTGCTATATCTCGAATAATTATGTTGTGAGCCTTTGAGCCGGTAAAATAATGAAGCGCGGCACCAAAACTTTTTTCTTCAACAACACGAAGATCTACTTGTATTCCGGTATCAAGAACAATGCTGGATTTTGTAGGACCGTGAGCGAGAATTTCTTGCGCGCGTGAATAATTAATGAAATGATCCATTATGGATTTTACGTTCTTTTTATTATGATTTTTTGTATTTGTGCAAACCAGGATATCAATGTCTCCGATAGTTTCTTTTCGACGTCTTAAAGATCCGGCATATTCAATTTTGGAAACAAATTTATTCTCTTTAAGGTAAGAAATGATGAGTTCCGCCTCGTCTAAGGCTATTGGAAGAGTGCTCCTTTCAGAGTATTTATTAAAGTCATCAATGGATTTGATAATAGCTTGTTCTGTTTTTTTTCCCATTCCTGGAAGATTCTGAAGCCTTCCTTCTTTCGCCGCTTTCTCAAGTTCCTTTAGATCCTTGATTCCAAGGTTTGTATAAATAAGTTTTACTTTTTTTGGTCCTATTCCGCGAAGGCGCAACATGTCAAGTAAGCCCGGATGAAAATGTCCAAGTAGTTTCTGATGCATATCGCATTTTCCGGTTTCGATAATCTCTACAATCTTATTGAATAAATCTTCGCCGATTCCTTTGATTTCCTTTATTTTTTTTTGATCCTTTTTTTTAAGTTCTTCAAGATCAGTTGCAAGATTTCGGACTATTTGGGCAGCTCTGTGATATGAACGTATGCGAAAAACATTCTCATTCTGTATCTCGAGAATATCGCCAATCTCCTGAAATATATCGGCGATTTTATTATTAATCATGTGTGTGTTTTAAGAGAGAGCAAGGTTCATCTTTAAGCATATAGAAAAAGGGCATTTTGATCAATTTTTTGCGATTGGCCGGTTTTACATTGTACAAATCATGCTGTATTAACAAAAATAATCATTGGCTTAACACAACTTCAATTGTTTTTGTGGCTGCATCTTCCCATTTAAATTTTGCCAACTGTTCCTGTTGCCGGAGTAAAGTTTGCTCTTTAAGTTTTGGATTTGTAATAAGTTTTTCCATGCCTTCTCGAATTGAAGAAGTGCTTAAAGGATCAACATATATCGCAGCCCCGCCGGCAACTTCGGGAATTGAGGTGCAGCGTGAAGTTACAACCGGCTTTCCATATGCAAATGCTTCCAGAATCGGAAATCCAAATCCTTCATAAAGAGAAGGGAAAACAAATGCGTTGCAATATTTCAAAAGTACGTGTTTTTCATTTTCAGTTATATATCCGGGCATAATTATGTTTTTGAAAATGTCTTTTTTTGTGGCTTTTTTAAGAATTTTATTAAAACCGACTCCTCGCATCCCCGCCAGAATTAACTTCCATGTTGGAAATTTTTCGGCAAAGCCAATAAAAGCATCAATCAGCCTGTTTATATTTTTCTTTGATTCAAGCCTTCCAATAAAAAGCATATAATTGTCTCGTCGTTTTAAATTCATATTGCTTAGAACTTCTCCTTCAAATTCAACTCCAAGCGATTTTGGTTTAAAATCAAATCCATGTGGAATAACATGAATTTTTTTTTCGGGACATTTAAAAAAATGCTTTAAATCTCTTTTCGTAGCCTCGGAAGGTACTAGAATGTCAGACGCTTTTCTTACAGCAAATCGAGTAGTTTTTTTAAGATACCAATATTGAAATCTTAAGTACACTTTTTTCTGATGCATAAACGCGACGTCGTGAATCATAATCACAGATTTTTTTGGCGCGAAATGCGGAAGCACATGCGAAGGAACAAATAATACATCGGGTTTATGAAAAAGCATCTCTAAAGAGAGTCGTATCTTGGTCCACAATCTTTTCATGGGAATTACTCGATGTTTTATACGCTGAGTTTTATAAAGCATGAGTTTTTTTGGAGAGTACAAAATAAGAATATGCTCCTTATTATGCTTAAAATAATCAATAAAAGCTTGTATGATTTTTACGGAATAAAGCTCCACTCCTGTGCCGCTTTTGAGATTAAAACGCGATGCGTCAATTCCGATTTTCATGATTTCTATATTAATTTATGCAAGTGCGAGTGCTCCTGTTAAGAGTACATCGTATCCGTTTTTTTGCAAGACTTTGGCGGCCTGAGTAACAGTTGTGAAAGTAGTGCAAATGTCATCAATTAATAAGAGGGGAGTAGTTTTAGGTAGATTTTCGATATGCGGATTTATCGTAAACGCGTTTTGAAGATTTTTCAATCTGTCACTTCGTTTTAGATTTGCCTGGATCTGTGTTTCTTTACTTCTTGTAAGTAGATTCACAACAGGAAAATTTATATTAAAGGCAAGAAGTTCGGATTGATTAAATCCGCGAAAGTTTTCTCTTTTCCTATGAAGAGGAATTGGGACAAGATGAGTATTTCGGGGTAACTTTACTTCCTTTAATGCATCTGTTAACAGTCTTGCGAGATCTTTGGAAATATCTTTGTAATAAGAATATTTCATCCTATGGACAGCTTTGGAAAGAATTGGATTTTTGTGATACGGACAAGGAATAATTACTTTTTTAAACGGATTTGGAGGATGTTTCATAACAGGATTTTTGAATTTTTTGATTTGTTTGAAGCAGTTATTACACAAAAACGACCCTTCTTCCTCACAAGAAATACAGTGCTTTGGGAAAACGATATCAATAAATTGTTGAAGAATGCTATGCATGCTTAAAACATACATATAATTTTTAAAAAGGGTCTAAAATTTTTCTAAACATCAACAAGCATTTTTACCACGCGTCCGATAATAATAACGTTCTCGCCGTAAAATACAGGATAATTGCTGTTAGCCGGAATAAGTTTAGTCTTGTCGTCTCTTTTTTCGTAATATCTAAGTAATGGCTTGCCGTCTACAATAGCCAGTACGGTTGTTTTGTAAGAAATGTTTTCAATATTTTTATCAATAATTAAAATCGCATCTTCGGGAATAACGGGCTCCATTGAATCGTTATCCATTTGCCAAATAAAAAGTCTCTTCATCAACTCTGGATCTTCCACTGGAAAAGGCCAATGTGTGTCGGGTTTGTCGTTTTCAAAATCATCGGAAATGTTTTTATAAAATGGAAGAAGCGGAAGTTCATCGAACCAAAATGCTCCGTAAGGAAGCTTCTCCGGGTGATCTTTATCGCTGGCTTTTAATGAAAGAGTTTTAGCGAACACTTCTCCGCCATACTGTTTTATGCGCCATTCTCTAATAATAAGATTGGCCTTGGTTGGACGAAGATCAAATACATTAACCAAAATGTTTTCAAGAGTTTTGTCGGATGGATTACGAATTCCTTTTTCGATTTGCGAAATATAACTACTGCTAACATCAATGGCCGATGCTACATCTTTTAGTGTTTTCTTCTT
>JAJRYP010000114.1 GCA_024275695.1 Patescibacteria group bacterium | reverse complement strand
GTTTATTATCTATAACTCTTATTGTTTTATCCGGTAAATTGCCGTTTTGTATTTCTTTATGTACATTAATCGGAACATACTCCGTTATCTGCCTGAAATCGGTTTCCGGAATAAGAGCCTTCAATTTCATATTCCCTAATTCTAAAATTACTTTCCGTGAACCTGTTGTTGAATCGGGAACATGATAATCAATACCATAATCTCCATTGGGTATTTCTCGCGCCGACTTAAATGCATACTCATTGCCTTCCGCCTGTTTCTCCGCAAAAACTTTCTCTTGTTCTTTTCTCGTCGCTTCCAGCTCTTGTTTGGAAACAACTTCAAAAGTTTCAATAGGATCGGCCACTCCTTTTCCAAAAACATATATACATAAACCGCTTTGAACAAATTCTCCGAGAGTATCGTCCCATGTTCCATCTTTTTTAGCCTTTTCAACGTATTCCAGATAAGCCTTGAAAGCTTTTTTTGATATATAATTTTCTCCATATTTCACAGCTCCCTGAATACGACTGGTTTCGTTCGGACCGGGACCGACGGCTGTATAATCCAACCTTCCAAAACGTCTTCTTGTAGGTTTAGGTCCGAAAAATCCTCTTATTGCCATTTCGGAAGACTGAATTCCCACGCAAAGTTTTGGACGCCATGGCAGATTTGATTCCGTATCCATTGCCTTTTCCCATGCATCGCGAATCTTTTTGATATTATGCAAAGCTACCGCAATATAATATCCGTATTCCTTCCCTTCTCTCTCAGGTGTAGTTGATAAAAACATTGCTCCGTCGCCTATTTCTTTGTCAAGAATCAAGGTGTGATTTGGTTCCGTTTCTATATCGGCAAGATTTATATAAAATTCATTCAAAAGGTGCGAATATATTTTCTGACCGACAGCTTCGCAAAAAGCCGTTGAAGACTGTATATCGGCCATAACAAACGCGCAAGGATGCTCCCCTTTCCACTCCACTTTCCCTTCAACGGAACTCCTTCCGACCACAGTACCGTCTCCCATACTGAAAGCCTCAAAATTCCCGTTGCGTTCAAGGACATCCTGATTAAGTGCCTGGGCTAAAATTCGCATAAGATCTTTTTGTTCTTCCGTCACGGCGTTAAATTCATCGAGTCTAAGAATACCAACGCACAAATGTTCCTCTTCTTCGGAAGAATCAGCAAATAAGGCTCTCCTGTTATCATATAACTTGATTGAATATCCTCGATCTTCATCATCTTCCTCTTCGTTAAAAGCATCGGCAAGTTCATCCGGAAGAAGATCTTTTACTTCATTTTCGGTTATTTTAAATCCGCGCCGATGTAGCATATCTTGCCATACAAATTCAATATCCGCGCCAACAAAACGTCGTAATAATGTAAGATATAATTTAAACGCTTCAGGTAATTCACTAACATTCGCAGACGTGGAAATTCTGCTAATTTCTTCTCTTAATCTTTTTTGAAGTAAATTTTTAATACCAACATCCAGCAATGTATCAACCCGCGATTCAACAAATTTTATCAGATCTTTATAAGCATCTTCAACATCTTTACGCTCTCCTTTAACCATTAAAACAAGACTTCCAAGTTGAGTTTCTCTAATACTAACGGGAATAACACAATAAGTTTTTGAATTTCCGTCAATATCTATTCCGACAAACGAAGGCTCACTACTTTCATTTTGAGACAGTTCCGTATGCACCCTTTCCAAATCTATCTCTCCATTAATTATTATCCGCTCTTCACCTATTTCACCTTTTGGAAATTTATCTTCACCAAATTCTATCCGTTCTTTAAGCGGGACCTTATACAGAATTGCCGCGCCTTCCAAATTCAGTTTGTCCTTCAGCAAATCAAGCATTGCTTGTACAGTACTTTCAAAAGATTCTTTTCCTCGAAACTCATCGCTCAAAGCATCAAAAGCGTCCGATATTTCTCTTTTATTTTCTAAAACTTCTATAATTTTCTTATCTTTAACAATGCTTTTCAAAAGGCCGAGAATATCGGCTTTAAATTGCGCGATTAACATTTCAACATCCGAAATTGACTCGGGACTTTCGGCTAAAGTTCCTCTTTCGTTTAAACCTGTAATTACAAGCTTGTGCAAATCAACAAAACCAATATTTTCCTCTCCGCTTGAATCAATTATTTTCTGAATTAGAGTTTCAAATATTTCTATTTGTTCTTCCCCGAAATCTGCAATAAAACTATCCCTGTTTAGATTTAGAAAAGACTTAATATTTCTTGCTACGGCGACTTTTTGCTCAGATTCAAGGAGCTGATCGGCTTGCGCCGCCATATGCAACGATTTTTCTACCCGCCTCGGCACATCTTCCGCGGGTTTCCCCCATTCTTCGAGTAGCGCGCTACTTATCAATACTTCATAATCTCTAATTTTGGCATCATTTATCTCAGACATAAATTTTTAGTTTCAAAGGAGAGTATTATAGTTTTATTTTACAATATGTCAAATTTTTCTTTATAAATAAAGTCATTTATTTGAAACAGGTACTACCAAAAAGTCCTAAAATCTGGTAAGATATTATGATAAACATAAATAAAAAACAAAATGCTCAATTTTTTCTATGAATATGTAATCCAGGCTCTTGAAGTAGTCGGCGTTGGTATAATAATTATCGGTATCGCGAAAATGGTGGTTATGTTTACCATATGTTTTGTAAAACATATTCAAATTAGCCATCTTATTACCGAAATTCGAATTGAGCTTAGTAATTATCTTATCTTGTCTTTAGAAGTATTTATCGGACGCGACATTATTGAAACGCTCCTGGATCCGGGCCTAAACGATATTATTATTTTGGTTGTACTCGTAGTATTACGTACACTTCTTGCTTTCTTCCTTAATTACGAAATGACTCACGTTCAAAAGAAAGAACTTCATAAAGTTTTTCAAAAGAAAAGTAATTAGAACTTTCCTTTTAAACTACAAGTATCTATAATTAGAAAAGGAGCTTTTTAGTCCTTAAACTTTTAAAAAATGAGTACACAAAAACGCTTTTTATCTTTACTGATAAGCATAATTCTAACAATTCCCCTTTTTGCGAATACCGCTCTTGGAGCATTTTCCGATGTTCCCGAAACACATGAAAATTACACGGCAATTACGTATTTGGAAGACAAGGGTGTTATCGAAGGATATGAAGACGGTACATATAGGCCGGAGAATCCCGTTAACCGGGCTGAAGCGGTTAAAATTATCGTTGCTCCGCTTTATGAAATTTTTGAAGAGCCGGCTGAAAATCCATTTCCGGATGTAACTGTTGATTTATGGTACGCAAAGTATGTTAAAAAGGCCAAAGATCTCGAAGTTGTCAGTGGAGACGGACAAACCGGAAACTTTGTCGGCGAACGAACGGTTAATCTTGTTGAATTTTTAAAAATTCTTCTTCGCTCGTATAACGTAAACTTAAGTGCGTATGAAAATCCAACGGAGGTCGTTTATTATGATGTTCAGGATCTTACAGAGTGGTTTATTCCTTACCTCTATTATGCGGGAGCAACTAATTTGATAAACGCGGATAGTCTTAATAATATTTACCCCGGAAAAGAATTAACAAGAGGCGAAGTTGCGCAAATCACTTATAGGTTAATGATTAATATGGAAGGCGGAGAAGTCCAGCTTTATTTAAGCATGACCGAAGCGGAAATTATTAAAATTTTACAGGCGCTCGGAAACAATGATACCGCGAAAGCGGAATCGGCAGCCGCAAACGCTTTGAATTACGCAAATTATGCTCTTGAAATTTCACCCGAAGAACCGGTTGTTCAAGCGGCACAAAAAATCACAGTTGCTTTTGATCATCTCGTTAAAGGAAAAATAGCCGGAGTAAACGGACAATATAGCGAAGCGGAATCGCACGCATCCGAGGCGTGGGGACTTGCTGAAGAAGCAAAAAACATAGACAGCTCGGTAAATTCTCTATCGGATAATGTTAAAGAAATCGCAAACGATATGGCTGATGACGCACGCGCCAATATGTAAAAACACAACATAGAAAAAAGAGGCGCCAATTATATGGTGCCCCTTTTTTACATAAAATACTTTTTATTATGAAGAAGTATTGTAATTCAGCACTAACGAACCGGCCTCGGCACCTCCGGCATTTGTCGCGGTAGTCTTAATTGTAACAGTAAACCAATCGCCGGCTGTCCATGTGCCTCCGGTAATTCCCATATTTGTTGAAGTTACCCAGGTTGAAGCAACCGAACTGGCAAGATTGGTATTATTTGACAATGTAACACTTGCGTCGGCGGTATCAAGCATACTGAAATCAAGTTTATTTTGCGCGGTCGAAGTTGTATCGGTTCGATATTTAAATTCAATCGGTGTTGTCGAATCCCATGAACTGAAATTATCGGGAAGCTGAATTCGAATTACAGTATCGTAATCCTGCGCGGACGCTCTGCTGGTAGTCCATCTGTAAGCATTTTCAACATTTGTACTATCATAATAATAAGTCAAGCGTCCCACATTACTCCCTCCGTCCGGATAATAACTGGCATGCGGATATAAAGGTGATAAAAAGATCACATCCGCACCCGCCGCGTCAGCCATAGCTACCCAGCTCGATCCGTCATAAATATAAAAGGTATCAAGATCCGACCGATAAAATGTTTGACCTTCAACCGCGGCTCCCGGGAACGCAGTCCCGTTATCAAGCACCATTTCATCCGCCTGATTTTGATTAAAATCAACATTTCCGTTTACTTCAAGTGTACCGTCAATATAAGTATTATCGGAAATATTGAATCTGCTGTTTGTTGAATCCCACTGAATTACTTCCGCGAGCGTATTCCCGAATTGGATTGTTACGTCGCCGGCCGTATCATCGGCATCCAGTAATAAATTCCCTTCCAAAGATGCGTCTCCTTCTATATAGACATCATCATTAAAATTAAAACGACTGTTTGTTACATCGTAGGAAAGTACTTTTGCAAGTGTATCTCCAAATTGTAATTGGATATCGGTTGTTCCGTCTCCATCATCAATAATGAAAAATGACTCGGTGTTAACCAAATCTCCGGTAGTTGCGGCAAAAGCCGGTGTGGCGGCCGCCATTGATCCCAAAACGAGAACAATCAAGAATGAAAAAAGAAATGTTTTTTTGTATTTTTGCTCCATAATATAAATTGTTAAATTTTAAGATTGACTATAATCAAGAATAATTTCGCCAATATTCATTTGTTCATTTGACTTGGCGTGCATTCTAATTACTATTAAAAAAGTTTCGCCCGCCGCAAATGTAGGTGTACCACTGTAGCCGAGAGATGTAGTAGCCCAGGTTGTGCTAACAAGATTGGTACTCGACCCTGTTAAAGTTACCGGTGCTCCAGAGGTATCATATATATAAATATCGGCTTTATTCTCGGTTGAAGCCGCGTTTGATGAACGATAATTAAAGGTCCAAGGATTTGCCCCGTTCCAAGAATCAAAGTCATTTGGAAGCGGGACTTGTATGATTACATCATAATCTTGAAGAGATCCGCGAGTACTTGTCCAAACATAATAATTTCTATCATTTGTTCCGTCATGATCAAAATAAAGTCGTCCGATATTATTCGATCCATCTGCTTTATAGCTAACACCTTCATAAACAGAAGGTAGAATTATTTTCTGCGCGGAAGTTGAAGTGGACAAACTGAAAAGTTGCTCGTCGATATCATCAATAGCACTCTCTAAATCACCGGCAAAATAATAATGGCCGTCACTAGCTTCGACATCTATTTCGGAAGCATCGTGCTTTGAAGATCCGCCATCTAAATGTGAAGTTACCGTTGTATTTAAAGCCGCGATATCAACTCCGTCCACGGTTCCGGTAATTGTTAGATCACCTTCTATATTAACATTGTCATTGAAATTGAAATAAGCGGATCCAATATCCCACGAAAGCAACTTGTTTAGAGTGGTTCCGAATTGTAAACCTATTGAAACGGCCGCGTCATCATTTGAATCGATCACAAAATTATCTTCATTGGTTCCATCCGGAATTGTCGAAACCGGCCATGTATTTGAAGGACCTAAAACTACAATGTCTCCACTTGTTGTTCCAACATCGGCATTATCGACAGTATCCGCATTAAGCGCATATGGAACGCTTCCGATCGGGGCCCTGTCAACAAGCGGATCGGAAGGAGCACGATCTAAAATTTCATAAGATGAAATTGGGTCACCCGATCCTTTAACTTCCACCTGAAGATATAAATGGGTTGATGAATCAATTGTCGGAAGAGATACTACGGTTCCTAATTCCAAACTGAAAAATCCATCGGAATTTGGCGTTACAGTATGTTCTTCTTCCCAACCACCGTAATTAGGTGCCGCCACGTTAATTACTCCTGCTGTAACATCTCCCGCATCAACAGCAGTCGCCGACCATAAACTAAATCGGAATGTATGCGCAGTTGTAATTGCTGTTGATCCCAAGTTATCGAGAAGTCTTC
>JAJRYP010000113.1 GCA_024275695.1 Patescibacteria group bacterium | reverse complement strand
TCAACATCGTCCGGATCCAGTTCTTCACCCTGTTTTATTCGCCTCAAAATTTCGTTCTCCTCTTCAAGTTTCTCAATTAGGCGTTCAACCTTTTCCCTGTATTTTTGAAGCGTTACACGCTCATTCTTCGCCCCAAACTCAATATGCTCTTTTTCCGCTGTAATATCACGTAAATCAAGTTTTTCCTGACTTGGTTTTATGCCTTCCTCCCGATATTTCATAAGCGGCGCGATTTTCTCAACAAGCGTGTCCAAAGCTTCCTCATCAGCTTTCTGCAAATAACCGTTATGCAATACTTCCTCGATAATTTCTTTTTCTCTGGCCACAATGTTTACAGAAAGCGGTAAATCCGAGATTTTTTCCATTATCAAATCTTCCAAAGTAGACGCTTTTTTCTCACTCTTCTCATCCTCCTGCATTCTGGCAATGGAAAGATTAAGCACATTCAGCTCAAAACTCATGGCTTTGTAATCTTCACCTGTTCTGGTTCGCATAAGCGGAGCAATCTCAACTCGCAAATATTCTTTTTTATCATCATTTAAATTTGACCAAAAATGATCATCCAGTTTGTCGAGTTTATTTTTGGCATCCAGAATCACAACATTATTCTGAGGTAACTTGGCAATATCCGCTTTCATCTGCTTAACGGTTTTATTTTTCAGTTCATCATCACCACTTGCTTCCGCCAATTCAAGTTTTTGTAATCTGGTCTCAAAAAGCCGTACCGTAATCGGTTTACTTGGCCGATCTTCTTTTCCTTTCGGATTCATCTGGAAATATTCAAAGTTTTCCCAGCAATCAATAATCAAAAATTTATCTTTTTCCATGCACCATGGCCTTATTTTGGTCGGTTCCAATAAACGCGTTCCGCGTCCGATCATTTGCCAGAATTTGGTATAAGAAAAAACAGGCTTGGCAAACACAAGATTACAAATTTCCCGCACATCGATTCCCGTATCCAGCATATCCACACTAATGGCAATACGTGGAAAATCATTATTTTTAAACTGATCTAAAAGCCCTCCCTTACCATATACACGCGGATCATCCGACACAATTACTTTCGCTAACTTCCCTTTGTGCTCGGGGTAAAGGTTATTAAAAACTTCTTCCAATCTTCTGGCATGTTTTTGCGTCATAGCAAAAAAGATGGTTTTGGCCGGCAAAGTACCGCTTGAATCCTTAATACATTCTTCCATAAATTCCTGCACAATCAGCGCGTTGGTTCCGCGGTTGGTTACCTTTCTTTCCAGATCCGTACCTTCATAATCAATTTCTTCCGGCTCCTTTCCGTCGGCAAGCAGTTTTTTCTGCTCCTCAATACTGAGATTTTGTTTGTGAATACCTTCTTTTTGAAATTTTGTCCGCACACGCAGCACTTCGAAATCACAGAGAAAGGGAGGCTTATGGTTTACTGCCTCTTCGTAAGAATACGCATAATCCGGAATACCGTCTTCACAATCAAAAAGCCCGAAAGTGTTATGTTCTACGGCATCTTTTGGTGTAGCCGTCAGTCCAACCTGAATAGCATCAAAATAATCAAATATATTTTTATAAACATTATAAATTGAACGATGGCTTTCATCCGCCACAATCAAATCAAAAAAATGCGGACTAAGCGGGCAATTTACATCTTCAATGATATTTAGCATAGTTGGATAAGTGGCGCTGTATACGCGCCTGTCTGTAGTAATTTCTTTTTCTCCTGTTTTCGGCCATATAGGTGCATTGGGCAAAAATTCCTTGAATGCGTCCAAAGCTTGATTTCTAAGAGCAATCCGATCCACCAGAAAAAGCACTCTCTGTACTCGATTGGTTCGCATTAAAACATCGATAAGCGAAATGGTCGTTCTTGTTTTTCCCGTACCTGTCGCCATCACAATCAAAAACTTTCGTTTTGCTTTTTCGATTCCTTCCAAAACCGAACGGATGGCTTCAATCTGGTACGGTCTCCCTGAAATATCTCTGTTAATCAGTTCCTGAGAAAGGGGTTTTTCCGATTGCCTCAAATAACGCATTCTTTCCATATCTTTGCGGGTCGGAAAACCGTGAATCTTTCGTGGCGGATACTTTTCCGTATCCCAAAAATAAATATCATTACCGTTCGTATAAAACACAAAAGGCATTTCGCGTTTTGAGTTTTTGGCTATATTTCCCGCATACTGCCTCGCTTGCTCTTGGCCAATTCGTGCATCTTTTGATGTTTTTTTCGCTTCAACAACTGCTAACGGATAAGCATCTTCACCAAGTAGAACATAATCCGCATATTGATGGCCTTGATGTTCGTGCATCGGTTCGGTTACTCCCTCAGGCAATCCAACCCAAATATCCAGTTCAGACGTAACCTGAGAGGGGTCATTAACATTCCAGCCTGCTTTTTTCAGACGTTTATCAATAATTTCCTGTCTA
>JAJRYP010000009.1 GCA_024275695.1 Patescibacteria group bacterium | reverse complement strand
TTGTTTGAGCCAAAAAAGCTGCAAAATCTCTCGATTTTCCCTTAAAAAACACAAAAAAAATAAAAAATCCCTTGCTTTCTAATTAGTAGCGGCTATAATGCTGACGGTTCAGGGCTATCGATACATTTTTATTTTATTTATATTATTCTTAACCTCTCTTTGCTATGACAAAGCAAGACCTGGTAAACACCGCTGCTTCTAAAGCTGGTGTTACAAAAAAGGCTGCCGGAGAAGTACTGGACGCTGTTCTAGCTGCTATCACTTATAGCCTAAAAAGTGGGAAAAATGTGACAATCACAGGATTTGGAACATTCCGTGTTTCAAAACGTGCCGCACGAACCGGTGTTAACCCGCGAAATCCAAGTCAAAAGATCAAAATCCCTGCAATGAAACTTCCTGCTTTCAAAGCCGGAAAATCTCTAAAAGATGCAGTTAGATAATCGAAAAAACGCCTTTATCTAAAACCAAAAACCCTCGTCCGAAAAGGCGGGGGTTTTTCCATACTTACCAAGTAAGTATGGGTTACTTAGTAAGTGGCACTTACTCGGTAACCTTCTTCGCTCTGACTCTTTCGTAAATAACAAAATTCCCGTTTCTGCCTTTGGCGATTTCCGGATGATACAAGTTTGAAAGCAAGAGCGGAATGTTTGTCCAATTTGCAATATGCCCGCTTGCATCCAAAGGGATATCGCTTAAGGTGAATCCGTGCGGTTTACCAATTGGATTTATCCTTATATAGTTGTCATCGTTTTCATATCTGTTTGCGGTTGGGAGTTCGCCGTTATGGGCTTTCCGGCAAAGTCTTTCAACAGAGGTCTGTTGAGGCTTTGGCATTTGAGTCTGCACATCAATATCCGGGTAGCTTTCAAGATCGGCCGGTATCGGTTTTTGGTTTTCCGGCTGGTATTGAAAATCCTCGGCTGATTTTCTTGGACGATTGAATTGTTTTTTATGCATGATTTTTTTATTAAACCGTTACGACGATGGCGTATTGTTATATTATCCCACAAATAGGCCGGCTATGCAACCGTCTTGTTATCCATTTGCAAAATAATTTAAAAAATCGTACATTATAGGCCGTACCGCATTAGCCGTAACTGATGTGATAAACCTCACAAATCTTATATGGAAAAACAAATTAACGAATTAAAAGACGCCTGTCTTTCCGCTGTCAAACAAGCAAAAAATGTCCATGAACTGCAGGAAATCGAAGTAAAGTATTTGGGTAGAAAAGGTGAACTCACAATTATTTTAAGAGGCGTTAAAGACCTTCCCGATGATCAAAAACCGGTTATTGGCAAGCTCGGCAATATAGTAAAAACAGAGCTTGAAAATGCAGTAGCAAATCAAAAAACAAAACTTCAAGCGAAGGAACTTGAGGAGTCTTTAAAAGACGAGGATTTCGATATAACCGCTCCGGGGCCGGAGATCCGAGTCGGACATATCCATCCGCTTTCACAAACTCAATATGAAGTTGAAAAAATATTTAACTCAATGGGATTTATGATAATGGACGGGCCGGAGGCGGAAAGCGAATATTATAATTTTGAAGGATTAAATATCCCGTCGTGGCATCCGGCCAGAGACATGCAGGATACGTTTTTTATCAAAAACAAGAGAGATAAAAAACACGGGAAAATGGTTCTTAGAACACATACTTCTCCGGTTCAAGTTCGGACAATGGAAAAATACGGAGCACCGCTTCGGATAATAGTTCCGGGCCAGGTTTTTAGAAACGAAGCAACGGATGCCTCGCATGATGCGGCATTCGATCAAATAGAAGGATTTATGATCGATAAAGACATTTCACTATCACATTTAAAAGGAGTATTAAAAGAGTTCTTAACAAGACTTTTTGGAAAAGAGGTTGTTGTAAGATTTCGCCCGGGATATTTCCCGTTTGTGGAGCCGGGATTGGAAGTCGATTTTTCGTGTTTAATATGCGAAGGGAAAGGATGTCGAGTATGCAAAAAGACAGGATGGGTGGAATTTATGGGAGCCGGAATGATTCATGAAAACGTCCTGAAAGCGGGAGGAATAGATTCAAAAAAATGGCAAGGATGGGCGTTCGGATTCGGGCTCACTCGGCTTGTTATGATGCGTCACGGCATTGACGATATTCGTCATTTAAGAAGTGGCGATCTTAGATTTATTAACCAGTTTTAAAATGCGAAATACATTATTTATAATAATTTTAAGTATATCCGCGACATTGTTTGTCGGTTGTTCTTCTTTTGTGGCCGAAAGCGATGCTCGGCCGTCGGAACAGACGGAAGTGAAACAACAGGAAGAAGCCGAGGTTGAAGATTTAAAGCCGCAAGAAAATCCCGACGAAGATATTAAAGCGGAAAATCCGGAAATTCTATTGGCTAAATGTTTAACGGAAAAAGGCGTAAAATTATATACAGCAAGCTGGTGCGGACATTGTCAGAATCAGAAGGCGGCATTTGGAGACGGAGTTGAATATTTAAATAACACCGAATGCGCGGAAGGTGACGGATGGGCACAAGAATGTAAAGACGCAGATGTAAAATCTGTGCCGACATGGATTTTTCCGGATGGACAAATGAAAACCGGCACACAATCTTTATCTGAATTGGCCAAACTGGCAGGTTGCGTTTATTCGTCAGATTCTTAAATAATCAATCATGAAAATTTCGCTTAATTGGATTAAAGACTTCGTAGATTTGGATTCTAAAATGGAGCCGCAAAAACTTGCGGATCTCGTGACTACCCGAACAGCGGAAATTGAAGGAGTGGAAGATCTTGCGGGTCAATTTGATAACATGGTTGTAGGGAAAATCAAGGTTATAAAACCGCATCCGGATGCAGATAAGTTGCAGGTTACGGAAACGGAAGTCGGGGGCGGGAAAACTCTTCAAATTGTATGCGGAGCTTCAAATATATATGAAGGTATGTACGCGCCGGTAGCTCTTTCGGGCGCAATGGTGAAATGGCACGGAGAAGGAGATCCTGTTGAATTAAAGCCAACAAAAGTGCGCTCCGTTTTAAGTGAGGGGATGCTTTGCGCCGGTGAAGAAATTGGCCTGGAAAGTAAAGAGCATGGAATTTATGATCTGAAAGGATTGGATGTGAAAGAAGGAATGCCGCTTTCAAAAGTGTTCTTGAGAGATGACACGGTTTTTGAAGTAGACAACAAATCGCTTACTCACCGTCCCGATTTATGGGGGCATTATGGTATGGCTCGCGAGATTGCGGCAATCATCGGAAAGCCTTTAAAGAAGCTCAATCTCGACGTTGAATTCCCTTCAAAGGGTGAGTCGCCCGATATCGAAATCCGGGATTATGATTTATGTCCCAGGTATTGCGGTGTCATTATTAAAAATATTAAAATTGAAGATTCTCCGCAGTGGCTAAAAGACAGGCTTGTGGCTGTGGGGTATCGCCCCGTTTCAAATATTGTGGATGTGACCAATTATGTGATGGCCGAACTTGGTCAACCTCTCCATGCTTTTGATAAAAATTTCATTAAAAAAGGAATTGTTGTCAGGCGTGCGAAAAAAGATGAAACAATAACAACTCTCGATGATCAAAAACGAAAACTGGATACGGATATGCTCGTTATAGCCGACCATGAAAAGCCGGTTGCCATTGCCGGTGTTATGGGGGGCGAAAATTCGGAAATCAACGACGGGACAACGGAAATTATAATTGAATCGGCAAATTTTAATCCTCAAAATGTACGAACAACATCGGCTCGTTTAGGTCTTAGAACGGAGGCGGTTCAGCGTTTTGAAAAAAGTCTGGATCCGGCCTTGGCTGAAACGGCCCTCAAAAGAACATGCGAATTAATTCTAAAATTATGTCCGGATGCGCGGATCGCGGGCCCAATAGCCGATGTTAAAAAAATAAAGATAACAAAGCCAAAAATAGAACTTTCGGTAAAGAAAGTTTCGTCAAAAATCGGTGTTCCGATTAGTCAAAAAAAGTGCGCCGGTATTTTAACCGGCCTTGAATTTGAAGTCGCAAAAAAATCTGATGATATCCTTGAAGTTACGGTCCCGACTTTTCGCGCAACAAAAGATGTTGATATCGAAGACGATCTTGTCGAAGAAATTGCGCGTATGTACGGATACGAAAATATTCCGGCGGAGGTTCCGGATTTGCCAATTAAAGTTCCGAGACGAAACAAGCAAAGAACGCTTAAGCATAAGGCTCGTATGATTTTGGCCGGAATGGGACTTAGCGAAGTTTACACTTATACTTTTTATGGAGAAGATATTATGAGTAACGCTCTGCCGGCAGCTTCAAAGTTGCAAGATAAGCATTTGCAGATTGAGAATCCTTTATCAAATGATCAGACACATTTAAGGGTTTCACTGGTACCAAATTTGTTGAAAGCGATTAGTGAGAATCTACGATTCATGGATAATTTGCAAATCTTTGAAGTTGGACGAACTTTCTTGGAAACAGGTACATATTTCCCAACGGAAGATAAATGGATTTGCGGATCCGTTGTTTTTCCGCAAAAAGCAAAAATAGAAGCTTTTTATGAAGCAAAAGCAATTTGTATGCAATTTTTAAATAAGTTTTTAAAAAGAGAGGTGGAACTTTTAAACCCGAAAGATGAGCCTCCTTACGTTCATCCTTCGCGTACGGCACGCGTTGTAGTGGGCGATGAAGAGATCGGGAGAATTTTTGAAGTACATCCGGTTGTGCTGAAAAACTATGACATTGATGCGAAAGCGGCTATGTTTGAATTGAATTTCACAAAACTAAGTGCATTTGAAGAGCCGACAATAAAGTATAAGCCGATTCCGAAATTTCCGGGATTAGATATAGATATCTCGGTTTTGGTTGACCGAAAAAAGACAGTTAAAGAAGTTGAAAAAGCAATCCTTCGGGCAAATGAGAAGCTAATAAGAAAAATAAAATTATTTGATATTTATCAAGGCGAAAACATTGAGCAAGACAAAAAAGCTCTTGCGTTCAGGGTACTGTTGCAGGCGGAAGATAGAACCTTGACCGACGAAGAAATGGCAAAAGTTCAAAAGAAGATTTTTGCTAATTTAAAGAATCTGGGCGGAGTTGTTCGAGGGACGTAAGTTCTTAAAGTTACATCTCCGGAAGTGGATCCACTCCGTCGGGAAATTTAACAAACAATGTCTTTTCTATAAGATCTTTAGTTGCGTTCACCTCTTTAAGTAATTCATCGGCCGCTTCGTCTGAAAAAGTAATCCACACATCGGTTCCGTTGCCGCTTCGACTTGTATCAAGAACTCTAAAATTCATTCTTTCTTTTACTGCTCCCACGACAACTCTTGAGTAGCCCTCCGGCAGTTCTTCGCCCGGTTTTGCTATTCTGGCTTTCATTTGTTTTGATTAAGCAAGGGCTTATTATACGACAAACAGGCGGAAAGTCAATCCTAAATTGAGATTAGAGAAACCCTCGAGAATACCACGCTTATCCTATCTCGAGGGCGAACGACCGCTTTGGTGCTCCTTATGAAGAAGCCCGTCGCCGTCGGATCCAAAAGACCATGAGAATGCAGAAGAGCGGGATCAAAGCCACATCTGCCGAGGGGGAGGAGGAAATGTTGCAGCCACCGTCGCCGCCCTTTTCGTTGCAATCCGGATAGTCGTCGGGAAGGAAGCTCGAGGCATCCCCGGAGGGAATGCCGGTGGCATCTCCTATCCCGTCGTCGACGCAGAATACTACGCCGTTATCACGAATCGCCACCTTCACGCCTTCTTGAACCGTGATAAAGTCGCTTACACAGCCCGGGTTTGAAGCGTCCTCTTCGCACGTCATTACGTCGGTTGCCCCCCTCTCCGAATAAATGACGAGAAGATTTGGCTCCACCCGAAACTGCACGACTTTTTCAGGCACAAGCATGTGCCGCAGATTTGCCAGTTCGTAGTAGGCATGTTCGGTGTTTACGCGTGCTTCACCGTTCAAAAGGACCCCTTTGATGTCCGTGAGGATCATCTCGCCGGTGTGGAGGTGCACGAATTCTCCATCCGGGGCCACCGCAAACAGGCAGCCGGCCCAAACATCGTTCGGGTCGGGAGCGCATGGATAGCTGAGTCGGAACTTGCCCGGTTCAACCACTTTCACCAAACACTCACAGGGGCCTTCCTGCTTTTTTTCCTCCTGGCAGGCAGTAAAGAAGGCGAGAGAGAGAATCGTCAGCGCTAGCATCAGAGCGAACTTCATGAATGTTTCCTCCAAAGTCCCAAGAAGACCGTTTCCCCGGCCTAATCAAGGGCAAAGCGGGGTAATAAGTCAACCTAGATACCCGGAGAGGTATCCATGCGAAGATTCACACACTCCCTCTAATTTAGTAAAGTATTAATTCCACCATGCATTGCGTGGTAAAGACGTCGCGTCTTATATAGGAACACAGTGGTTTTTAACACTTTGCCGGCAATTTGTCTGTTAATGAACGCTCCAAAAATTGGAGTTGCAGATGTGTATTATACGTACTTTTTGGAATAAATCAACCCGTGTTTACATGAACTTCAAAAATTTACGCGCATTTGTTTTTTAAATTTTAAGTGGTCGGACCACCTAAAATTTTTATAAAAAAATCAAATGTCCATCTTCATTGTTTTGGCTTTTTTCAGCAAAATCGCTTGACTTTTCGACAATAGGAGTAAATAATTTAACATACCGTAAATGTTTATAAACTTATGGATGAAAAAGGGCGACAATTAGGAGATGACGAGATTACGGAAATAGTTGAAGGAGCTGCTCCGGAAAGCCAAAATTTGCAGCAAGAGCAAGGAAAACTAATGAGATTTGTTAAAAAAGTTGGTGCGCCAATAGCGGTTGCGGCAACAATGATTTTGGGGGGCCATGCCGTCGGGTGCGACAATCGACAAAACAACATCGACAATTCGGAGCTGGACGGCGGTATTCCCGATACGGTTCCGGAAGATGCGCCAACTTATCCGTTTGCCTTTCTTAGCGCCGCCGCGGATCTTAATTACAACGCTTTCAGCATTATGTATATGTTGCCTCAAAATTTACCTTCGGGTCAGCCTATTGAAAGTATGCGGGGAAGTATGCAATTTGTTTATAAAATTGACGGACAAATGCAAACAACAAATCCCAAACCTTATACTTTTTCAAAAGGAAGCCATGTAGTTACAAGTGAAGAAATAGAAGGCATTCCTCGTGATGTAATTCCAAGAGAGGCCGTTGTTACAATAGCGGTTGATGGAGAACAGCGTTCAACAAAGCTTCCAATATGCGGAGACTGGTGCGAGCAAGCCCGGGAGCAGCAAGCTCAAGAATAAGTGTTAAGACCCCGCCCGCTATTGCCTCTTGAGTGCTTTTCGTATACACTAAGATGGCATTTTTTCGGTAAGGAGTTCGCTCCGCTCACATTACGCTCGCGATAAGTTTTCGCTTGCGAGAGACTCGCTTTACGCTCGTCTCTAATTGATAAATTAAAATATCATGAACGAAATATCACGAAAAATTAAAGCTGTGCTTGCAAGAAGGCAGCGGCTTTCCGCGTCAAGGCAGCCAACCTCGGCAAAGAAAATTTTGCTCTATATTGTTTTTGGATTTGTGGGGTTGTTTTTGGCCGGGATAATTATTCTGACCGTCTTTATCGCTATTCTTAGCATCGGACTTCCCGACGTACACGATATCGATAAGCTGAGTGTTGCTCAATCAACAACAATTTACGATCGTGATGGAAATGTCCTTTATGTAAAACATGGTGATGAAAACAGAAAATTTGTGTCGTATGATGATATTTCGGAAGACTTAATTAATGCAACGGTAGCTATTGAAGATGGAGATTTTTGGTATCATAAAGGTTTTGATCTGCCCGGAATTGTTAAAGCCGGTATGTACGAAGTATTCGGCATAGGGACTCCGCGCGGGGGATCAACGATCACGCAGCAATATGTAAAAAACGCTTTTCTAACTTCCGAGCGCAGTTATACGAGAAAGATAAAGGAGCTTATTCTTGCGGTTCGTCTGGAACAAGCTTACGATAAAAAAACGATACTCGAGCTTTATTTAAACAAAATCCCTTACGGGAATACGGCTTACGGCATTCAAAAAGCCGCTGAAATTTATTTTGGCAAAAATGCCGGCGAACTCGATCCGGCTGAAAGCGCGATTTTAGCGGCGCTTCCAAAAGCGCCAAGTTACTACAATCCTTACGGTTCAAATCGAAATGTTGAATTAATTACACCCGTTGAACAACTTGAAAAACAGGGTATTTGCAATGCAGATCAACTTGAAAGAAATATCGATTATAAAATGGGTCTTATCGGGAAAGGAATCCGGATTAATGATAATTGCGGATTTTATATTAAAGGTCGCGCCGATCTTATTTTAAAAAAGATGTACGATGATGGTTATATTACGAAAGAAGATAAAGATGCCGCGTGGGCGAAAATGCAGTCAATTGAGTTTAACGAGCATATAGCAAGAATCAATGCTCCTCATTTTGTATTCTACGTTATTGAACAATTGGAAGAAAAATACGGGAAAGATGTTGTTGAAAAAGGAGGTTTGCAGGTTTATACAACTTTGGATCCGGAACTTCAAAAAATTGCGGAAAAAGCGGTTGAAGACGGTGTTGCCGCAAATGCGAGATTTAACGCGACAAACGCATCGCTGGTTTCCATTGATCATAAAACGGGTGAAATTGTGGCGATGGTCGGTTCAAAAGATTATTATGATGAAGAAATAGATGGAAATGTAAATATAGCAACAAGTTACAGGCAGCCCGGATCTTCCTTTAAGCCGTATGTTTATGCGATGGCTTTTTATAACAGATATTCACCGGCTACAACTTTGTATGACGTTAGAACAAAGTTCGGATCTAAATATCCGAATAATTACGATGGGGCATTCCGAGGGCCGATGAGTATTCGAGCGGCGCTTGCTCAGTCTCGAAATATTCCGGCATTAAAAGCATATTATTTGGCGGGAGAGCAAGAACCGATTTTGGATTTGGCGGAAAGAATGGGAATTAATTTCCTAACAAGAGATCGTGATTACGGTTGGTCACTTGCGTTGGGTAGCGCGGAAATACGGCTTTTAGATCACACCTCCGCGTTTGGAGTATTTGCAAACGGCGGAACGAGAATGGAACCGGTGGCAATTATGAAAGTTACAAACGCGCAAGGAGACGTACTTGAAGAATTGGATGAAAACAGGCAAGGTGAAGAAGTTTTGGATCCTCAAATAGCGTATTTGATTACAAGTATTTTATCCGATACCAATGTGAGACTCGGACCCGCCATGACCGTAACCGGGCAAGTAAACGCGGCAAAAACAGGTACTTCAAATAAAAAAGTCGGAAATATTAATATACCGAGTAATTTATTGACAATGGGTTATACAACGTACTTGACTACGGGCGTTTGGGCCGGCAACAGCGATGACAGCAAAAGCGGAAATCTTGCGGCGCACGCGAACGGTTATGAAGGTGCGGCACCGATTTTCAAACAATATATGACGGAGGCGCATAATGTTAAAGGTTATCAATATGCGGATTTCCCGGTGCCTCCGGGAATTCAGACAAGAACGGTAAGTTCCGATGAAAGCCTTAGTCCCGATCAAGCAAGGAGAAGCGAAATTTTTGCCAGTTTTAGTGATATGACGAGTGCGAATAAAAATATAACAACCGCAAAAATCGATAATAGAAACGGGCTTTTGGCAAACGAATATTGTCCTCCCGACCATGTTGAAGAAAAAACCTTCCAGGAGCATCACAGTATTAATCCCGCAGCTTATCCGGAATGGGAGATCGGAGTGCAGCTTTGGGCCCAAAAGATGGCGGAAGAAGAAGGCGGGGTTCTTGGAGCGGCACCTACGGAAACAAGTCCTCTTTGTACAAAAGAGCATTTCGATTCTTCGAGATCGATAAAAATTACAGATCCAAGCAATTACAGCAAGGTTGATTCCGGAAACCTTCCTGTCAGCGTTAAAGTAAAGTCGGATTTTGATATTGAAAACGTAACATTCTATCTTGACGGAACTTTGCAGAACGTAGTAAGAGAATCTCCATACACCGGAACGCTTAGGTTGTCGCAATTTTTAAAACCGGGATCCGTTCATACGGTTCGCGCCGTGATTACCGATGTTTATGGCTATACGGCGGAATCTTCGATTGAGATAAGATTAAAAGGCGAGCCGGAAAAGGAGCCGATTCTTGATGAAATCCCGCCGGAAGATATTATAATTGATACGGAGCCGTTGCCTGCAAATTAAATAGGTCGATTTTTATTATTGCCTTTATATATTCCGAATCTCTAATTTCACAACCTACGTGAAATAATATTGACTTACAGGTAAATGCGTATATAATTTTCGCAGTTTTGCGGAAGTGAATGCAAGCTGCCTGCATTGAAGGGGAGACCCTTCCTTCCGCTCCAGGTTCCGTAGCTCAAATGGTAGAGCAGTAACCCCCCTTTCCCTCTTCCTCCTCAAAGCAAGACAAGGTGGGAACGGCTGTCGGTTCGACTCCGACCGGAACCGCTCAAAGTAGCCTTTGACTCCTCGCGGGGTCAATTGCTCAATCCTTCACGGCGGAATCCTCATGATTCCGCCTTCTTTCTAAATGATTTTGGAATAATACAGACCCGTTCCCGTTTCGATTAATTTGCTTTCAAGCTGATCTGAATTGAATATATAATCTTTATATTTTTTCATTTCCCGTTCATGTGACAGAGCGTTGTCGGCCACAATAATCCCATTTTTTTTCATATGGAAAAGAAAGGCGATTAAATAAGAGAGATGCTCGATCTTTGTGGCATCAAGAAATAAAAGATCAAACATATCATGAATTTCGACATCGGGAGCATGGCCTTTTAATTGGATAATATAATCCTGAAGATCGGCTTCTTTAAAATTTTTATTAGCCATTTTAAAGCGTTCATTGTGCGATTCAATCGTGTATAGCTTTCCATCTGTATGCGTTAAAGCTTCGGCCAGCCAAATTCCCGAATATCCAACAGATGTTCCGACTTCCAGAACGCGCTTTATATTCTTTTCAAGAATGAGCTTGTTCAAAAACTCCCCTGTTTCACGTGAAATAATCCAGTATGGATTACCTTTTTCTTTTGCCTCTTCTTCCAAGCTTTTGAGTACTGCTTGTGTTTTTTTATTCATTGTGCGATTTCGTTCCGTGACTGTTTTGAGCGTGTTTGTGACAGGATTGCGATTTCGATAATACGGCATTAATTTTACCATTTCAACTGTTCATTATCGGCCAAAATAGGTATGATATAAAACAGCTTATCCATACCATTTTCATAGATGCGGATACCCGTTACTTTATTTGTTGGCGAAAAAAATTTCGTTCAAAAAGAGGGCGAAAAAACAAAAACCGGTTATAAAAGGCATTACGAATCCGCTTTTTTTAAGCAACTTGATCCGTATGTGGATTTTAAAATTAAAAATTTATATCCGCTGAAAGGAAAAAAATATTCGGCGGTAAGGCATTTGGCAAATCATTTTTTACATCCGTTAAAATTTCGAAAAGAGTTTAAAAAAGATCGAATCAAACACATTATGTTCGCGGAAGAGGCGTTCATGTTAAATTTTCTTCCATGTGAAAAAACAATTGTAAGCTGTCTTGACGTCATTCCGTTGGTGCTTCCAAACGAGGCGAGCGATAAATATATCAGGTTTTTAAAGTGGGCTTACAAAGGCATGAAAAAGGCAACTCATATTCTGGCAAATTCCGAGTACACAAAGCAGGATATTGTTAAGCATTTAAATATTTCCGAAGATAAAATCAGTGTGGCGTATCCGCCAATTCAGGAATTTTTTAAGGAAGACAAGGAAATTCCCGATTCTTTTTATGAAAAATTTTCATTGGAGAAAGATAAGAAATATATACTTTTCGTTGGGGCGCCGGATCTTCCTCGCAAAAATATAAAAACCGCGCTAAAAGCTTTCGCGAGATTTCGTAAAAATCATAAAAATGTACATTTTTTACTGATCGGCTACACAACATTAAAAGGCAATTTGAACGATTTGAACAAGCAAATTGAAAGACTTGGAATAAAAACTTCCGTAAAAATTATTACAGATGTTCCGGACGAAGATCTGCTTGGATTTTATAATCTGGCATCGGTATTTTTGTTTCCTTCTTTATATGAAGGATTCGGATTGCCTCCTTTGGAAGCCATGGCATGTGGAACGCCGGTTATTTCTTCGCACGTTTCAAGCATCCCGGAAGTTCTTGGTGATGCCGCTGTTTACGTGGACCCTTTAGATCCGGAAGATATTGCGAAAAATATTGAAATATTAACGGTTAATCAAAAATTGCGCGAAAAAAAGATCGAACAGGGCAAAACACGCGCCGAGGTTTATTCATGGAAAAATTACGGAAATGACACTTTGAGAGTTTACGAAAAAGTTTGGAAAGATCTATAAATTGTACTCCATTCGAATGAAATTTTTTAAATCATGGAAAGCTTTACCTCTATGGCTGACTTGATTTTTTTATTGTTCGCTTAAAGCGGCGTAAACTTTATCGTGCCCCGTCGGCCTAAAGCATGAGCTCAAAGGGATGCCTTTTTTTAGCGGTGCTTCAAGCGTATGGGTAATCACACCTTCCGTTTGGCCGCGGAACATAACAGTCTCGCCACCGCCGTCAATAAACGCCGCCGCGCATATAAATCGTGCGGTACGTTTTTTTTCAGGTACGTCTTTCATAACTTCCATGAAGTATTTAATCCATTCTTCGTCCGTCGCGTTTGCCCCGGCCCCCCAGCGTCTTGTTTTAACGCCAAGTTCACCTTTAAGCGCGTCAACGATAATTCCCGAATCTTCACCGATGGTCGGGAGTCCGATTAATTCGTGATAATGCATGGCTTTTAACTCTGCATTCTCTTCAAAAGTTTCCCCATGCTCTTCGAAATCATCATTTGTCAATAATTCTTTTAGTGATTTCCCGGCAACAACTTCATTCTTTTTAAGATGATAAAGTTCGAGATCCAAATCTTTTAAAACTTCTTCGATTTCATTAAATTTTCCGATGTTTGTTGTAGCAATAAGAAGTTTCATGGTGGTATTGTTACGCATTTGCATGCGTTTGCGCACGCATTTGCTTGGCAAACCGAGTTTGCTAAGCAACCTGCGTTTGCTCGGTAAGTCTGGGTTACTCGGCAACCTATTTTACCACATCATTCACAATTTCCTTTTCGTATTTTTGAATAGTCCAGGTGTCGTTAACTTTTTCGAATAAATACCATTTTGTTGCTGAATCTTCTTTTAGCGCCATTTCAACAAGAACCTTGTCGTCGTCCGTGTAATAAACGGTCATTGAAGACGGGAGGCTTTTCTCTGAAATATTCTTTAGAAGCGATTCATCGAACTTGGGAGCTATATCAACGGAAGAATTACGGAAATAGTAGACGGGATAGGACTCTTCTCTTGTTTGTTTAACAAAAATTTGTTCTTTCTCGGTATAAATACGTTTTAAAGTTTGTTCCTCTTCAGGCAATACGGCTATCATTGAAGATGTCGTAAATTCCGCTTTCGGCTCCGTCGCCTCTTCTTGAACCGCTTCATCCGCAACGATTTCTTCCGCGGACCGCGTATCTTCTTCATCAATACTCGCAATGTAAGTTTCAGGTTCGCTTGTCGGCTCATCGGCAACTTCTTTCGTCGGCTCATCGGAAGACTCGCCCGGGAGTGTTTCTTGAGGTTTTTCTACAACATCGTCCGAAGATTTCTCTGCAGACTCCGTCTTAGGCAGAATAAAGTCAAAATCCAAAATAGCCTCTGAAGAAAGTAATTCCTTGCTGTCCGGAACATCGGGAGTGTTATCGGCGATATAATTTTCACGACCGGTTTGAGGAATTTTATTTAAAGTTCTCGTAGTGGTTTTGTCATTAACATTGATCGAAAGCGGCTTATTATCGGGCTTGCTAACAGTTTGAAGAAGAGCACGATCGGTTTCCGTCGGATCGATTTCATCTTCCGCCTCGAGATCCGCAATTAAACTATATGACTTATCAATTTCAGTTTGAGCAATTTTGTCAGCTTGTTGTATATCGGTTGCAAGATCTTCTTTTGGAATTGTAAGCCGGAGATTTGAAGCCGCAAAAACTACAATAATTAGAGTTGCCAAAGACGCGGGAACAGCAACAAGTTGATATCGCCATTTTCTAAAGAACCCAAAAATATCCGGTTTGTCTTGTGCGATATTCTTTGTCCCTTTTATCTCGGAAATTTTATATTTGAGCATTTCCCGCACGGCATTTTTAATTTGCGGATTTACTTCTATTTGCTCCTCTTTTTTTGCTCTCAGGAAGAGCTCCGTTATGTCGCTGAAATAGTGTTTGTCATTCATATTAATCGAGTTTTTTTAATTCTTTCTTTGAGGGGAGAAAACCTTTGGCTTTTTTTAATGTTCTGAACACCTTTACACCAACATTCGATACTGATAAGCCCATGATATCCGCAATCTCAACATTTGATAATTCTTCAAAGAATTTAAGACGAAGAATTTCTCGTTCTTCCCGGTCAAGTTTGCTTAGGATTTTGCGGATTTGTTCGCCCGCCATTTTGCTCTCAAGCTGTTGCTTTTGAGTTTGCTCGTTATTTGATACCTGTCTTGCTTCTTCAAGTGGCACACTTTTGATTTTTCCGACTTCACGATACCATTTGATTACATTGTTATGAGCAATTTTGTATAGCCAGGATGAAAACGGATAGCCCCGCCATTGAAATTTCTTTATATGCGACAGGGCATCCAGGAAAGTTTGGCTTACCAAGTCATGCGTCATATTTTTATCACCGCTTGTACGGCGATAAACGTAACGATAAATCTGATCTACATATTTGTCATAGAGAGCGATAAACTTATCGGGATCCTTTTTAGCGGATTCGATAAGTCTTTTCTCTTGTTCGAGTTCCGGGTAGTCGGGCATTGCTCCTTTAAATTACCAATAAAGGTACTCTTTATGACAAATTTTCTCCCGATTGTCAAGCTTCGTTCACTTAGTAAAAGGCAAAAGTTGGATTTCCATTACAAAAAAACTCCCCAATTTCTTGGGGAGCTACGCAGCATAGTGCGTGGCACCGGTTTCGTCACATTCATTATAAAGCTGGCCCGTGGTGGAAGCAAGGGGAATTGAACCCCTGGCACCTGGCTTGACGAAACCGGTGCCGCACCTGCTGCCCCCACGACTAGGCCAGCAAAGTGCATTTTAGTTGGTTATTGTAAAATTGAATTAAAATAATTATTAAAAGTGTTCGGTTGCGCGTTTTCCGCTTTTTCGTTATAGTTTTCCTGCCAGAGACGAGCATAAAGCGAGTCTCCCGCGAGCGAAAATCTATCGCGAGCATAGTGTGAGCGGAGCGAACTCCTCAAAATTTTCCAGTTAATAACGACAAATTATGGCTAATCTAACCGAACTTAAACAAGGACGCATTGTGAAATATAAAGACGATCCGTATCTAATAACATGGAGCGAATTTAAACGAAAAGAAGCGCAAAAACCGGTAATGCGTACAAAGTTGAAAAATTTAAAGACAGGCAATGTACTTGATAAAACCTTTTTGGCGGGTGAAAATTTCGAATTTGCCGATGTGCGAAATCAAAAAGTACAATATTTGTATAAAACCGATACGGAAGCGTATTTTATGAACGAATCAACATACGAGCAGTTTGAAATCCCTTTGGAAACAATCGAATCGGCAGTACCTTATTTGTTGGACGGGACAACTGTTGACGGTGTGTTTTACGAAGTAAACATGATTTCGATTTCACTTCCGCCCAAAATGGTATTTAAAGTTGTTGAAACAACGCCGGGGGTCAAAGGCGATACAGTGTCCGGCGGAAGTAAGCCCGCGACTTTGGAAACAGGCCTTGCGGTAAACGTTCCTTTATTTATTAATGAAGGAGATAAAATACGCGTAAATACGGAAAAAGGGGATTATGTAGAGCGTGCTTAGACTAAAAAGACCCCGGTTTTTCCGGGTGATGCCCTGAAAAGCGGCATAATTCGCTTTAGGGGAGGTTTTTATGTTCTTTCACACGCGAGATGTGTTATAGACGAACTTTTACTAAAACAGTCTCATCCCGGGATGACGAAAAAGAAAAATTTCCTTAATTTAAGCCAAAAATTCAAGTTTAAACGTTTTAATTTTTTGAATATGTCAATGGCGTTTAGATA
>JAJRYP010000112.1 GCA_024275695.1 Patescibacteria group bacterium | reverse complement strand
TTGATATTAAAACTCAAAATTTTGTCTTCTAATTTTTCAAGTAATTTTTCTTCAATAGAAAAATAGGACTTAATTATTTTGCGAGAATGTTTATCAGCACCGTTTTTGATAAAAGCAGTTAAATCTTTGGTGTCAGCCAAAATATTTTCTTCCCGCATAAGATTAATGACTTCTATCACTTCTTCTTTTACAATACCCAGATGATCGGAAATATAGTCTATTCTTGATTCGGCTTCTTCGTCAACTGCATTTTTACGACTTTTGCTTGAAAAAAGTTTTTTGATAATTCTAACGGCATTTTGTTTTTGCCTTTCGTTAAATCGGTAGGAATTATTTATTTTATCAATGGCTTCTTGCGCGTTTTTAGATAGAATACTGTTTGCAAAAATACGAGGAATATTTTGCCCTCGTTTTAAATATCCAGACTCTTCCAAGGCGGCAATGGCTGTTTTTACTCTTGTTTCAATATCAAAAACGCTATCATCCCAACCGGCTTTACGGGCTATTTCCAAAGCAGAGTTTGAAACTCTTGAACGAAAGCGAGTTAAACTTTTGATTGCTTTCCAAACTTGCTGGATTTCTTTAATGTTTAATTTGGTCTGATTTAGCAAAATGAAGTGTTTACTCAAATCTTCTTCATTAAACAATACATAACATTCCGCTTCAATATTTTCATCGCGTCCGGCACGTCCGGCTTCTTGAATATAATTTTCCAACGAATCGGAAATTTCATAATGGATAACCAATCCAATATCTTTTTTATCTACACCCATTCCAAATGCCGAAGTGGCTACCATTATTTGAACTTCGCCGTTGATAAATGCATCTTGGTTGGCTGTTTTTTCTTGTTTTTCCATTTTTCCGTGATACGACTTGGCAGTATAACCGTCTCTTGATAGTCGTTCGGCAAGTTGATATGCTTTCTTTGTTCGGGAAACATAAACAATAGTAGGACAGTTATGTAGCTCAATTAAATCCCGAACGGTATTATACTTTTCTTCTTCATCGTCTTTTGGATAAACTTTAAATTTCAAATTTTTCCGAGTTGCTTTCGTTCTAAAAATTTCAAGTTCAAGATTGAGTTTTTCTTTGAAATAATTGACAATATCTTCAATAACATTTTGTTTTGCCGTAGCGGTAAAGCAAGAAACAGGGATATCATAATCGATATTCTTTTTTTCTTTTAGCGATTTGATAAAATCACCTATATACAGATAATCCACTCTAAAATCTTGCCCCCAAGCCGAAAAACAATGAGCTTCGTCTATAACAAACCGCACAATATTACGTCCAAGCAAAAGATGTTCGATAGTTCGAGAACGTAATGATTCGGGTGAAATGTATAATAAAGAAGCTTTACCATTTTGCACTCTCTCAAAGGATTTGGCTCGTTCAATCGGGTCAAGTAAACCGTTTATTGTTACGGCATCTGTAATACCTATTTTTTCAAGGTTATCTACTTGGTCTTTCATTAAAGATTGTAAAGGTGAGATGACTACCGTAAGCCCTTTGACACTTTCACCTTGCATAAGAGCCGGAAGTTGAAAGGTAAGAGATTTGCCACCACCGGTAGGAAAAATCGCTAATAATGATTTATCATTAATGGCTGCTTGTGCCGCTTTTTCTTGCAAGGGCTCATTATTATAGGTGCGGAACGAATCAAAGCCAAAATATTTTTTTAATCCATGGTGAATATTGAGTGCTTGATTACAATAATTACAGCCGGTTATGCAAGGCTTATTTCTCAATAAATATAATATCCGTTGAACTTCCGGAAAGCGTTTTAAAACCCACGGCGGTGTTATGGAATAACGGTCTTGAACATTGATTAAAGCAAGACTATATGCCAATTCGACAGGGTTATTCCGTATGATGTTATTAATGTTTGAATTATAACAAATTCGGTTAGAAAACTTATCAAATATAAATTTTTCAATATTACTAATATTTGCTTGTGTTGAATAGTTGATGAATTTAAAAAATCCGGAAAATCTTTTTTGTTTGTGAAGTAAGCTGTAAAATATTTGTTTTAACTCATTATCTAATTGGTTGAATTGTGTAATTTCATCAAAAAACAGGTCTTTTGCTTTAATTGCATCGTTAAGAGGGTTGTTTAATTCTTCTGTTTGTAATTTATCATCTTTTAATAGTTTATGGTATGGTTTTGCAGGGAAAAGTAAAGGCGACCAAAAAAGCGTATCAATAAAAATAAAATTTTGTAAATCTATATCTTTTTGTAAATACCAAAGGTCGTGTTCCATTATGTTGTGACCACAAACATAATCAGAAGTTTTTATAAAGTTTTTAAAATCGGCAATATTGCCGGAATGAAAAGTTTCTTCATTGTTTTTTATTGCCCCTAAATCTTTTATTTTTTTAGATTTTTCTAATATTTCTGTGTCAATAAAAACTATATTTTTCATTAATTAGTTTTACTTTTTCTTAAATGTGCCACAACGG
>JAJRYP010000111.1 GCA_024275695.1 Patescibacteria group bacterium | reverse complement strand
GTTTTCATTAAAATCATCGATTTTTTGAATTTTTATGATTTTTGATGATTTGAAGATATCTATTTTTTCCCGAATCCATTTATTTTTTGATCTCAAATAGTTATCCGCTGTTTTCTCGGATAGATTATGCGGAATGGTTAGTACAACGCTTGCATCGCAATAAACAGCGATTCGTAGTCGTTTTGCTCGTTTACTTTTTCTAATAGTGTATGCAACATCCTTGCCTTCTAATTTAATAATTTTCATAGATTTGCGCGTCAGAATTTTTTAATTACAGTATCAACCAATCGATTTAGATATTTATGAAAGTCAGTAACCTCAATTTTGCCTTTATAATCCCTCAAAATCAGTTCTTGAATTATCCTTTTTACCTCTTTTATAAACTCATCACGTTTTGACGATTCCTGCCATCCTTTATCAAGTACAGATTCAATCCTGTCGGTCATATCACGTACAAACGTAATCAAAGATTCGCGATCAATTTTCTCTATAAATTCTTCGGAAATCGTAAATAAGCCGTATTCGCGCAAATTCAATCCTAATTCTTCCGCGCGACCTTCCGCTTTCTTTATATCTTCCATTAATTCGTAATATCTTTTTATTCGCTCGTTAAGCTCAATTTGATTTTGTTCGAATTCATTTCGTATTGCGGCAAGCCGTTCGCTGAATTTTTTGAATATCGGATCCGTATCAACATTGATTGAAATTTCTCGTTTTAGCATTTTTTCAAGATTTACCGCCTTCTCCTCTTCGTCCATTTTGTCTAATCGTTCAAGTGTATACATGTCGTTTACTTTAAGCTCTCTGAAGCTTTTTGTGATGCCCTCGTAATCGACGCTTTTCTGAATCAATTCTTTCATTTTCTCGCCATATTCACTTAATTCATGAGTCGCCATTTCATCAGCGTTAAACTCTTTTACAAACGCTATATAAAAACTTGTAAGCCATTCAAATTCTCGAATGTACTTTTTTAGAAAAGGGTCGGGGGACAATATTTCAAAAAGCATCTTTAAATGATTATAGCTCTCTGAAAAATCTTGCTGCTTTTCCGGATCATCAACAAAAATCTTCAATGCTTTTCGTAAATTTTCCATTGATGGATCTTCAATATCAATCTCAACAAACAGTTTCATCACGGAATCAAGAACAGCTTTGAATTGTTTTTTATACTGCTCAATATCAATCATTGCCGAATCTACAACGCTTTCGTCAAAATCAAGCGCTTTATGAAGATTGCGTGTTATGCCGTAATAATCAATGATTTTGCCGCAACCTTTGTTGGGATACACCCTGTTCGTTCGCGCGATAGCCTGTAACAACGTATGATCTCGTAATGGCTTGTCCAAATACATAACTTGTTCGATTGGAGCGTCAAAGCCTGTTAAAAGCATGTCGCAGACTATAAGAAACCTGAGTGAATTTTCTCTGTTTTTAAACCGTGAAATGATTTGTTCCCTTTGCGCTTTGGTGGTGTTGTATTTTTTAAGTCCGGACTCGTCGCTGTTGGGATCTCCCGTAGAATAAATTATTTTGGACCATTCTTTCGGAATAAGTTCATCTAAAAATTGTTTGTATTTCACGCACGCCTCGCGATCTACGCACACAATTTGCGCCTTAAATCCGTTCGGCTCTATATATGCTCTGAAATGCTCCACTATATCCCGCGCAATAGACTCCATACGTTTATCAAGTTTTACGAGAGCCGACTTTTTCCCGTATTTTTGGATAAGTTTCTCTTTTTGTTCTTCGGACAAATCAACGCTTAATTCATCAAACTGTTCATCAATCCTATCTTCATCAATAAAAAATTTGGAAAGGCGAGCTTCATAGGTAACGGGAAGAGTAGTCCCGTCTTCGATAGCCTCCCGAATGGAATAATAATCAAGATAACGCTCTCCTTCTTCACCAAAATTACGATGCGTATTTAATGTTTTGCGGTCAATCGGCGTACCTGTAAAGCCGAAAAAGAACGCGTTTTTCATTGAGAAACGCAGATTGATGGCCGAGACGCCTTCGTTATCACGATGCGCTTCATCTGAAAGTACAATAATATTCTCATTATGATTTTGAACATCTTCAGGCAGGTCGGCAAATTTTTGAATAGTGGAAAT
>JAJRYP010000110.1 GCA_024275695.1 Patescibacteria group bacterium | reverse complement strand
TGGATGCCGTGATGGCTCCCGTGACTTCCGGAACCGTCAACAAACAGGCGGTTGCAACGGAAGAAACTTCCGCTGCGGACTCGCGAGCGGTCGGTGACGCCGATTATTCGACAACAAACGTTCAAGTGGAAGGTGTTGACGAAGCCGATATTGTTAAAACGGACGGGGAGTATATTTATATGGTTAAAGGGAACACAATAAGAGTTGTAAAAGCTTATCATCCCGAGAATATGGCGGAACTTGATGAAGTAAATTTTGCCGATGAAAATTTTACTCCAAAAGATATGTATGTTGATGGCGATAAACTGGTTGTACTTGGCACCTCATATTCCTATTACCCATATCCGCTTCGCGATGAACCAACCGTTGAAATAATGCCTTATCCTTATTACGGGGGCAATATATCAAAGGTTTACGTTTTTGATATTTCAGACAAAGAAAATATTGAAATATTCCGAAAACTTGAATTTGAGGGGAACTACGGTCAATCCCGGAAAGTAGACGAAATGGTTTACATGGTTTTAAACAGGCCCGGATTTTGGGCATATCCCGAACTTACGGACGCGGAAGAAATTCTTCCTCGTTATCGAGACACCGACGACGAAGTCGCCAAGCCGTTAATCGAATGCGGCGATGTAAAATATATTCCGGCATTTGAATCGGCAAATTACTTAATGGTTGTTGGAATTCCAACCGATTCAAAAACCGATGAAGTTGCTAAAGAAGTTATACTTGGATCAAGCGGGAATATTTATTCTTCTCGAGAAAATTTATATGTTGCCGCTTCCGAATGGAACTCTGCGTATAAAAGCGGAAATTCGTCGGAATCAACAAATGTTTATAAATTTGATTTGGGGCGAAACAATATTGAATTTGTTGGAAAAGGAAAAGTTCCCGGACGAATTCTAAATCAATTCTCAATGGATGAAGCCGGTGATTACTTTAGAATTGCAACCACCAAAGGTTATGTTTGGGATGATATTCCTTCCGCGAGCAATGTTTATGTTCTTAATGAAGATATGGACATGGTAGGGGAAATTGAAGGAATTGCGCCCGGCGAAGAAATCTACTCAACAAGATTCATGGGAGATCGTCTTTATATGGTGACTTTCAAAAAAATCGATCCGTTCTTTGTTATTGATTTAAGTGATCCAAAATATCCAAACATTCTGGGAAAATTGAAAATTCCCGGATACAGTGATTATCTGCATCCATACGACGAAAATCATATTATTGGATTTGGAAAAGATACAGCCGAGCCAACCGAGCGGGAAGAGATAGATTGGGATCAGGATTTTGCATGGTATCAGGGAATCAAAATCGCAATGTTTGATGTAACCGACGTTGAAAATCCAAAGCAGATGTTTAAAGAGATAGTAGGGGACAGAGGAACAGATTCACCTCTTTTATATGATCACAAAGCTTTGTTGTTTGACAAAGAGAAAGGTTTATTCGCATTTCCCGTAGCCGTGGCGGAAATTCCGGAAAGCGAAAAGGATCCCGACATGCCGGCAAGTACATATGGAGAATTTGTTTTCCAGGGTGCGTACGTATATAAGGTTGATTTAGAAAACGGCTTTGATTTACAGGCGAAAATTACTCACTGGGATGAAGATGAAGTCGCGGATAAATCGGGATATTACTGGTATGGTCAAAAAGATGTAGAGCGCGTACTTTATATTGGAGACTTTCTATATACAATCTCAAAAGGGATGATAAAGGCGAACGATATGAGTGACAATTACAGTGAGGTAAACTCTGTTGAAGTAGGCGGACAGGACTATACCAACATCTACTATTACGAATAAAACGGTTAAATAAACGGGAAAGGGAGGGGTGGCTTTAAGCCCCTCTTTTTTCGACTTTCCGGTATTGCAAATTTGCATATTTTATGGTATAGTATGTAAAGAAAAATAAAAAATTCATTTTGCGAGGAGCACGTGAGAAAACGGCTCCTTTTTATGAAATTTAAAAGTATAAAAATCAAGTTATTAATTATTTTTTTGTTGGTTGGATTTGTGCCGGCTATAACAATTGGTATTTTTAGTGTGAGTACAATTACAAAGGAGCTTAAACAACAGCTTTCAAAGCATTTGATAGATTTGGCGGAGGCCAAGGAGGGACAAGTATTTGCTTATTTGGATTCCATTGAATCGAGAACCGTTGATTTTGCTTCCGATGGATTTATAACGGATTCTCTTAAAAAAATAACCAATAATGATGAAGCCGACGAAGTGATTGATGCTCTGAATACACATCTAATCAAAAATAAGAAATCCCTTGACGAAACACTTGTTGGAATTTCAGTTATGGATATAAACGGAGAAATTGTTGCTTCTACGGATAGCAAAGAAATTGGTAAAAACGAATCGCATGACAGTTATTTTATTGGAGGAAAGAAAGATGTATTTATAAGTGAATTTGAAAATTATGATCATTTTGGTGCCAAGCACGCTTTTATTGTTGCCGCTCCGCTGGTTGATAGAGATACGAAAAAAGTTATCGGAGTAATTACAAATGTTTTTACTACGGAAAAACTTCAAAATATTTTATCCGGTCAATTACAGCTGGAAAAGGGAGCACTTACGGCCAATTTGGGGCAGGAAGAGACTTTGGAAGTTTATATTACAAATAAAAAGAAAGAGATGTTCGTTGTTCCGGAGACCAATATTCATGAAGATACATCCGCAATGAAGGTGGATACTCTGCCGGTTCAAAAATGTCTTGAAAATAAAGAAGAAGTTGTAGGGATTTATTCAAATTATGCCGACGTGGAGGTGATTGGCGCGTCAATGTGCATCCCAAAGAGGAGTTGGACGCTTATTGTTGAAATCAGTACGGCCCAGGCTTTTTTGCCAATAACTTTGGCTTACACGCGAATGGAGATTGGAACTGCAATTTTTATTATACTGATTGGTATTTTTGCGTTGATTATTTCACATACCATTTCCAGGCCGATTGAAAAATTACGTGAAGGAACGGAGATAATCGCTAAAGGCAATTTGGATTACAGAGTTAATATCAAAACAAACGATGAAATTGAGCAATTGGGCAGTGCTTTTAATACAATGACACGTAAACTAAAAAGATCATATAGCGTGTTGGAGAAAAAAGTGAAAGAAAGAACAAAAGATCTTGCTCTCTCAAAGCGTGAGGTTGAAAAAGAAAAAGAAAAATTTGAAGCTATATTGAAGAACATCGGGGACGGTATATGCGTTATAGATAAAAATGAAAAAATTCTTGTGCTAAATAAAGCGGCCGAAGCGCTATTCAATCAAAAAAGCAGCAATATTATAGGAGAAAAAATGTGGAAATTTTTTCAATGTCATAAAAAAATATATCAAGAATGTATGCGTTGGCAACAAGGAGATGTAATGAACCTGGATAATGTTTATTTACGTGCCGCGCATAAGCAAATCATTCCGATTTCGTTTAATATAACTCCGATTAAAGAAGTGAAGGATGGTATTAAAACCGCGGTTATAACTTTTCGCGATCTTACCGAAGAAAAGAAGATTGATAAGATGAAATCCGAATTGATAGCCGTAGCATCGCATCATCTGCGTACACCGTTAACAGCAATGAGATGGCAGCTTGAAATGCTCACGGAGGATGTATTAAAAAAATCTCAGATCGAGATAGTCGAAAAGGCTCTTTCCGCTCATTCGGTTATGCTTGATTTGGTAAATGATCTTCTGCATGTTTCGGAAATAGAAGCCGGGAAGTTTAAATTGGCTCCCGAAAAACTCTATCTTGAAGATGTAATAGTCGGTGTGGTGAAAAATATGAAAAAGTCGGCTGTAAAAAACAATATTCGTCTTGCGGTTCCGAAATTCGGGAAAAAATTGCCTCAGGTTTATGTTGATCGTGAGAAAATACGCGATGTTATACGAATTTTAATAGAAAATGCGATAAAATATTGTGAAAAAGGAAAAAAGGTAATAATTTCGTATAAACGCGGTCCGGATAAAAAATCCGTTATATTTTCCGTAAAAGATGAAGGAATTGGTATACCGTTAAATGTACAAAAATATATATTTTCCAAATTTTACAGGACGCCTCATGGTAAAATTGGGGCCGGTTTAAAGCTTTTCCTGGCAAAAAACATTATTACGGGTAGTAATGGAGATATATGGTTTGAATCCGAAGAAGGAAAGGGCTCGACGTTTTATTTTAGGTTGCCGGTATATGATTAATACCTTGCATAATGAGCAAACGCTTTATTTGCGGCGGCCATTCTGTGCGTATCTTCTTTCTTTTTGATTGCCGATCCTTGCCCTTCCGCCGCTTGCATAAGTTCCCGAGCGAGCCTGTCTGCCATTGCGGAACCTTTGGTACTTCTCGCGGCTCCTATCAGCCATCTGAATGCCAGAGTAATTTGTCTGTTAGCGTTAACTTCACGTGGAATTTGATATACGGCTCCGCCGATACGTTTCGGCTTTACTTCCATTTGAGGTTTAACATTATCAAGAGCTTTGTTAAACACCTTCGTCGGATCTTCTTTAGTCTTTTTACTGATAATATCCATTGCATCTTTAAAGATTCTTCTGGCAACGGTTTTTTTCCCACGCTGCATTAAGTAGTTTATGAATTTTTCGTATAAAGGGTTTGAATCTTGTGGTATAAAATTTGCTCTTTTTTGCATAAATTATTAATTACGGGGAGAGGTCACTTGCTAACGCTCATGACTGTTATTTCTTAGGTTTTTTGGAACCGTATTTACTTCGACCCTGTTTACGGTCTTCGACACCTTGCGTATCCAACGATCCGCGAATAATGTGGTATCTAACACCCGGCAAATCATTTACTCTACCGCCTCTGATAGTTACTACGGAATGTTCTTGAAGATTATGCCCTTCACCGGGAATGTATGCGTTTACTTCCATTCCGTTTGTGAGTCTAACGCGAGCTACTTTACGTAAAGCCGAATTCGGTTTTTTAGGCGTCATGGTAAACACTTTTACGCAGACACCGCGTTTTTGAGGACAATTGATTTTAACATTCCTGTTTTTCAAGGTGTTAAAGGTAATCCCCATAGCGGGAGACTTGGTTTTCTTTACAACCTTCTTTCGCGGTTTTCTAATTAATTGATTTATTGTTGGCATAACTTAAGTTAACTTTATTAGCGACGGTTAGGGTAACGGATTTATAATAGGAATGCAAGACAAAATTTACCCTATAACTCACCTAATGTTTGGCTGCGTTCCACAACAATATCTTCCAAAATGTCATCAGGTTGATGTTTCCTCATCTCTTTAACAAGATCCGGATTTCTTTTTCGGTAAGTTTCACCGGCCGGAATAAGTTTTCCGATAATAACGTTTTCTTTCAATCCTTCGAGCGAATCAAGCTTGTTAGTTGTTGAAGCTTCAACAAGAACACGTATTGTTTCCTGGAATGAAGCGGCTGACAACCAACTTGAAGTGTATAGAGCAATTCTTGTTAGACCAAGTAAAAGTCTTTCCGCGTATGCAGGTTCTTTTTTCTTCTTTTTAAGCTCGTCATTGATTTTATCCAGATTAATTTGATCAACGATTTCACCCGGTAAGAATTTGCTATCTCCGGAATCAAGAATGCGTGATTTTGAAAGCATTTGTCTTGCGATAATCTCGATATGTTTGTCGTTAATAGTCTGACCTTGAGAAGCGTAAATACTTTGTACTTCCTGCATGATGTATTTCTGAAGAGTATAAATATCCGTTAACTTCATTAATTCACGTAGATTATAGTGACCGGAAGTTAAAGCATCACCTTTTTTAACTATTGCTCCGCTCTTCACGATAACCATCTTTCCTTTAGGAATTACGTAAGTTTTTTCAACTGCTCCTTCGGAAATCAGTTCAATAAATTTTTTATCTACACTAAGTACTTTCCCTTCACTTTCAGCTTTGATTGTATTCTTATGCTTTGTGGATTTCGCAAGAACTTGTTTTTCTTTAATCTTGTCTCCTTTTTTAACGGCGGCAGCCATATTTGGTCCAAGTTCATATTTTGTGATAATCGGTTCGGATGAACTAACTGTAATATGCGCTATATTTCCTTTTTGACTAACCTTAACTTTCCCGTCGATTTCTGAAAGAATTGCCGGAGACTTAGGAGTGCGCGCTTCGAATAATTCTTCAACACGCGTAAGACCTTGCGTAATATCTTTTCCTTCCGCTACACCACCCATGTGAAATGTACGCATGGTAAGCTGTGTACCGGGCTCACCAATACTTTGTGCGGCAATAATACCAACCGCGGTGCCGATATTAACCGTTTTATTGCTTCCAAGATCTTTTCCGTAACAACGTACGCAAACTACGCTTGGTGTCTGACATGTCATAACGGAACGTACTTCCACTTCATTAACCGTGCCTTCGCTGATCTTTTGTAATTCTTCACGTCCGATTTCCGTTCCGGAAGGGATTAATACTTCTCCCGTCTTTGCGTCAACAGCATCTTTCATTAAAATTCGACCGTAAATTCTTCTCTCAAATTCTTCGCCGATCATTTCGCTTTCTTCCCTCGTTACTTTATGAGCATACTTAGATCCGCAATCGTATTCTTTAATAATGATATCCTGAACCGCGTCAACCAAACGACGAGTAAGATAACCCGCTTCCGCCGTTTTAAGGGCCGTATCCGACTTACCTTTGCGTCCTCCGTGTGTTGCAATAAAGTATTCCAAGATGGTAAATCCTTCCTTCAAATTCGATTTGATCGGAAGTTCGATCGTTTTACCGGCCGGATTGGCAACAAGACCTTTAATACCGCAAAGCTGTGTAATCTGTCCCCAGTTACCGCGAGCACCTGAATTAATCATGTAGTGGATGTGATTTTCTTCATCGACGTTTTTGATCATTTCGGTAGTTATGTCCGATTTTGTTTGTGACCATACTTTAATGGTATGGTTGTAGCGTTCCTCATCCGTCATTAATCCTTGTCTGTACTGATTTATAATTTTTTTAACGATCTCTGAAGATTCATTAATGATTTTATTTTTTGCCTTTGGAACAACCATATCTGAAGCGGCAATTGAAAGTCCCGATTTTGTGGCAAATTTAAATCCGATTCTTTTAATCTGATCTGCGAATTTTGCCGTTGTTTCCGTATCGGTATGTACAAAGCAGTCAATGATCAGGGCGCTCAATTTCTTTTTAGTCATAGTGTCGTTCTGGAAATCCAGTTCATCGGGAATGAATGAATTGAAGATAAGCCTTCCAACGGTCGTTTCAATGATTTCTTCATTAACTCGAGCTTTAATTGGTGCCTGAATGTGAACGTTTCCAAGTCTGTAAGCAAGAATTGCTTCATTTATATCGCCGAACATGAGTCCTTCTCCTTTTTTTCCCGGAGTCATTTTGTTAAGAAATAGCATCCAAGTACCATATCCTGCGTTGGAGTAACAATTGGTTCTCCGTGCGACGGTTTAAGCAAGTTTTTGGATGATGTTATAAGTTTTTTTGCTTCATCTTGCGCTTGTCTTGATAAAGGCACATGTACCGCCATCTGATCTCCGTCGAAGTCCGCGTTAAACGCCGTACAAACAAGTGGATGAATTGGAATCGCTTTACCTTCGACAAGTACGGGCTGAAACGCTTGAATACCAAGTCTGTGAAGCGTTGGAGCACGGTTTAACAGTACATAATGATCTTTTGTAACTTCTTCCAGAATATCCCAAACTTCTCTTTTGCTTGCTTGCAAGAGTTTTTCCGCATTTTTAATGTTGTGAGCATATCCGTCACGAATCAATCTTCCGATTACAAACGGTTTAAAGAGTTCAAGAGCCATTAATTTTGGAATTCCGCATTGATGAAGTTTAAGTTGCGGTCCAACTACGATTACGCTGCGTCCCGAGTAGTCAACACGTTTACCAAGGAGGTTTTGTCTGAATCGTCCTTGCTTACCTTTAAGCATGTCGGATAAAGATCTCAGTTTTCGCTTGTCTCCCGAATTAAACACGGTTTTTCCTTGTCTTGCACTGTTATTAAGAAGTGTATCCACCGCCTCTTGAAGCATACGTTTTTCATTTCTGCAAATTACTTCGGGGGCACCAATTGCCATAAGTCTTTTTAAACGATTATTTCTGTTAATTACACGTCTGTATAGATCATTAAGATCGGATGCGGCGAAACGCCCTCCATCAAGTTGTACCATCGGGCGAAGATCCGGCGGAATAACCGGAAGAACCGTTAAAATCATCCATTCCGGCTTAATTCCCGCTTTATGAAGACTTCCGCACAGTTTAATTCTCTTAATAATTTTCTTTTGCTTTTGTCCTGAAGATTTTGTAAGTTCTTCTTCGAGACTCACGATCATTTTCTCAAGATCGATATTGTGAATAATTTCACGGATAGATTCAGCACCTGTTCCCCCTTTAAATACATGTCCGAATTTCATTGATAGATTTCGGTATTCAAGCTCCGAATAAACATTGCCGATTTTCAAATTGGCAAGTTCGTCCTTCGCGGTTGTATGTTGTTCATCAAGTTCTTCAATTTTTTTCGCGTATTCTTTTTCAATCGCCGCAAGACCGGTTGCCTTTACTTTGTCAGCTTTAGCTTTTTCAAGAGCGGCTTTTGCATCATCCTGAATTTTTTTACGATGATGTTTATACTCTTCCGCAAGTTGTGTTTTTGCTTCTTCTTTTGCGTTTTCATCAACGGAAATTACGATATAAGCCGCAAAATAAACCACTTGCTCGATTGTTTTAATCGGAAGATCCAAAAGAAGCCCGATTCTACTTGGTGTAGAACGTAGAAACCATATATGAGTAACTGGAACCGCCAGTTTAATGTGACCCATTCTCTCTCTTCTAACCGACGATCTTGTCACTTCAACTCCGCATTTTTCACAAATCACACCTTTGTATCTGATTCTTTTGTACTTACCGCAATAGCATTCCCAGTTTTTTGTAGGTCCGAAGATTTTTTCACAGAAAAGTCCTTCCCGTTCAGGTTTTTGAGTACGATAGTTGATCGTTTCGGGTTTTTTTACTTCACCGTGCGACCACGACAGTATCTCTTCCGGAGAAGCAACCGATAACGAGATTGAATCGAAAGTATCTATGGTATGGGGACGTTTTTGTTGTGCTGACATATATTATTAGTTATGTATATTATATAAAATTGAATAATTGACCGATGAATAAGATATAAAGGATTAGGTAAAGCGCTCCTTCAAAATTGTAAAATTTCTTTTCGATCCCTGAAAATACGAGAAATATTGTTGAAATAATAAAAAACGGAATTCCGATATGTAAAACGCTATCAGGTATTGGCAGATCTGAAATAAGGCCGGAAATACCCATTACCATGAATCCGTTGAAAATATTGGATCCCAATACATTTCCAAGTGCCATTTCGAAATTTCCTTTTTTTGCCGCTACCAGAGAAACAAGAAGTTCCGGTAGAGATGTTCCCACGGCAACCGCCGTTATAGCTATTATAGCCGTATCAAGATTAAAGAAATTGGCTATATCTATAACCGAATCGATTGTAAAATTTGCACTTACGTAAAGAACAGACGCGGCCAAGCCAATTATTCCGAGATAATACCATTTGAATTTTGGCTTTTTTTCACCATCCATGATTTTAAGCATTGTCTTTTCTTTTTCCGCCAAACTGACTTTATGTTCCGAAACATTGTATAAGACATATATTACGAACCCGATAATGGAAAGAATAGCTTCGGCAAAATTGAATACGCCATCCTGCATCGTCAGGATCAAAATCGCACCCGATCCTACCAACAAAGGAAGGTCGAGACGAATAATGCTTCTGCTTACTTCAACCCTCTTTGCAATTATTGTAGTAATTCCGACTACAAGAAGAATATTTGCAATATTTGAACCGATGACATTACCGGCTACAAATCCGGCTTCTCCCTTGCTAATTGAAAAAATTGACGTAACCAATTCCGGTAGGGATGTTCCCGCACTTATAATGGTTACACCAACTATAAATTGAGGTACGCCAAGCGACAATCCCACTTTTTCCGAGTATCTGACCAGATAATCCGCCGATTTGATAAGAAAGAAGAGGGCTGCGGCGAAGACAATGATTGTTGTGAATAATTCAGTTGGCAAAATTCGGCGTGGTTAATAAGTTCTTTAAAGACCAAGGTCTGCGTCAATGTTTATTTCTCCTTGTTTTTTTTCTTCCTTTTCAGGCTCTGATTCCTTTGTTTCTTCAGTAGAAGTTTTTTCTTTCTCGGCAGGTTCCTCCGCGGCAGCCGGTTCTTCATGAGTAGTAATTGTTTCACCCTCATCAACTTGAGGAATGTAGTCTTCTCCTTCTTCCCCTTTAGGTCTTTTTTCAAGCATGATCATATCTTGAGCAACAACTTCGGTTCGAAATTTTCGAACACCTTCCGGAGTATCCCAACTTCGTGTTTTCAAATACCCTTCGATATAAACAAGTTT
>JAJRYP010000109.1 GCA_024275695.1 Patescibacteria group bacterium | reverse complement strand
TTTCCTGTTCTCATCTTCCATGAATCAACTCCGAGTAAGGAGCAAAACATCCTTTCAACCAGCTGCTCTTTCGACATTTCAAGTGAAATAATTCCAACCGAATGCTTTTTCTTTGCTACATTTTGCGCGATATTAAGCGCGAAAGAAGTTTTTCCCATTGATGGTCTTGCCGCTATAATGACTAAATCGGACGGTTGGAGTCCCGAAAGAAGATTATCAAGATCGGCAAAGCCGGTTGGAATTCCGCGATACTTATCTTTTCCTTCATCATCATGAAGGTCGGCAAGTTTTTCATATGTTTGACTCAAAATATCCTTAACGTGAACAAATCGATCTTTGATAAAAGTCTGCGAAACATTGAATAAAGCTTTCTCCGCTTCTTCGAGGAGGTCTTCAATTTCCTCCGTTTCTTTATACCCAAGAGAAACAATAGTGCCACCCGCTTTTAAAAGTTTTCGCAAAACTCCTTTCTGCTTTACGATCGTTGCGTATTGAAAAATATGAGAAGCGGTTGGAACTTCCGATGCGAGCTCGGCAATGTAAGAAGCTCCTCCAACCTGATCAAGCTCTTTTTTATCTTCCAAAAGAGAAGTCAAAGTAAGAACGTCTATCGGATTTCTCTTTTCAAAAAGTTCAAAAATTGCACGAAAAATCATTGAGTGTTTCTCATGGTAAAAATCTTCGGGCTGTATGACATCGGCAATTTTGATTATTGCGTCTTTGTCGATAAGAAGAGCGCCAAGAGTCGACCTTTCCGCCTCCAGGCTATGTGGGGGGACGTGAGAAGTTACTTGATTCATTTAAACATCTTTCTAAAATTTGGGTTTCCATATTAGCGGACTTCTCAAGATTTTAAAATTTTTTTATGTTTATTTTATTTTAAAAGCGTAGCCTAATATATATGCCCAGAAAAACCGGAAAGACGGGAGAGGCTTACGCAAGCCATTATTTGCAGGCGCACGGCTATAAAATCATAGCCGTAAATTTTTATTCTTGCTATGGTGAAATCGATATTATTGCTAAAAAAAATAACAAAATTTCATTTGTTGAAGTTAAAACACGAACTCAAAATAAATTTGGGATACCGGAAGAATCGTTTTCAAAAAGAAAATATATCCGCATGAAAAAAACGATAGCGAAATTTTTTGAAGATACGGCCGTTTTTTCCCCTTGGCAAATAGACATGATCGCTATTGAAATGAATTCCTTTGAACAAGTAAAAGATATCAGGCATTATAAGAATGTAGAAATTTGAGCCGCAAAATATGATTGAAAATAAAAATCGTCTAATCGCCATTATTGTTTTAATTGCAATTCCGATTGCGGTTGTTTTTTATATTGTTTGGGGAATCGTTCTCAATAAAGGTGATGTTGTTTTTGAAGGAACACCACCGTTTAATGTTTCAATCGGAAATGAAAATATCAAGTGTCTTCAAACGAGTTGTCCTGTTTCGGTTTCAAAGGGGCTACATACATATACTGTTTCAAAAGAGGGATATTATTCTCAAAAAGGATCCGTAATTGTTCAAAGAGGATCACGGGAGACTATTCAAGTTAACCCGGAATATATAACACAAATTCTGGAAGGCGAAGATTACAATGTATTTACATTGCCGATTGGTTATTCAAAATTTGGAGATCGGCTTTTTGATATCACATTGTTCCATGACTTTATCCCATCCCATACACTTAAAAGACTTCCAAAAAAAATTGACGATATTAGATTTAGTCCTTCGGGAAAGAAAGGGATCGTTTTTGAATCGGAAAAAGTTTCTTTATATGACAGTTTGGCGTTTTCAATGAATGTGCTTGCCGATATTGCCGATGCTAAAGCAGTTTCATGGACAAATGACGAAAATAAAATTTACACGCTTTCATTTGAAGAAGAGTCTAAAAGAGACGCTTTAAAAAGAGTATATGTGGATGGTTCGCAAGAAACGGAAAGTCTAATATTTTTTATACGTGATATCGATGATTACTCTTTAAGTGTTTCACCCGATGAGCGATATGTGGCGGTTATTGATAAAACATTCAGGCCGGAAGTTTTGTATATGGTTGATCTTCAAGAACAAACAAGAACAAATCTGTTTGAAGGGCATAATTTGGAGACGGTAAAGTGGTCGGGAGACGGACTTCTTTATGTTTTTAAAGGGACTCCGACGAAAAGTAATATTGAGGGACTTTGGTATTTTGATTCTTCACTTGAGGAAATTAAAGCGCTTCCTTTTAACGCGAATGTGAGGAACCTGGATTTTAGCGATAACGGAAGTGCGTATTTTGTTACCACTCAGAATTACAATTTAAGCGGCGATACTTACCCTTATCGTATTGATTTTGTTGAAACTCTTGAGCCCTTTAACTACACAACTTTGTTTGAACAAACGGCT
>JAJRYP010000108.1 GCA_024275695.1 Patescibacteria group bacterium | reverse complement strand
ATAACGAGAGACAACTCGTCAATATATTTTTTAGACATAACACGCTTCAAATAACGTTCTATTGTAATAGTACATTAACATGATAATATATGCTAATCATAAAGTCAAGAAAATAATTCTGATCATTTCCCAAGGTACAAAAAAGGAAACTATGCACAAGACAACTGCGAGATGAGAATAATAGATAAAGAAAAAAAAACGTCAATAATCTTGCAAGCAAGTACTAAAACAGTATAATAGTTAAGCTGATTTAGGACTTTAAAAGTGATCGCCGTCACCCCTTAAGTGATGGAGGAAAGTCCGAACACCAAAGGAACAGGGTAGTCGGTAACACCGGCCGCTCCTCTAGCAATAGAGGACGCAGGGAAAGTGCCACAGAGACTATACTATCTTATTGCCGCAAGGCTTTAAGAGAAAGGTGAAAAGCCCCGCTAAAGCGGGGAGGTCCCGGGAAACCGGACACCCTCGGTAAACCCTACCCGGTGCAAGGTGGAATGGTAGCGCGGAATTAATCCCGGTTCCTTGGGATCCGTTTCTATCCACCGCTCATGATCCGATGCGCAAGCATTCGGGCCAGATAGATGATCACAAATCATCGCTTTGCGAAGATTAACAGAATTCGGCTTATATAAAGTCTTAAATCAGCAGCTATTATAAATTGTTCATATATGAGGCGTTCCGAAATAGCATTTGGAATAGTAAAAATACCGGTAGACTTCTTAATGACGCTTCTGGCTTTTATTATTGGTTACTATCTTCGAACTTTACCAAATTTAATTCCGGGAATTAAACTGGAACTGGATCTAACTCAATTTACACCGCTTAACGAATATCTGCATTTTAGCACGGGAGCGGCTGTTTTATTATTATTCCTTTTTGTGATAAACGGAATGTACGCGCTTAAGTCGTCTGTAAAAATAAGTAAAGAAATCGGAAAAGTAGTAGTTCTCACCGCAACGTGGGTGCTTCTCATTATCGCTTATTTCTTTGTGATAAGAGAATTCCCGTTTTCACGTTTGGCGCTCGGATATAGCTGGCTTTTAACAATAATATTCGTAGCGGGCGGAAGAATCATCATTCATTATGTTCAACGACTTTTATTGACCTTTGGAATTGGACAAAGAAGAGTAGTTTTTCTCGGGATGAACAGAGTTTCGGAAGAACTATATAAATATTTCAAAAAAGATCGTCACTTTAAACTTCTTGGAGTAGTTGATGAGTATGAAAAAGAATCAAAGCTCAAATATTTAGGAACACTTAAAGACCTCGAAAACATCATAAAAAAACAAAAAGTGGAAGAAATCATTCAAACAAAATCGGATATAAGCAAAACCGATGCCGGAAATATTCTGGAATTCTGCAGGGCGCACCATGTTTTATATCATTTTGTTCCGGATCTTGTTCAGGTTCAAAGAACCAATATCGACATTGCTTCACCAAACGGAATTCCTTTAATTTACCTTAAACCAACAGCGCTCGACGGTTGGGGAAAGGTGGTTAAAAGACTTTTTGATATTGCCGGATCGATTATAGGGCTGATTTTGTTCTCCCCGATTTTTTTAATTACGGCAATTGCAATTAAAATTGATTCAAAAGGAACAATTCTATTCAAATATCTCGACGACGGAAGTCGTGTAAAGCGTGTTGGACAATATGGAAAGTTATTTAATTTTTACAAATTTCGATCGATGCATCCAAACACGCATAATATGCGATACACCGATCTCGCGCAGCAAAATATGCGAAAAGGGACACCAATGGTAAAAATAAAGAACGATCCACGCGTAACAAAAGTCGGTAAATTCATAAGAAAAACAAGTATCGATGAACTTCCTCAACTTTGGAATGTACTAAAAGGAGACATGAGTTTGGTAGGGCCACGCCCACATCTTCCGGAAGAAGTGGAAAAATACGAAAAGCATCACAAATTTGCTTTAACAATCAAGCCGGGAGTTACGGGATTACCGCAAATAAGCGGTCGAAGCGATCTGAATTTTGAAAAAGAAATCAAACTCGACACCTATTATATAGAAAATTGGTCGTTATGGATGGACATCAAGATAATTTTGAAAACATTTGCGGTTGTGTTTAGAGGGGGTGCTGCGGATGGAGTGTGATATGGCAAGAAAGTAAAATAATTAACGATTCACAATATAACTCCCGGGATTTCAAATAAAACCTATTTTACCGGGAATCCCGGGATTTGACATTTTTTATCAATTCCCGGTATGCTTATCATATGAAAATACATATACCAAATAGTGCATGGTTAGGTAATATAGATCCGTTTCTGCGAGGATTTGACCCAAGCCGACCTAATGAATTAAAAATAACATTTAATAAAAAATGGATGTCTATACATCCCATGGTCTTATCAATGATTGCCGCACTCGGATTACAAGCGGATTCATCAAAAATCCAATGTGGAAAACTGGAAGCGACTTCAAAACACTATTTGGAAAGAATGAAATTATTTAATTTTTTAAAAGTAAAATCCGACACAACCATAACGGAACATGAAGCCGCGGGACGATTCGTACCGCTAACGCAAATCAAAGATTCTAAATCGTTAACAAAATTTGTTGCAGAGGTAACTCCACTGTTACACCTCAAACCCAAGCATGCCGAACCGATACGCTACATCATGAGCGAATTAATAAGAAATGTACTTGAACATTCGCTATCGGAGCATGGAGCAATTGTATCCGCTCAATACTACAAAAAAAGTAATATTATACGAATCGGCATTGCCGACACAGGTATCGGTATATGGAAATCAATAAACGAATCTTATAATCCCAAAGACGATCTGGAAGCAATTCGTATGGCTTTAACACCGGGTATTACAGGAACAACAAGAAAAGAAGGCGGTACCGAACGCAATGCGGGAGCAGGTCTGTTTTTCATTAAATCGATTGCTTCGGTAAATAGTGATTTTTTTGTCGTTTATAGTGGCAAAGCAATGTACAAGCTCCTAAAAAGAACCGGGAAGAAAATAAAATTACATGCCGATCCGTTCAAAGACAGACATTCAAAGCGCAATGATTTACCAAGCTTTCCGGGAACAATAGTCGGCATAGATCTTTCACTAGATACAACCCAAGAATTTTCTTTACTTCTACAGCTACTCAATCAAACGTTAAAAGAAGCGATAAAGGAAAGAAAAAAAGCTCGCTATAAAAAACCAAAATTTATATGATTCATATAAAACTTTTTAAACAAGTCGGTCCTTTTGCCGAGAATAAAGATATCGCAAGAGATATCAGATTAAAAAAACTAATTCCGGCATTAGAAAAAAATAAAGACGTTATATTAGATTTCGAAAGTATTGAAGGGGCCACACAATCGTTTATTCATGCTTTAATAAGCGACCTCATAAGAAAATATGGCAATGAAGTACTGGACAAAATTCAATTCAAATCGTGCAACGATACGGTAAAAGGCATTATTTCTATTGTTACCGACTACATGCAAGAAAGTAGTTAATCTTATCCACTCCTAAAAAGACCCCGGTTTTTCCGGGTGATGCCCTGAAAAGCGGCATAATTCGCTTTAGGGGAGGTTTTTATGTTCTTTTACACGCGAGATGTGTTATAGACGAACTTTTACTAAAACAGTCTCATCCCGGGATGACGAAAAAGAAAAATTTCCTT
>JAJRYP010000107.1 GCA_024275695.1 Patescibacteria group bacterium | reverse complement strand
GCCGACATGATTCCGGACAAACTTAAACCAAAAAAGCCAAAAGGTCCGGTTTTAAGGTTGGCATCTTCGTTAGTTGGGCCGCAATATGTTGAAGCTGAAAGAAATTATTATGTTGTAAAGTTTAGAAATCGCGCGGAACAGTCGAAAGTACGAATTCAGGATATTGTGGGAAAGCCGTCTGATCCCAAAATGGTTATTATGGTTGAAAATAAAAACGGAGATGTAAAACGAGCAATGTGGAATAACGAAAGCAATACATGGAATGTACTTGCCGCGAATGGTGTTCAAACAATAAAACGCCTTAAAATATATGACGGGGATAGATTTGTCGACGCATATCCGCAGGAAAAAGTTTTTGAAGAAAAATATGTGTCGTTGAGGTAGTTTTTTACTTGTATTTTACTACTTCTATGGTAAACTTTGCCTGTGCTTAAAGTACAGGCAAATGCGTACTTATAAGAAAAGTTATCACTTTTCGAGAGCCACTGGGCCACGCAGAGGAAAGAAATTTTCGTATTAATAAGCGAGAAAAGTAGAATCCTTCGATGAGAAAACATCGTTACTAAATCAAAATTAAGTGCCTTCTTATCGGGAATCAAGGTGGTACCGCGGACAGTCGCAAAAGCGACCTTATAAAAATGTTCGTCCTTGAGAACTATTGAAGGCGTTTTTAGTATCTATAAATAATTTAAAAATATGAGCAGACAAGAACAATCGTTTAATGAAGTTAACGCAAAGCAATCGTTCCCGGAAATGGAGCGGGAAATGCTTAAATTCTGGGATGAAAACCATATTTTCGAGCAATCCGTAATTCGCAGAAAAGGCAAAAAAAAGTATGTGTTTTTTGATGGGCCTCCGTTCGCAAACGGACTTCCGCATTACGGGCATATTCTTGCCAATGCTTTAAAGGATGCAGTTACAAGATATTGGACTATGAAAGGATATTATGTTCCTCGAACGAATGGTTGGGATTGTCATGGATTACCTGTTGAATATGAAATTGAAAAAGAACTTGAAATATCCGGGAAAAAAGAAATCGAAGAGTATGGAATGGAAAATTTTAACGATAAATGTCGCGCAAGTGTATTTAGATACACCGGTGAATGGGAGAAACTTTTAAGAAGAATCGGACGATGGGTTGATACAAGCGAGAGTTATGCGACTTTGGAGAATAATTACATGGAATCGATTTGGTGGGTATTTAAGCAGATTTGGGATAAGGATATGGTTTACCGGGGATACAAAAGTATGCATATTTGTCCGAGATGCGAAACTCCCTTGTCGAACTTTGAGGTAAGCCAAGGGTATAAAGATGTTACAGATCTTTCCGTGATTGCCAAGTTTAAATTGAAAGATGAAAAAGACACTTTTATCTTGGCATGGACAACAACTCCATGGACGCTTCCCGGGCATGTCGCATTGGCTTTGGGTCACGAAGTTAAATATGTGAAAATTGCGGTAGAAAATGAAAAATATATTCTTGCAAAAGATTTGGTTGAAAAGGTAATGGGGGATACATCTTATGAAGTTTTGGAAAATATTGATCCTAAATCTCTCGAAGGAAAAGAATACGAGCCTTTATTTCCATTCTTTAAAGGTAAACTTGAGAAAAAGGCATATGTGATTTTGCTTGCTGATTTTGTATCGACCGAAGATGGTACGGGGGTTGTTCATATAGCTCCGGCATTTGGTGAAGACGATTTAAATGTTGGTTTAACGCATGGACTCGAAGTGCTTCAACATGTAAATATTGATGGAACATTTGTTAATGAAGTCGAGCCATGGGCCGGAAAGTTCGTAAAAAGTCAGGATCAAAATATTATGACATGGCTTCACGAACACGGACTTTTGTTTAACAAAGAAAATTATCGTCACTCATATCCACATTGTTGGAGATGTGATACGCCGCTGCTTAATTACACAACCAAGTCGTGGTTTATCCGTGTAACCGATATAAAAGATAAATTACAAGCCAATAATAAAAAAATTCACTGGCAGCCCGAGCATATTCGGGAAGGACG
>JAJRYP010000106.1 GCA_024275695.1 Patescibacteria group bacterium | reverse complement strand
TAGTTGTTTGGTTAAGTGATATTCTCTGATCAATTATGCGCCTTTTTTTATGTTTTCTAAAAGTGCATTTGGGAAAATTGCGTTTTCCCCTTTTCTTAGCTAAAAACTCCAAAAAAGTTTACCCACGGATTTTAAAGAGCGAGAGAATCTATGTGAACTTTATAAGTTTCACCTGTCGCTTTACAAAAAGTTTGAAATATTGTAAAATGTAATGAAAAGGTAAAAATAAATATGGAAAAAAAGGAGAAATACATATGCATTTCTGTAAATTCACTATTCAAAGGCATTTTAATAGTCGTTTTGATTATGACAGCCGTATTTGTATTATTTTTACCTCGAACAGATTTGTTTAAAGGATCATTAGTTCAGCCAGAAGGACTTAAGGACGAGCCTGCTGAAGTTCAACAAATAGAGGCGGGCAGTATTGTCATCGAATATTTAAAAGAAAAAGATGAAATAGATGTGAAATCGGCATCCAAAGCTGTATCTTTGGGCAAAATGGCTTTCAAAATCGTGAAAGAACCTGTCGAAATCAGTGGAATAACATTGGAGCTTGAAGGTGATGTAAACCGGGAAGCATTTGAAAATATTTTGCTTAAATTTAATAATGAAAAAGTCGAAAACGTTGAATTTATATGGCTTAGGGAAAATTCACTTTTTATTGATCTTGTTCAGGTTCCTTTAAAAGTTAGTGAACATGGAGAAATTGAATTGTTTGCCGATATAGCAACAAATGCGGCAGGAAAAAGAGGAGGGTTCCATTTTATTGAAGTAATTGCAAAAGGACTCGATTCCGGCAAAGAGATTACAAACATTGGTCTAAATGGAACGCTTGATCCCGTACCGCTATTTATCAATTTTGAATAGGAGGCTCGTTAATTACCCAAAGAGGTTTTGTGCACTTGATTCCAGAGCTTTTTTTAAATCATCCATGCCTTTTTCATTCTTTGCGGAAATGAAAATTGGATCAAACTTGTTGTATTTTTGTTTTAATTCAACCAAAATTGACGCATCTTTAATAAGATCGATTTTATTGAAAATATATAGTTTCTTTTTATCTTCACAATCAAGCTCTTTAAGAATTTTTTCCACAACTTCTATTTTATTCGTTATATCGGGATCGCTTACATCAATTACATGAAGAAGAATATCTGCATTTCGAACCTCATCAAGAGTTGCCAGAAATGAGTTAATGAGAAATGGAGGGAGATCCCGGATAAATCCGATCGTGTCAGCTATCAGAATTTTTTCTTGTATTTCCGGAAGCCACATATCGCCGATTTTTGTATCCAAAGTCGCAAAAAGTTCATCCGCAATGTATAGGTTTTTCTTGTGAGTCAATGTTTGAAGCAGAGTAGTTTTGCCGCTGTTTGTATATCCGACAAGCGCCGCTGTTGAAAGATTTTTTCTTTTGCGTACTTGTCTTTGCTTATTATGAACTTTTTTGATTACAGCAAGCTTTTTCTCGATTTCTTTAATTCTGGCGCGGAGATGACGTTTTTTTGTCTCAAGATATTTCTCTCCGGGACCACGAGTAGCTATTCCTCCACCCAATCGAGAAAGTCTTGTCCCTTGACCATATAGTTTAGGAAATTCGTGCTTTAAGCGAGCAAGTTCAATCTGCATTTTTGCTTCGTCGGTTTTGGCATGTTTATCAAAAATTTTCAAAATAACATCAATTCTGTCCCAAACGGGAATTTTAAAGATTGTAAATAAATATTGAACTTGATTTGGTTTAAGAAGACCGTTAATAATAATCAGATCGGCCTTTTCGGCTTCGGCGATTTCATTTACTTCAAGTGCTTTCCCGGTCCCAAGATATGTTTTCATGGAAGGGCGACCTCTCTTTTGTATAATCTTAACAATAACCATGCCGCCGTATGTTTCGATCAGCAGTGAAAGTTCATCAAGATTTTTCTCGGCAGTCTTACGAGATGTTTCTTTTGGAATGACATCGACAAGAATCACTTTATCCATAGCTTTTAAGATAGTAATTGTATAACTATCCGATTTACGATTTTCCCATCGGCACGGCCTTTGAGCTTTGGCATTGCAACCCCCATAACTTTTCCCATATCTGTTTTTGAAGATGCTCCGACTTCATTAATTGCTTCTTGTACAATATTTTTAATTTCTTCTTCGCTCATCTGTTCCGGTAAATATTTTTGCAAAATTTTCGCTTCAGCTTCTTCTTTTTCGGCAAGCTCGACTCTGTTGCCGGCTTTATATTGCCGGACCGCATCTTTGCGTTGTTTAACTTGTTTTTGGATAATTGTAAGTATGTCTTCGTCCGATGCTTCTTTTTTTGTCCCTCCCGATACCTCAAACTTCATGATTTCCGCTTTTAACATGCGAAGAGTACTTGTTTTGACAGATTCTTGAGACTTAATGGAGACGATTAGATCATTTTGGATTTTTTCTTTGAGTGACATGCGATATTTGGTTATTAATGCCAAAATTTTATCAGTTTTATGGATCAATTGGAACGCGAATTGTACAATTAGAGAAACAATGAGGTCTTGAGTATTCAACATATATCGGATCTGCACGATGCGAATTGCGCAATTCAGGTATAAAGCTATTGACAAATTAGCAAAAAGCGTTAAAATTATAATCTTGTCATTTAATTAACTACAATTATGGATACAGGCGGAGAACGACCCATGACTATTCAGGAAGAAGAAGATCATAAACTTGCAAAACGTATTACCAAGGCGTTTGATAGAATTGAAGAAATTCAGAAACAACATCCCGATGGAAATGAATTTGTTTCAATCCTTAGAGGAAAAGCGACTCCGGAGCAGAAACTTCACTTGGAGTGTTGTCCGGATTGCGCATTCAAATTGCAACATATATCCGGAGCTGTTAAAAAGGCATATCTAATGACCTTTCTTAAAGAAAGAGGATATCGATAAAATACAGTATATCCCTGTAACTACCTGATGCATAAAATTTTGTTGATGCTATAATAGATAGGATAAATCTTAAAAAGCATCGGTATTATGGAGAGACTTTATCGCGGGCATATCCTAAATCCGCATTCTTCGGAAAAAATTGAGCAATTTGAAAACGGAGCGTTGCACGTAAATGCGGAAGGGAAAATTGAGTTTTGCGGTAATTATGATGACTTTCAAAATAAGGGAATCCAAGAAAAAGATACAAATGGCAGGATTATTATTCCGGGTTTTGTTGATACTCATATTCATCTCCCACAATATGATGTTCGCGGGAGTTTTAGCGGAACAGGGCTTTTGCCGTGGCTTAAAAAATATATATGGCCGGAAGAATCAAATTTCAAAGATGTTGAGCATGCCGGAGATGTTGCCAAGCGTTTTTATGATGCACTTATTCAAAACGGCACTTTAACCGCGGGAATTTTCGGAACAATTCATGAAGAGGCTGTAAAAATCATGTTTGAAAAAGCTCCTTTTAGAGCAATTATAGGAAAAGTAATGATGGATCAAAATTCACCGGAATATCTTACGGAAACGACCGAAGATTCATTAAGGATAACAGAAAAATTTTGTGAGGAATTTGCACGAAAAGGAGATACGTATTTCGCTGTTACACCACGTTTTGCGCCAACTTGTTCAATGGAATCGATGAGAAAAGCAGCTGAATATGCAAAAAAATATGATGTCTACGTTCAATCGCACCTAAACGAAAACGAAGATGAAATAAAGTGGGTTAAAGAGCTTTTCCCGGATTGTGAAAGCTACTGCGATGTTTACTATAAAGCAGGGTTGCTTGGCCCGAAAACAATCATGGCTCATGTAATTCATTCAACAGATAAAGAACTTGATATTCTTAAACAAACAAAAACTAAAATAGCACATTGTCCAACTTCAAATGAAGCTTTGCAAAGCGGAGTGATGCCGATTAGTCGAATTCTTGAAAAAAATATCCGGTTTGCACTTGCCACAGATGTGGGAGCGGGCCCTCATGTTTCCATGTTTGATGTTATGAGGTCTTATCTTGAAGTTCATGGAGATGCTGTAACTCCTGAATCTGCTTTATATTATGCGACTCTTGCGGGAGCGGAAATTTTTGGATTTGCAGAAAAAACCGGGAATCTTGTAAAAGGGAAATTTGCCGATTTTCTTGTAATAGATAGCCGAGCTAAGGTAAACGAACCGGCATCGAAAATAATTAAACGATTATGTAATTTAAAAGATTACAATCAAATAGTTCAAAAGACAGTATTTAAAGGTAAAGAATTATACTCAAAACAGTCTATTTCTTAGCCGATTTTGCTTTTAAAGCAACGTTAGCGGCATTGTCCAGAGATTTTGCGAAAATAAATTCGATTCCTTTAACAAGATGTTTTGGAATATCTTTTAAATCTTTTTCGTTTTCTTTTGGAATAATAATTGTTTTGATCCCGGATCTTTTAGCGGCGAGCACTTTTTCTTTTAATCCGCCAATAGGTAGGATTCGTCCTTGTAAAGTGATTTCACCGGTCATTGCAACATCTCTTTTTACCTCTTTTTCTGTGAATAAAGAAAGAAGAGCCGTCCCAATTGTAATACCGGCGGATGGACCGTCTTTTGGAGTCGCTCCTTCCGGAACATGTATATGGATATCAACATTTTTAAATGCGTCCGCTTTAATTTTGTATTTTTTTGCATTGCTTCTAATGTAACTTAAAGCGGCTTTTGCTGATTCTTGCATTACTTCTCCCAAATGACCGGTTAGAATTAACTGATTCTGCCCGGGCATTTTTGTTGCTTCAATGAAAATAATTTCTCCACCTGCCTGCGTCCAGGCAAGACCCGTTGAGACACCAACCATATCTTTTTCCTGCTTCACATCGATAAAGAATTTTTCAACTCCAAGAAGCTGTGGGATTTCTTTTTTGGTAATTTTTTTTGTTTTAGTACCTTTTTCAAGCATTTTCTTAGCTACTTTCCGGCATATTTTGGCAATCTCTCGTTCAAGATCACGTAAACCCGCTTCTCTTGTATATCGACGAATCATATAAGAAAGTGCTTCGTCATCAATAACAAAAGGATGCTTCTCAAGTCCGTTGAGTTTGATTTGTTTAGGAACAAGATATTTCTTTCCGATTTGGATTTTTTCTTCTTCCGTATATCCGGGAAGCTGAATAACCTCCATCCTGTCTAAAAGAGCGGGAGGAATTGGATCCAAAATATTCGCTGTTGTAATAAAGAGTGCATTGGAAAGGTCAAAAGGGACATCCAGATAATGATCGTTAAATGAAAAATTCAGTTCCGGATCAAGCACTTCGATTAATGCCGAGGCAGGATCTCCCTGAAAATTTCCAATTCCAAGTTTATCGATTTCATCCAGCATAAATACGGGATTGTTTTCTCCGGCGCGTTTAATGTTTTGAATAATGCTTCCGGGCATAGCACCTACATAAGTACGTCTGTGACCTCTTATTTCAGCTTCATCATGCATGCCGCCAAGAGACATTTGAATGAATTTTCGTCCGAGTGAACGCGCTATACTTCTACCCAGAGAAGATTTTCCAACACCCGGAGGCCCAACAAAACACATAATTGTCGCACCGGGTTTATCTTGTATTTCACAAATGGCAAGATATTCAAGAATACGTTCTTTAACTTGCTTGAGACCGTAATGGTCCTCATCAAGAATTTTTTTGGCCTTTTTGATGTCAATTTTCGACTTACTACTCTTCTTCCAGGGCATTTCATATAGCCATTCAATATAGTTGTGAACAACATTATATTCGGGAGAAATAGGGTAAATTCTTTCCAAACGTTTTAATTCATCCAGAGCAATTTTTTCGACATCTTTTGGCATTTTTGCCTGCTTTATAAGTTTTTTAAGATGTCTGATTTCTTTCATCGCAGCTGCCTGTTCGCCATCTTCTTCACCAAGCTCTTTTTGAATAGCTTTGAGTTCTTGCTTCAAAACAAATTCTTTTTCTGTTTTACTCATTTCTTTTTCAACTTCGGAGTGGATTTTGCTTCTTACTTCAAGCATTCGAATTTCACGAGATAACTGTTTAACAATCTCTTTCATTCTTTGAATTGTATCCTTCATCTCAAGAAGATATTGCTTTTCGGGAATTGGCATTGTTAAGTACGAACATGTAAGATTGCAAAGTTCTTCATAATCTGAAATATTTGGTAGATTAATAAGAATTTCTTCCGGAAGAGGTTTGCCAAGAGAATTACAAACTTCAAGGAGTTTTTTGATCTCAAGTGCGACGCCGTCTCCTTCTTCCGATTTGGTTAAAGTAGGTTTAATATCTTCGATTTTTGCTTCGACGGATGGCTTTTCTTGCGTGAATTCCGTTACCAAAAAACGAGAGATACCTTCAACCAATATCATCGCTTCATCGCCTTGACCTTTAATAATCTGCAAAATATTACAAACAGTTCCGACGTTATAAAGATTCTCAGGTGGAGGAACCGGTTTCGTCGCATCTTTATGAGTAATAATGCCAATTAATTCGTTACTGTTCCTTTTTTCATCAAGAATCTTAATGAATTCCCGATTTTTTACATAAACCGAAATTACCATTGAAGGGAAAACAACAAGTTCTTTTATAGGTAAAATAAATAAATTTTCAGGAAGAGAAGGAGTGTTTTCTTTATTTTGTGTTTTTATATACATAAATTTTCTTTTAAGAGTTTATGTTATTATACCCTAAAAACAGGGCTGCGTCTACACCTTGAACCTTTAATTTTTTCTAAAATTATGCTATTATAACTAGACTAATTTACCTTGAAATAATCTTGTAAAATATGGACATAAAAACAAAAATACACACAATTGTTTCCATAGTGCTTGTTACACTCATTGCAGCGCTTGCATACTGGGTGCAACTGCCCAGCGAGGATTTAAAAGCACAAATTATTGATACCGATACCGTTTTAGTACGTATCCAGGATTTTGCTTTTGATCCGGACGTGATTCGAATTGAACCCGAGACGACTATTACTTGGCTTCATGATGAATCCGAAGGGAATGCGGATGTTCAACATACCGTGACATCATATGATCCGGAAGACAGCTTGAAGTCCGGAGAAGATTTTGAAAGTGATGTGATGTCGCTCGGTGATACTTTCAGTAATACATTTGTTGAGGAAGGTGTCTATTATTACAACAGTTCGTTTTATCCCTTCATGACAGGGAAAATTTGTGTTGGAGAAGTTTCTGAAATTTTAGATGAAGAATGCGCAATCGAGGTTACGAAAGCGGAAGGCCAACTTGTTGAAGAAGAACCTGTAGCTCCCGAGGAAGAGCCGGTCGTTGAAGAAGAGCCGACTCCGGAGGAAGCTGCTCCGGAAGAAGTTCTTCCCGAAGAGGAAGCTGCTCCGGAAGAAGATTTATCACCCGCGGCGGATGAAGATTTTACAGCAACGGAAACGGGAGAAGAATCGATACTTACACCTCCCGCGCCCACGGTACCGCCTGCCGAATCGGCAATATTTGAGGATGGTGTGGCAGTTACATCAACCGCGGTGGCGGCACAAACATCCGATAGTGACTTGGTCGATTCGGGACCTGAAGTAATTATCTACTTTTTCCCGGCGCTTATTGGCGGATATATTCTCTACAGAAGAAAGAGAAATTTAGAAATGCCGTAAAAGCTGCTTGTCTCTTTTCCATCCAGGTGAAACTTGCCGACCTTGCGAATAATTCCGGAGTCGGCTTCGACATATTTAAAACCTTGATTTTTGCCTTTTTTGGTGTACCCTGAAATAGCATAAAATAGGCATTATTATGGAATATATTAATAACGCAATTTCGGAATTTCTTCTGTTTATATCCCGTGAGGCGGGAACTTTTTGGGAAAATCTTGGACTGCTGCAGTTTGCATGGCCGCAAGTTATTATCGACATCGTTCTTGTCTCGATTGTTTTTTATTATGTATTTCTTTTACTTAAAGGAAGTCGTGCGATCCATATTCTAATAGGTCTTGTGATCCTGGCATTTTTGTTTTTATTTAGTAAAGCATTGCAGTTATTCGCTACAGGATGGCTTTTAGATCGTTTTCTCACATTGATTCTGGTTGCGATCCCGGTTATTTTTCAACAGGAGCTTAGAAGAGGACTGGAAAAACTCGGTCAGACGAGAATTTTTAGTAATAATGAATTTGGAGCATCGGATATTCTAATCAGCAATCTTGTTGAAGCAAGCGTGATCATGGCAAAGCAAAAAATTGGAGCATTGATAGTTTTAAAAAAAGAAGTTTCATTAAGTGAATATGCGGAAACAGGAGTCCCAATTAACGGGAAAGTAAGTAAAGAGCTTTTGTTAAGCACTTTTTTCCCAAAATCGCCTCTGCACGATGGCGCTGTGATTATTGAAGGTGACAAAATAATCGCCGCCGCATGCGTTCTTCCTCATTCATACAAACTTACCGGAGACAGAATGCTTGGAACCAGACATAAAGCGGCCATTGGTTTGGCCTAAAATACGGACGCGCATGTGATAGTTGTATCTGAAGAGCGTGGAACAATTTCATACGCTCATAATGGAAGATTGGAGCGAGCCATTGAACCGGAGCGTCTTCAAAAATTTCTTGAAGAATTCTATGCTCCAAAGAAAAAATCATTAAGGAGCAGAAGTAAAAGAATCTTTAAAAAACGAAAATTATGAAAAGACTGCTTGGAAATTTTGAACTTAAAATACTTGCAGTACTTGCAGCTGTTATCTTTTGGTTTTTGATTATAGGAACGGAAAACAGTTTTTATACTTTGCCGGAGGAAATTGAAGTAAAAGCATTTAATGTCCCGGAAGAATTCGTCGTTGTTGACGACTTGGAAAATGTTAAATTAAGGCTTAAATTAAACACTCAAGAGGCAATTAAAAACATACATGCCGAAGATTTTGATGCTTATATCGATTTAAAAGACGTTTCAGAGGGCGAACATGATATAGGAGTTTCCGTAAGTTCAAAAAATTCGGAAGTGAGCGTGCTTAAAATCGAGCCGTCAAGTATTAAAGTCAAAATAGAAAAAAAAGCGGAAAAAGAAGTTCCCATAGTACAAAAGATTGAAGGAGACGTTAAAGAAGGTTATGTTGTCAAAAGTATAGATTTTGTTGAAGAAAAGGCGATTTTAAAAGGTTCCAAAAAAGCGCTCAACAATTTAAACGAAGTATCTTTGGTTATTTCTCTTAATTCTGAAGGTCAAGATATTAAGCAAATATATCCTTTAAAAGTTTTTGATGAAGAAGGGGAGGAACTGTCAAATATCCTTGTTGATCCAAAAGAAATTGAAGTAGAAATCAAAATCGCTCCGCAAGCGGGACAAAAAATAGTTGGTGTGCAGCCGAGTATTATTGGGACTCCGCCGGAAAATATATGGATTAAATCTATAAATGTCGAGCCTTCCGTCATTGTTGTTTCCGGAGATCCGGAGAAAATAAACGCCATTGAATTTGTTCCAACAGAGGAAATCCGGGTTGATAATTTAACCGAAAGTCATTCTTACACTGTTCAGCTTTCCGGAATTCCGGAGGGAGTTTCCGTTGAGAGCGGAAATCGGGTTACTGTGTCTGTTGAGGTTGAAAAATACGCCACGGAAGCAAGTTCGATTAACAGAAAAACCGTTAATGTCCCAATTGTAATTATGCGATTTAGGACAGATCAAAATAATAAAAGCGTGTCTCCACCATCTGTGACTTTGGTTGTTGAAGGTGCGGAGGACGTTTTAAATAAACTTTCTTCCAAATTGACCGCTACTTTGGATATTTCCGATTATGAAAACGAAAAAAATGAAGTCAAGATTAAACTTGGTTCAAATCATTTCGATTTTCCGGATGGAGTAACTATGGTAAATGTAAATCCTCCCGAAGTTAAAGTAAGCTGGTAATTTTATTTAGCCCCTTTGTCTTGAATATTGTCGAGCTTTGCAAGTAGAGCCGCCGCTTCATCTTCTTCATGTTTGCGTTCCAATGCTTCATTCTCTTTTCGGATTTCTCTGTTTGCCGTCTGCTCAAGCTCTTTTACCTCTGAAATTAAATTGCCGATATGAGCTGCATCTTTAACAAATTTTTCGTCTATTTTTTTAAGCCGGGCAGCTTCCTCTTCTAAAACGTTAATAAAATTTTGCATTAATGTCGGACTTGAAGCCAACATTATATCTGCGCGCATTTTGCGCGCTTCCGGTGGAAGACTCTGTAAAGCCGATGAGTTTTTAATGAGTTCTTGTAAACGAGTTTTTAAGTTTACAGGGTCAATATTAGTCATATGATTGGATTATTGATTATGTGGCAATATCACGTTCCGGTTAAGTGGCCCATTTCTTCATCTTTTCTCGTCTTTTTTTCAATTGTGCTATCCTTATTTTCTCAGTAGCTGTAGGTTTCTTGGGCTCCGGAGGGTAAGGTGCGAGTGCAAGTTTTTTAATTTGACCAAGCAATGCCTTTTCATTATATCGTCTTAGGAACTTTTTAACATCGGAATTTTTTGCTATATCCTGGAATAATTTTCTCACAGCTTTATGTTGTGTTAAAGCATGTAAATATTGGGATCCGGGCACTTTTTTTAATAATATCGAAGCAACCGAATTAAATCTTCTATTATACGCTTTGGCAATGTTTGGATATTTTAAAAGCTGTCTTAAGACATTTGCCACATTAGTTTGTATTTGTTGCGGCCAATCTTTTAAGGCGACTTTCTCAAAACTAACACCGGGTTTTGCAGCGACAGCTTTTTTAGGTGCCGCTTTTTTAATTTCCGTAGGTTGTAAATCTTTTACGAAAGCATAAAGCGGGCCTTCTTTTTTATTCCCAACAGGTAATAGAGCTATAGCTCTATTAATATCTTGTCTTGTTTGAGAAGGTGTTTGAGAATCAATTCTTGATCTTGCGCCTTTCAAATGTGTTATAAAAACGGCAACTCTTCGGCCTGCCTCAGAGTATATTTTATTTTTCGGTACATTTGGCATTTGTGTTTGTAATACGTTAATAATCTGTTTAGCCAATCTTAATCTTGTAGAGTGTGATGATAATTGTTTAATTTTCGCATCAAGAGATTTCTTCATAGCCAGCTTCCATTGTGCATCAGACCCTTCTTGTATTCCTTCCGCGGCTCTTTGTACTAAATTACCGGTAGTGCCTTTTTTAAATTTATATGGCCTTTCAGGTTTAGGTTTTGCGGCCACTTTTACTTTTTTTGCAGTAACAATCTTATAGTCTGTTTGAGAATCGATATTGACCATACTCAGACTCGCCATATTTAAATTCCTGTTTAATACTCCATCTACATAGATGTTTATACCTGTTTTCGTTTTTTTGATATCCATTCTGTTATTTCCAACAGTAATCGATACTTGTTCTCCCGGCTTTAATCTATTTACTTTTTTTATCAATTTTTCCCATCTTTTATGAACAATTTCACGAGTTATTATTTTTTTGGTTGTCTCACGGCCGGTCATTGCTTTGTCATGTATTGAATAAATTGCAGTTTCGTTAACAGTAACACCTTTTCCGCGTTTTTTCGGGAGATCCATTCTTAAGTGTTCTCCATCGTAGGTAAGCGAAATCTTGACATTTTTATAATTTAGACTGGTTGGATTCCCCGCTTCATCGGCTTTTCGCAAAAGTGTTGCAATTGTCGAAAGTCCTTTCTTAGCTTCCGCATTGAGAGATTTTCCTTCCTGAATAAGTTTAATTGCTTGTGTAAGTTGAGCTCCAATAATCTCGGCTTGGGTTCTTTGTTTTTCAGGTGTTCTTTTTGCCACTACCTTTTGTTTTGGTTTGGTTTTAGCCATGTGTGAATAATCATACACATCTTTGGTAGCGGTTTCCCTGTTAGAATAAAATGGACGAGTATAGCCGCCACTTTCTTTTAATCCACCAAGCACATATGGGCTTGTTTTCTTTTTCCCTAAAGCGGTTTCGGTAGTTTTGTCGTTTTTTCCAATTCTCACTTCGTTTAGCGTCCAATTGTCGCCTTGCAGTACAATTTTAAAAGTAGTTGTAGAATTGCCGTTTTTTAAAATCATATGATGGCCTCTTCTTTCAACACTTAATCCTTGTGATTTAATGGGAATACCATCAGATTTAAGTAGCAAAGCGAGATCAAGCAAACGAGCCACATTCCCGTTTCGAAAATCACCAACGGATTTTTCAAGTATATTTTTCGCGACTGCGATACGTTGTTTATTAAGTTCGCTTCCCGGTTTGTAAATCATCGTCTGAATTTTCTGCAATGTATTCCATTTAACTCCCTCCGAACTTTGTGTCATTCGATAAAAAGCATCATCAATTTGATCCAGTCTTGCCAGGATTTTTTTTAAAGCGGGATTTCGTTCCGCACGTTTTTTAATATGCTCCCTTAAAGTTTTGATTGAATCGCGTGTTCGCTCAACCTCCACTTTAAGAGCTTCGGGAGTTTTTTCAAGCTTTAACGAAGGTTTTTCAACAGCCTCGTGTGTTTCTTGTTTTTTTGGTCCGGGCTTAGGCCCTTTTCCGGGAGGAGAAAGGAAAATAAGTCTGTTTTCGGAAAATAAATTATCCATTATTTTTGTTTTTATTTAATTACAATATGATACCACAAATAGCCGCTACTGTAAAGCGACTTGGGTGTAAATTGTGTAATTTATTATTTATTGAATATTGAAGTAAATCGTGCTTCGCTAATAACTTTTATAACTTCTTCAGGTGAACGGTACGAGTAGGGAATGCCATTTCAATTCCTTCTTTTTCAAGTGCGTCCTTTATTGCTATGTTAAGTTTCGTTCTGATCTTCATATAAAAATTGTAATCTTCAGGTTTCTTGACGAAATAAGTGAATTCTACTCTAAGTGAAGATTCTTCATAATCGGTAAAATTTACACGAAAATCTTTAGTTGTGCTTTTTTCTTCCTTAATTATTTCCTTAATTAGAGAGAGAGCTTTTTTGATCTTTGCGGTTTTAGTATCGTAGGCGAGGCCGATAACGCCGTCATATCTGCGTGCTTTCATTTTGGAAAGATTCTCCACAACCGATTTCGCAAGTTCGCTGTTTGGTACCGAAATGGAAGTTCCTTTAAAAGTTTCTATACGAGTCGTCCTGAGTCCGATATCGCGGATAAATCCTTCGTAATTACCAAATTTTACGATGTCACCGATTTTGTAAGGTTTATCCGTCATTATTGAAATCGAACTGAAAAAATTTCCCAAAGTTTCTTGTGCGGCAAGGGCGATAGCCAAACCTCCAATTCCAAGTCCGGTAACAAGTGCGGTTATATTGTAACCAAAAACTTGCAGAATCATGCTGAGTCCAATTACCCATAATGCGATATTTGCGATGCGGCTGATAAGCCTGGTAAGTTGAATTTCAAATCCACCTTGAGATTTAAGAAGCTTACAGAAATAATTTTTAATAATAAAATCCGAAAGAATTGTAATTCCCTGAAATACTTTGAATATAATGATTACCTGAAACGCTTTGTTTAAAAAATCGGCATAATTGTCAGGTAAAACAAGTGCTTTAATACCAAAATAGAGACCTCCGAGTGCCAAAATAAATACAACAACACGTTGAAAAATATGCAAAACCGTATCATCGAGTTTCGTTTTTGTTTTAATGGCGTATTTTTGAAAAATTCCCTTTACGAGAAAGTTCAAAATAATTGCGGCAATAATAAATAAAATAAAAATTCCGACTGCAATTGCATATCTTTCAAGAGTATTTCCAAAATATGAATATTGAAGAAATTCAAAATAAGGCATAGTATAAATTTGAAATTATGAATAATGGTTCCGTATAGTACAATAAGATATTTTTTAATAAATATAAAGAGATGATTGCTGCTTCAATTAAAGAAAACCAAATGGACCGGGTCTTGCGGAAGCTACAAGAAATACCGGGAAATTACGATTTAATTGAAATATGGATTAATGAAATTCAAAACGTAAATGTTGAAAAACTCTTAGAGGAAGCCAATAAGCCTCTCCTTGCCAAAATTACCGATATATCAAATCGGCAGTTAATTGATAAAGTATTAGAGCATGACCCGGCATATATTGATATTGATCTTGATTCTTTTTTTCCTGATTTACTTCTGGAAAAGCAAAATACTAAATTGATTCTTTCTTTCCACAATTTTACGGAAACACTTCCTTATAACGAGGCTCTTGACATAACAAAAAAAATGAAATCCCTTGGCGCGGATATTGGCAAAATAATTATGACGGCGCAGAAAGTGGAAGATAATCTTATTCCTCTTAGACTTCTTGCCGAAAGTGATGCTATCGGGCTTCCGCTGGTTTCTTTTTGTATGAGTGAAAAAGGTAGATTGAGCAGAATTATTGCCGCATCATTTGGAAATATGATTGATTTCGTTCCTCCAAACGCAAAATGGAAAACTGCGCAGGGGCAAATTGAACTCGACGAATGGGAAGAACTTAGAGAAAAGCTGAAGTTCTAAATGTGTTATTTCAAAACGCTACGATTTGTGTTTAAATGGGATGCGTACACTTAAATTCACTTCTGAAAGAATATGTCTCTTAAAATAGGTATAGTCGGGCTTCCGAACGTAGGGAAATCAACGCTATTCAATGCGCTCACGCGTTCCAAAACGGCTGAATCGGCAAATTATCCTTTTTGTACGATTGATCCAAATGTCGGAGTTGTTGAAGTCCCGGATGAAAGAATTAACGATCTCGCGAAGGTGGTTAATCCCGAAAAAATAATTCCCGCAGTTATTGAATTTGTTGATATTGCCGGACTCGTGAAAGGTGCGAGCGAAGGAGAAGGTCTTGGGAATCGGTTCCTTTCTCATATACGCGAATGTGATGCCATTGCTCAAGTTATTCGTGTGTTTGAAGATCCCGACGTTATCCATGTTCACGGTGAAGTGATGCCGCAAAAAGATAGAGAAATTCTTGAAGCGGAGCTCATTTTCGCCGACTTGCAGACGTTGGAAAAAAGACTTCATAAAGCCGAAAGTGAAGCGAAGTCGGGTGATAAAAAGAAAAAAGAATATGTTGAGCTTTTAAAAAAAATCGAGGCGTATTTTCATCGTGGAGAACTTGTTTCAAACATGGATTTGTCCGAAGAGGAGAAAATCCTGATTGGCGATCTCCATTTTTTAACCGCAAAGCCTCTTCTATATATCGCAAATGTCCGTGAGGATTAAGTTGCAAATACAAATATTAACGAGATTAGGGGAAAACTCGACATATCGGACGAAAAAACATTAATTCCTATTTCCGCAAAAACGGAAGAGGAGCTTGGAAGTTTCACGGAGGAAGAAGCAAAGGAATATTTAGGAACTATCGGATTAAAAGAAACAGGCTTAAATCAGTTAATCAAAGCTTCATATAAACTTCTTAATTTAATAACTTTCTTTACGGCCGGACCAAAAGAAGTCCATGCCTGGACTATAAGAAATGGTGATACTGCTCCAAAAGCCGCCGGTACAATTCATACCGATTTCGAAAAAGGATTTATCCGAGCGGAAGTTATTAATTGTAACGATTTTATCGAAAGTGGCGGAGAAACAAAAGCTCGCGAAAAAGGTTTGATGAGACTTGAAGGAAAAGAGTATATTGTACAAGACGGAGACATAATGCATTTTCGTTTCAGTCAATAATTAAAATTTGATGGAAATAGTGCCGGCGATTTATATTTTAGGCGAGCAATGTGTCGCCCTTTATAAGGGGAGTCTTGAGCAAAAGGAGATTTATAACAAGTCTCCTTTGGAATATGCCGCAGAGTTTGTTTCGCAGGGAGCTACGAAGATTTTAATTGTTGATCTTGATAAGTCGGAATTCGGGACCAATCTAAATCTTGAAATTGTTAAAGAACTAAGACGCGAAACTGATGCGCATTTGATATTGGCGGGCGGGATTAGAAGCATGGATGCGATTGCGCGGGCGTTTGCAATGGGAATGAATCAGGTGTGTCTCGGCGTTTCGGCTGAGCCGGTTTACGTTGAAAGTATAAAAAAATATGGAGCAGATAAGATTATTGTAGGAATTAAGGCAAAAGGAGATGAAGTGTTAACCGATCAAAAGCTTGATTTTCCTTTAAAAGTCATTGATTTTGCTGAAAAACTTCCTTCATTTGGTGTCACGCAAGTACTTTATAAAGATGTTTGGAAAGAAGGAACGGAAATTCATCCAAATTATGATGAAATTGATCGTATCCTGCGCATGACACCTCTCCGGGTTTACGCCTCCGGTGGTATAGGAACAAAAAAGCATTTAAAAACTTTAAAAGAGATAGGCGTTAAAGGTGCCGTTATTGGAAGAGCTTTATATGATGAAAATCTTTATGTTAAAGAATCTTTAATGGAATTTTCGGCCACGCACGAAGCAGAGCGAAGTGCGCAATAAATGGAAACGAGCGAAGCGAGATCATTTTAGGTTTCCGTTGGATTTTTATATTCCATGTATTCGGACGCGAGATAAGCGTAAATAAACAAAATCAACCCGAAGACAACAATCCAGTTAAAGTGGAGTTCATAGAAATAAATCTCCGCAATAATTGTGAAAAGCGCAAAATTGCCAATCAAAAATGTTAGAAGCCACAATATTTTCCCGGTATTTCTTAATTCCGGGAAAGTTCTTTGTGTAGCACGTTTTAATTGATATACAAGGAAAAAAAGCATTGCAATACCTCCGTAAATGGCAAGATTTTCGGGAATGTTAAAAAATGTACCTTGTGAAAGATAATAAGTTACAAAAGGATGTGCGGTCCATAAGGCAATTGTAAAAGCGGCCAAAATGTAAAACGGAATGCGTTTTAGATGGAATTCACGTCTTACTTCAATGATTTCGTCAATTTGTTCCATCTGTTCACATATATAACTGAACTGGTCAAAGGATTCCACTTCAAGGACAAGGCTCATGGAAAACGTATTGTGAAGACCGCGTGAACTGACTTTAAGTTTAGCGATATTAATCTTGTTTTCCGTAAGAATATTTAACACGTCTCTTGCCGCTCCGATTCTATCCAAAGCTTTTATTTTAAGCCCGACGCGTTTTTTATTAAGTTGAGGCATATGAAAAAGTTTCTTCAAATATCTGAAAGGATCGGACTTTAATAATGTTTTTTGAGGATAAATGATTCTAATAATGTCTACCGGATTAATTGTCCCTTCACCTATGGCCACGAGAAGATCCTGGAAAGTTCGGCAGTGATGAGGTTTACTATGTGTTGCTACAAGAAGTTTAAGTTTCTTTTTAGATAATTCTTCGATTAATCCCACGCCCGCCCTGTCGAATTCTTTTTGAAGCAGCCTACGTCCGATCCCAATTTTCTTTTTTCTGCCAATGGTTTTTAACGCATCTCGGATTTTATTCTTTGCCAGATTTGTTTTAGCAAAGATAAGCCATTCTCTGTTTGGCCCTTTTGGATGCGGTGAAGTGATAACACTAATAACATCCCCTGTTTTAAGTTGAGTCGTTAGAGGCGCGATTTCACCGTTGATTTCAACTTTTAAGGCATTGTTTCCAACTTCCGTATGAATTGTATATGCAAAATCGATTGCAGTAGCTCCTCTCGGAAGATCTATAGTGTCGCCTCTTGGAGTGAAAGTGAAAATTCTGTCCTGAAAAATATCAATTTTTAAAGCTTCGATAAAATTTTCGCTATCAAAGTTTGTCTTTTGATAAGAAAGGATTTTTTTTGCCCATTTTGATTGTTTTTCGCTTAGTGCGTTATTTAAACTCTGTTGACTTCTGTAAAAATAATGAGCGGCAATTCCATATTCCGCTTCAAGATGCATATCGTGCGTGCGAATCTGAAATTCCGTGATTTGTCCTTTTATTCCAAATACTATAGTGTGAAGGCTTTGATATCCGTTTGTTTTGGGAACAGAAATATAATCTTTAAATCTTCCGGGTTTCGGCTTAAATAACGAATGAATAACACCCAGTACAACATAGCAATCTTTTATATCATCAACCATAATTCTCATTGCAAGCAAATCCTCAAGTTCATCGGGAGATTTTTCTTTTCTGAGACTTTTTTTGTAAACGCTGTATCTGCTTTTTTCTCTCCCCGTTATTTCAAAATTTTCAATGCCATCTTGTTTTAGAGCTTTTGTAACAACCCGTTTTGTTTCATCAAGTAAATTTGCCTGTCTAATTTTTGTTTCAGCCAATTTTTGTTCAATGTTTTTATATTCTTTTGGAAAGATGTGCTTGAAACATAGATCTTCAAGCGCTTTTTTTAATTGGTCGATACCAAGAAGATTTGCGATCGGAACGTAAATTTCGAGTGTTTCTTTTGCGATTCTTACACGTTTTTCCGGCTTAACATATTCAAGAGTTCTCATGTTATGAAGTCTGTCGGCCAGTTTTATCAAAATTACTCTTGAGTCTTTCGCACTATGAATAAGCAATTTTTTTAATGATTCGATCTGCCGTTCGGCCATATCGTGCCTGTAGTATACTTTTGATAATTTGGTAATACTGTTAACTAAAAAAGCAACTTTTTTCCCAAAAAGTCTTTCAACGTCACGAATAGTTTTCTTTGTGTCCTCGGGAACATCATGCACCAAGGCCGCAATCAACGAATCTTCGTCAATATGAAGATCTGTTAAAATATTGACTGTTTCAAGCGGATGAACAATGTACGGAGTTACTCCGTCTTTACGGTATTGGCCTTCATGAGCATCTCTGGCGAACTTAAACGCTTTGGTAAATTTTTCTTCATTGAAATCATCAAGGTACTCCTTGATCTTTTTAATAATCTCATCAAGTTTCTTTTCTATATTTACTTTTCGTGTATTTGACATATCATTGTAAAGTAAATGCCCAATATTTCGGACTTCAATAATGGCATAAAAGTCGCTAAACGTCAACGAAAATGTCTCAATCCAAAGGAAAAGTTCTGGTTGCAATGTCGGGTGGTCTGGATTCTTCATTAACAGCTGCCATGCTAGTTGAAAAGGGGTATGAATGCATTGGTGTTTATATGAATTTTTGGAGTGATCCAACTGTTTTTGAGCAGGATGAACAAGTCAGTTTTCCTCAAAATAAGTGTTGTTCAATTGAATCTTTAAATACCGCGAGGCGTATTGCATCTAAACTTAATATGCCATTTTATGTCTTGAATGTTAAAAATCGTTTTAAAAAGCAAATCGTTGACTATTTTATTGATACATATAAAATTTGCCATACGCCAAATCCTTGTATCGAATGCAATCGACACATTAAATTTGGCTTTCTTCTTGAAAGAATGAAGCAACTTGGCGCGGATTATGTCGCCACAGGTCATTTTGCCCGTATTAAAAAGAAAAAAAAGAAAGGAAAGACGATTTATGAATTGTGGATGGGAAAGGATAAGATTAAAGATCAGAGTTATTTTTTATATACGCTTGGCCGGGAAAAATTAAAGCATATCTTGTTTCCGGTCGGAGGCATGACAAAGAGTAAGGTGCGTAAAGAAGCTAAAAAGAGAGAGCTTTTTGAGCCGTTGGAAAAGAAAGAGAGTCAAGGTATATGTTTTTTTCCGGACAAACAGCATACGGATTTTCTTAAACGATACTTCCCGAAAAATGTTTTGAAAGCTGGACCGATTGTTACAACCAACGGTGAAAAAATAGGAGTCCACAAAGGGCTTCAATTTTTTACTGTCGGGCAGCGCAAAGGAATAGATATAGGAGGAGAGAAAGATCCGTGGTATGTTGTTCGTCTCGATTATGAGGATAATACGCTTGTTGTGGGCAAGGACAATGAAGTTTTCCAAAGTGATTTTAAAATTCATAAAATGACTTTTACGGAAGAGGAACTTCCGGACGGAAAGCATAACGTGCGAGCCAGAATCAGATATCGTTTTCCACCTCGCAGAGCTGTAATTAACAAAAATGGTGATAATGCCGAAATTCATTTTCTAAAGCCGCAAAGAGCTATTACGTTGGGGCAATCGGTAGTGTTTTATGATAAAGAGCGGGTGCTTGGCGGTGGCATTATAAAAAGTATTACGTATAGCAAATAAGCTTCAAAAACGGTATAATATCAAGATAAGGAAATAATAAATTTATATGCTTGAAAAAAACACAAATCAAAATAATAAAAAAGAGACCTATAAATTACATATAGGACCTGAACTCAATCCTCAAGCCGGTTTTGAAAAATTTCATAAAAAATTGCCTAAAGAGGAACCTTTAAAAAAAATGCCGGCAAAAGGAGAAAAGTTGTGGGGGACGGTGCGTTTCATTTCAACTTCGGCAACAATTTTCATTCTTTTGTTTTTTATAATGAACTGGAATGCGTACAGTACGATTATTATGGATAAATTGGGCTTTATTAAACCGGCGAGCGAATACGCGGACGGAAGCGATTACAGCCAGGAACATCCAATGCAAGCAGTTAAACTGCCGGTTCACGGGGATCCGGAAAAGGAGCAGACTTTAATGGAGCTGAGCAAAGATCCGGAAGTGCAAAAAACACAAATACCGGATCTTGATTTAGATGTTACCCCGCCGGATACTCGAATTATTATTCCGCGAATAAATAAAAATGTGCCTATTATTACCGTGAGTACCGAAGCCCTTGTTAATAGAGATTGGACCCGTCTTGAGCAGGAAATTCAGGATGCCCTGCAGGATGGAGTGGTTCATTATCCCGGAACGGCATTCCCCGGTGATGATGGAAACGTCGTTATTACCGGTCACAGTTCTTATTTTCCATGGGATCCCGGAAGGTTTAAAGACGTATTTGCTTTACTTCACGGCGTGAAGATCGGTGATAAAATATATGTTTATTATAAGCAGAAAAAATACGAATATGAAGTATATGAAACTAAAGTTGTTTTGCCAACGCAAGTTGATGTCCTTACTCAAGGAGGTGACGAACGACTTACGTTAATTACATGTACTCCTGTTGGAACAAATTTAAAAAGACTTATAGTCCTGGCAAAACCTGTATAAAAAGTATTTAAAGATTTTGAAGCTTATTTAAAAGATCTTCTTCAATGGACGATTCTTGTTCTTCTTGAGCCATTTCAGCTTTTATGCGGCGGGCGCGTTCTTGCTTCGTTTCAAAATCTTCCCACTCGGATACATGTTTTTCATTGATTTTGGCTAGCTCCGCTTCATATTCAGCATCGAGTTTCGCAAGTTGTTATTTTTCGCTAATCAGAATTTCACGGAATTTTTCAACCTGTTCAGGAGTCATTATCGGTAAAATCTGAAACCAATATTCTCGTTCTTCGTCATCCATTGATTCTGTTTCAAGGATTAACGGAACAAGATTCGGATATTTTTCCTGAACAACCGCAGGTATATAAAATTTTGAAGTGGCTGCTTTGCCTGTTGTCGCCGTCCCGCCGGCAGTAGCGTTTGTTCCCGAATGTCCGGCGGCAGTTCCAAGAAGTTCAGCCTCGCTTAAAAGAATATCTTCTTCCTCCATAGATTCGCTATTAGATAAATCAAGAATGCTGTTGTCGTCGTCTTGTGCCATTTGTATTTGATTAATGTGTTTATAATATTATACTGAAAAAAGAGGGGTGTCGTCAACTCCGCTTCTGCTTAGCTACTTTCTCTGTATTTCCGGGTGCGTTGAATGCAAAGAAAGCGTCACGCATATGATATGTTTTATGTACTATTTTGCCATTTTCCACGGTTTTTATTCGTATTTCATTAGTTGTGGGATGTCCTTCGTAAAAACCGCCAACAAGAGTTCTGACACCTTTGATTTTTATCATAAAAAATATCGGATCGTTTTTACCGAGAACAGGTCCCTTATAATCCTTTTCAGAAACGTTAACGCTTTTGTAAATTTCTTTACGTCCGATTAAACTGTATTTTTTTTGAGAATCGGATATTTTTAATTTTACTAAAAGGGCTTGAAGAAAAAAGGCCTTTTTATCAACTTCTTTAGGTGGAGATGGAGGAATAAATCCGAGAACTCTAAACATGTATGCTCCCGCGGTTTCATTTGCAACTACTTTATCGAGTTCTTCCTTTTTTGAAGCAAGTTTGCGAAGTTCTTCTTCCGGAACTTTTTTAACATGTTTTTTTAGCTGTGTTTCCAGTTTCGACATGCTTTTTTTAAGAGGTCCGTCATAACCATAGATAAGTTCTCCAAAATCATAGTTTCCCAAGTCTTTAAAACTTTCGGAAAGTGCTTGTAATCTCATAAAAAAATCACCAAACGTTCTTGCTAAACCCGATGCCTGAGCATAATCTAACGAACCTCTGATAGTGGAAAGCAAATCTTTTTTTCGCTTTTTACTTTTTGCTATCACTTCTTTTTTACCTGCTGCATGTTTTTTTGCAGCTTCAGCACGTTTTGCAGCCTTTGTATCTAAAGACGTGTCAAATCTTTCTTTTGGTTCTCCTGTCGGTGTGCCGCTTTGTCTCGCTCTTTCTCCCATCGAAAAGTTATTAAATAATATAAACATTGCCGCATTCGTCTTCCAGACGTTCTTTAGTTAAACGAACACGATGGATTAGATTCTGAATTTGGTAACTTTCCCTGTCTCCGGCATCATAAAGTTTTTTAATATTTCTAATTTCGCCAAGAAGGGGAATGGCGTTTGTATCCGCTTTTCCTTTTTTGGATTCATCCAGGGAATTATAAACTTCTTTATTCATGAGCGTTTCGGGGCGATAAAGATCAATAGTCCCGTCTTCAATTAGTTTCATAACAAGCTGCATGAATTCTCTATCTGCTTCATCAACACCCGTAGGGTCCGCTTGAGGCTTATTGATCATTTGTTGAACATTTTCATCTATTCCCTGATTCATAAGGGATTCATCCACCAGTTTTTTACCTTGTGTAAATTGATGCTCGTCCATTTGAATTATTTTAGTTATAATACGAAATGATGATTCTTGGATTTTCTTACCATTATACCAAAATTATAAGTTTTTTTCAATGGACTTAAAGCAAGCAAAAGAAAGAATTCAAAAACTTCGCGAGGAGATAAAAAAACGTAATTATGATTATTTTGTTTTAGATAAATCCGAAGTTTCCGAGGCGGTTCGAGATTCTTTGAAAAAAGAATTAATAGAGTTGGAAAATCAGTACCCGGAGTTGATTACTCCGGATTCGCCGACAAGACGTGTCGGGAGTGTTTTATCGGGAAAATTTACAAAAGTTAAGCATATTACACCAAAAAAAAGTCTTCAGGATGCTTTTTCCGCTAAAGATGTACGTGAATGGGCGGAGAGAATTTGTAAACTCGTCCCCGGGGAAAAAATTACTTTTACATGTGAACTTAAGATAGACGGACTAAACATAACAGTTCATTATCGAGATGGTAAATTTGTGCGAGCCGTTACTCGCGGAAACGGAATTGAAGGTGAAGATGTAACACATACAATTAAAACAATTGAAAGCGTGCCGCTTGAACTGAATAAAAAAGTAACAATTGAAGTCTCCGGAGAGGTATATATGCCAAAAAAAAGTTTTGAGAAGCTCAATAAAGAGCAGGAGGCAAAAGGAGAAGATACCTTTGCAAATCCTCGTAATGCCGCTGCCGGAACAATAAGACAACTGGATCCGAAAGTAGCTGCTTCTCGCAATCTTGATGCGTTTTTTTACGAACTTGGTGCCTCGGATTTAAAACAAGAACCAAAAAAACAGGAAGAGATTCTTAAAGAATTTACGGAAATGGGATTAAAGGTAAATCCGGAGTGGCATACGTTTAAAACGATTGATGAAGTTATTGAGTTTTGCGAAAGTTGGCATGAAAAAAGGCATGATATGCCTTATGAAGTAGACGGCATTGTTATTAAAGTGAACAGTAAAGATCAACAAAAAAAGATGGGATTTACAGCAAAATTTCCTCGTTTTATGATTGCTTACAAATTTCCGGCGGAGCAAGCAACTACTTTGGTTGAAGATATCCAAATTCAGGTTGGAAGAACAGGTGTCTTAACTCCGGTTGCGCATTTAAAGCCTGTTTTGGTGGCCGGTTCCACAATATCGCGCGCAACCCTCCATAACGAGGATGAAATAGCTAAAAAAGACGTTAGAATAGGTGACACGGTGATTATTCAAAAAGCCGGAGACGTAATTCCCGAGGTGGTTGAAGTTATGAAAAATTTTCGTACGGGAAAAGAAAAAAAGTTTCATTTTCCGAAAAAATGTCCTGTTTGTGATAGAAATGTTGAGCGAAAAGAAGGCTTCGCCGCTTATCGTTGTATAAATCCGGATTGTCCTGCAAAAACTTTAAGAAATTTTTATCATTTTGTTTCGAAGTCCGCATTTAATATTGACGGTCTGGGGATAAAGGTAATCGATCAGCTTGTTAAATTTGATTTGATAAAGGATCCGGCTGACATTTTAACTCTTCAAGTAGCTGATTTTTATAATTTGCCATTGTTTAAAGAAAAGCGCGCGCAAAAAATTTATAACGCGATTCAGGCAAAGAAACAGATTGAACTTGAAAGATTTTTATTTGGACTTGGTCTTAGATATCTTGGAGAAAAAGCCAGTGGTGATTTAGCCGGGTTCATAAAACATCATTTAAAAAGAAGTTCGGAAAAATTAAAGACTATAAAGATTGAAAAAAAAGGTCAGGCCAGCTTGTTTGGAGAAGATGAGATTGAAGAAAAAATGTCAAAAAAAGATTTGATTACTCCAATGGATATTTTAAAAACTCTTGATTCTGTCAATATTGAAGAATTGGAAAATGTTGAAGGCGTTGGAGGTAAGGTAGCCGGAGCAGTTGTTGAATGGTTCTCCGAAAAGCGGAATCGAAAATTGTTTGAGAAGTTTTACAATGCCGGCTTAACCTTGATTCTTCCAAAAGAACAGAAGAAAACAGCTATTACAGGTCTAAGTTTCGTGTTGACTGGATCACTTGAAACTATGACACGCGACCAGGCTAAGCGGTTGATAAAAGAAGCCGGCGGGCACGTTCAAAGCGCGGTGAGTTCAAAAACGGACTTTGTGGTAGCCGGTGTAAATGCAGGTAGTAAGCTTAAGAAAGCGAAGGAGTTAAATGTTGAAGTGATTGATGAAGAGGAGTTTAAGAAGAAACTTACATAATAAACCGCTATGGCATATCGAAAAAGCTACTCCTCAATAAGTTCGCCACCAAACATTTCAAGGGCTTGATCCGCAAGATCAGCTTCTTCTTTAACAGGCTCTTCTTCCTTAACTGATTCGGTTGAAAGATCAACTTTTCGAAGTGAATAAACAACCTTTGCCCGGTTGTCGAAAATGTTGCTTAGAGCCTGTTCGATTTCTGCGGTTATTTCAACGGAATCTATCTTTTCTTTATGAAAATTTGAAGTGAATTCAATAACAACTTCTCCGTTTTCGACACTAACCGGTCTGCCTTCTTTAAGGCTCATTTTAACGAAAGGTGTTTTGATGAGATCAAGAACACGCGGCCAGTTTTCTTTAACATAACTTATAGTAAGAGGAACTTTTTCTTGCGGGATCTCACGTTCCAGTTCGGAAATATTCTTTTTGATCCCGGTATGAGTTCGTTCAGGCTGCGAAGATTTTTCCCGGATATTTTTCTTTGGTTCAATGGAAGGTATTGGCAGGGAAGCGGATACATTTTCTGTTGTTGTTTCAATAACTGCCATTTCAAGCGGAAGTTGAGGGATTGTTGTTCTTTTTAACTGGTCGTATGCTTTTTGGAAATTATTGATTATTCCAAGTAAAGCTTTTGTTTCCTGCATGTTGCCTTGCTTTGTTGCATCAAGAAGTTTAAGCCTTAAATGTTCCAGGAAATCTTTTGTAAATTGAATTAAATCAAGACCTTCAGCGTATAGGTTTTGTATTTCCACAAGTGCGGATTGCGTGTCGTTTATAGTTAGATATTTATAAAGATTTTCAAGTGATGAATGCCCGCTAATCCCAAGAACTTCACGAACTCTGGCGAAAGTTAGTTTATTATCTATTGTAAGTTGTTCAAGTAATCCGATTGCGTCACGCAGACCACCTTCGGCGGTATGCGCAATCGCCTCTATCGCATCTTGTTCGATTTCAATATTTTCAAGTTGAGCAATATATATTAAACGTGTAATTATGGCCTTTTGAGTGATTCTTTTAAAATCAAACCTCTGACATCTTGATATAATTGTCTCCGGAACTTTGTGGGATTCGGTTGTGGCCAAAACAAAATAAACATGGCTTGGCGGTTCTTCCAACGTTTTTAAAAGTGCGTTAAAAGCTTCTTTTGTTAACATATGCACTTCATCGATAATGTAAACTTTGTTATTTGCACGAGTAGGAGCAAAATTGATTTTATCCTTAAGTTCGCGAATTTCATCAATACCACGATTGGAAGCCGCGTCAATTTCAATAAGATCAATTAAATTTCCTTCACGGATTCCCGCGCACATTTCGCATGTATCGCACGGCTCTCCTTCTTCGGTTAATTGAAGGCAATTTAAAGCCTTTGCAAAAAGCCTTGCCGTAGAAGTTTTCCCTGTTCCTCTGGGACCGCAAAAAAGATACGCATGCGCCGGATGTCCTTCCCGAAGCGCATTTACAAGTGTTGTTCGAATATGATCTTGCCCTACAAGATTTTGGAAGTTTTGCGGCCTGTATTTTCTATATAATGAGATTTCGGACATAAAAATATTATGTTGGGTGACTAAATTAGCAAAAAAGCAACAACGCGGCAAGCTTTCATTTTTTAAAATTTTTATAAATTTTACTGCAAGATTGTAAAAAACCCGCTTAAAATAAAATAAATAATAAAATAATAAAATAAATGAGTTCGCTTGATCAGCTAAGAAGACTGTCGGATTGTAAATGGAGTAAAGAACATATAGAAG
>JAJRYP010000105.1 GCA_024275695.1 Patescibacteria group bacterium | reverse complement strand
TCAAGAAGATATTGTTGTTGAGCAAGAATTACCGACAGCGGATGACGTTCCTGAAGATTACGAAGGAGTATGGCTCAGGACGGCAACTTATACGAATGGAGCTCTTGTAAGCAGTACTCCGGCAACATTAACTTTAAATAAAACAAGTTATACTTCAACCGGAACTTGCATTAACACGGGCGAGGTTATTTCGGACGGAGAAAGCAGTATCAGATTAACCATAGCCGGTTCAAGTTGCCCACAGATTACCGCCGGTCCCGGATACGACTCTACGTATAGTATTACGTATGATAAAGAGCGCAATGTTGAGGTAATGACAATTGTTTCCGGACCGGTTACCGAAACATATGACAGGCAATCTTAGCAATTGGGAAATTTTCAATGGGGTGAGTGATGGGACTCGAACCCACGACCCTCCGGACCACAACCGGATGCTCTAACCAACTGAGCTACACTCACCGCAGTATCGGCGCAAAGGTTATTTTATATATAACATTGTATATTGGCAAGATTTTCTTGGATCCCGGGATGTCCGGCGCGGAAGCAAATACGATCATAAAAAAATCCCCTCCGCTTGGGAAGGGATTTCTTTTAGTTTTAGGAGTACCAACGCCCTAGAAAAGCCTCAATATCCTAAATCAGGTGTATCTTAAACGGTTAAAACCGCTTAATGCCAACTAATCTCTCATTCTTCAGGAATGTCGCGAAATTATAGTTTAGTAACGTCGAATCGTAGTATCTGCTTGAGTATTTTACGTCTGTATAAGGATCGTTATCGTATTCTTGTCCTTTGAAGATAAAATATTTCATAAAGAGATATTTTTGACGGAGAATTCTGTTGTACTTGGACATTTCTTTAAATTGTTCTCCGTGCAGAACATAAAAATTATATGTTTCCGCAAAATCTTCAAACGGATCGGTCATAGCGTATCCCGTAACAAAGTCGGTTGACTTTGCATTATCACGTAATGTTTTTTCATTTTCCCAGCTAAGTCTGTAAAACCACAAACTAATATCATTATTATAGATTGGAATATTCCCATCTACAAACTCACTCTTTTTTTCGCTTGAATCACCTGTATGCAGACCGGTGTCTACAATGTGTCCCATTTCATGAACGATAACGGATGTAAGTTCCTTATCACTCATGTCCGAACATCGAATTATCATGGTTGAGCCTCCGGCGAGTCCGCGTCTCCACTTGCTTGGGTTATCGGCCGTGTATAACGTGAGGTCCTGAAGATGCTCTCTGTGTGTCTCCGGTAGTGAAACCACAGTCTGATACACGAGAGCTTTACAATGAGTCAAAGATCGATCGCTGCTTGCGCTGTTCTTGTTATACGTAGTACCCGGATGAAGACTTATATCTAAGCCGTCTAAAGCCTTTGCGTACTCATGATCCGTCGGAGCAGCATGACTAGTATACGCATTTGCCCCGGCATCATCAAGATTTTCTTCAAATTCCGATTGATTTGTAGACGAATTATTTTGTAGATTGATTGCAAGAGCCAGTGTGATTCCAAAGATCAACGTATAAAAACGTAAAGCCTGTCGCATATTATAGCGTTTGTTATGATATACAGACTTTTGTTTTTATTTTAGAAAGGTGGGAATAATAACAAAGAATTGATCATATGTCAAGGGCAAAGTTCTGAAAAGACCCCGATTTTTCCTGGCATCGCCCGGAAAGCAGCGAAAGTTGCTTTGGGGGAGGTTTTTTTTATGCTTATTCACACGCTGTTCTTGCTAAAGACCGATTTTTACGGTTTCACAAGTTTATCGATCCCGGGATCTAAACTTTTTGGCAAATTGTCGCTTTCCGTGAAGTCAAAAGTTCATATAGAATGCAAAACAGGTTATAAAACGAAATTCCGTACTAGTACGGAATTGACATTCGTCAAAATCTAACCGTTCTTTTTGGCATCCCTAAAGTACCGTTCCTCAAAAAACCTCCACTAAAACCGGGGTCTTTTTAGTAAAGTTTCACGACAAAAAAGGCCACTGTTTTACTAAAGACCTAAAGGAGTTGTTTTTGTGATTTATTTATTAACTATTCTCTTGATTTCCGCTAATTCAACAGCTGAAGCTCCTTGAAACAAAATTTCTCCCGTTAACCCTCTTTTGGTATACATGGTTGAATATCTGTTACTCATGTACTTAAGTACTTTGTCTATTTTAGGAAGATGTGTCCTGTTAAGGCCTAAATTGCTTAAAAATTTATTTTCCAGCCAAGTAATATCTTTGTTTGCCCATGCTCCAAGTGAAGACGCTCCTCTTCTTTTATATTCCGCAAGGATGGTTTTTGCTTCGGAAAATTTAAGAGTAACTTTCCCGGGTATTAACAAATCGTTATTTCTATCTCTCTGCGCTCTATACATAATGCTTCCTCCCGCCCAACTTCCGTTGATTTTACTATTGTATTCACGTGATCCGGGTTTGTCTTTATCTGCAGGTATTGCAGCCGGCAAAGCCGTACGTAAAAACATAACTCCGGATTTTGCAACATTATTAACTCTAAGGAAAATATGTCCGACAGGTTCTGTCGTATGATTCAGGTTTTTACCTGGATACATTGAGTCTATCTTGGCGAATCCCTGTTTGTGGGCTTTCAATACGGCTTTTCTTCTTGCTTCTTCTCGCGTGGTTCTAAGTCCGTGCGGAACGTCAACTTTAGAGATTATGTAAGCGTAATTTTCATTTGTATCAATGTAAACATATGCCCCGGGATTTCTGTTCCCCGATATATATTTCTTATTTGCTTCCGTAAATCCTTTTTTGCACCACTCCGGGATAATATTTTTTTCATTAATAACATCGGTTAACGGTCTACTTTCATCTATTGCGTATTTCCCCAGATTATCCAAATGTTCTCGATGATTATAATGCGCATCCCAATCATATGTAGCTGCGTTCCACATCCAGTAATTCCTTGTATTTCGCATATCATCGCTGCTCCATCTCATTCTTGATAATGTTCTGACAGGCAGCACGCTAACCCCTCTTGCGGTAGTAACAAGCGCAACATCTTCGTTCATTAAAATACTGGCCATTATAGCGTTAATAGGCGGAGATTCGAATGTTTCTCCTCTTGCGGCCATTTCTTTCTTAACTTTATCCATTGCCGCGATTATTTTATGCAGTTTGTGTTTACGATCAAAAATCGTAAGTGCAAGATAAATACTTCTGCCCGGCATATCCACACCGGCTATATCGAATGTTCTATTGTTTTGATTGACTCCGTTTCGTCCATATTCTTCACGTAATTTCAGAAATGTTGAAAATGTATCGTAAGCTTTAAGAGGTCCGCATTGAATAAAGAAATCTTGCATTAATCTTGCGGATTTTTCGCTCCTTACACCAAACGCTTCTTTGTATGTATTGTTTATTCCTTGCACTTCATCCAGTTTGCTGTTGGTCATTTCCAGTAGTCCTTTTCCCGTAACCAGCTTTGTTAAATAATTAGCTGCAAGACCAAGCCCTACAGCCTTTAAAGCGGCATACAAAGGTTTTTTAAATTTTTGCGCACCTTTTGACGAAAGAACCAGTCCTACAAGGGCTATTCCGGAAACAAGCATCCCAAGTCTTGTTCCTCTGTCCGCGGCATAATAGTTCTTTTGTATGTCTTTCATAGCACCCCTTATGTCCGCCGCAACTCCCTTTGCCTTGTTTATTGAGACGCCGAGAATGTTTTCACGCTTTGCGGTAGCACTTGCTTTAATTTCAAGACGCTTCTTCATTCTTGCAACGTGTAAAATATAACTCTTTCTAAGAGCATCTATTTTATTGAATTGAGGAGCAGTAAAATATGTAGGTCCGAATTCGGTTCGAATGACTTCCCCAAGTTTTCCGGTAGTTTTTAATTTAAGCCATTTATTGATTAAAGCTCTTGTTTTAATAGTGCTTAAACCTTTTGTTTTAATAAGGTAACTTTCAAGCCAGTTGAATTCATTTATGAGATGAACCTCTTTACTATCAAGATAGCCGGGATGAGTCCTTAGAGGTCCAACTATATAGTAAGCCGATTTGAATTCTATATTACCCGCAGTTAAACCTCTGTAAAATTGTTTGCGTACAGCACGACGTACCAATTGTTCTTCCGAGCTCATGGTTGTTCGCGGTCTGGTTGTTGGTGCTGAAGGAGGAACCATATTTATATTTTTATTTGATCAATTAATAATACCATAGACGGTGTGTTTTCTCAATGCTTAGGCAGTTTTTTTGCGAGGGCTTCTTCGACTTGCTCGGAATTATAAGTAAGTTCCTTAGCCAAATCATTGACGTTTTTAATAAAAACGTCGTGTAATTCCGGAATTTCATCAATAACAATCATAATTGCTTCAACAGTAGTAAAATCAGGATTTTCTTGTCTCACACGATCGTACATTTGAAGGTTCTCTTCTGTCATCGCGTTAACCATAGTTGTAACAATGCGATCAGCAAGAGTCTTGGAAATCTCCAATTCAAATTTAAGCTTCATTTCGTCTGACAAATCTACAAGTTTTATTGTTTCTATAATGTGATCAACGAATTTTTCGAAGCTGAAATTAATATAATCGAACATTTTTTAGTGGTTAATTAATATTTTAGGATGGTTTGTTATACCAATTTGAAACCAGCACATATCCGTTTTTGATCTTTGTCCATGACCATTTCCCGACTTTTGCCATTATTCCCGGTGTTTTGTGAAGCCCGTATGCAAGTTGAAATCCCATTATCAAAGGATAGCGAAGGACATATGACGTAAAATCTTTTACTTCACGCATCAAAGCGCGTTTCTTTAATTGGCCGCGATATTCTTTTGGAATATTCGAGCCGGTTCCGGCTGCATTAAGAGCGGCATATTTCCTTTTATGAAAATTTCGAAGCGTATCCATAGGTATCGAATCTTCGGTAACCTGACTCGCGGCTTCTTTAATTCCATCCCAAAACTTCCAACATCATTTTCCACTTCGGCAATTTCTTGGCGATAATCATCAATTAAATTTTGCTTATCCATATAACGGTGAAATATGTCCGATTCGCGGTCCATAGTGGCTTTTAAACTTTCTTTTATTTCTAAATCTGCGGATGCTCTCTCAACATTTTTCTTCTTTAAAAGATCGATTAATACTTTTTGTTTATCTCCTTCCACATTTTCCGGAATCTCATCAATAACTTCTTGAACGAAAGCAACTTCGGATATATTTGAAATTATATTTTTAAGCCCTTCAAATCGTCTAACATGGGCATCAATAACCTTTTTAGGAGCATCCATGCCGGGAACATGAATTCCGGTTATAAATTTTTGCATATGTGCCGTGAATTCACGTAACAATTCCGAAGTTACGGGGTCGTCGGGATATTGCTCATTACGTCTATCAATCATTCTTTGAATTTCATATGGAGTTGAAGATGTATTAATACCTTTTAAAAATCTGAATTTTTCAATATTGGTTAAAAGGAAAAGCGCGGTTTCCGCTGAAGTGTAAGGCGAAAATACGCTCAGCGCCCTTGCTTCGTCAATTTCTTCCTTAAGTGCCCGTCTCCATTCATTACCGTGCAGCCCGCGAGCAATAGCTTTGTTTGCCGCAATAGCCTCATCCGCGGTTTTACATTGAGCGGCGTGAAGATTTGCAATTGTAAGAGCTTTCTTAAATCTTGCCGTTTCATTTTTTTCTCCCGCCTGCTCCAAATCATGATCATGAAGTAGAACAAGCAAGTCGCGAGCCGAGAGTTCGCCTGTAGATGTTATAGCTTTTAATTGTTTTTTTTCTTCGAGTCTAAGTCGTGTTTCCAGTTGATCATCCAATTTATGAATAGAGCCCTCAAAGCTTGCCCTATCAGGATGTTTATGATCAATACTAAAACTCCTGCTAAATTTTATTACAAACACATTTCGCTTTTTTATATCGGGAAATGTTGGCGGATTTTGACCATATCTCATTATTTCCTTAATTTTGTCGTCTTCAAAAATTTTTTCCAAATCCAGTATGTCTTTCCAGTATTCATGTTCACGCAACTGGGCACCTAGTTTGGAAATTGCATCTATGATAGCTCTATTTGGAGCATCTTGTTCAAGTTGTAAAGCTACAAGTTCATCTTGAGCAGCTTTTATCTCGACTCTAACATCTTTGAGTTGTTTTAATAATCGATCAACAGCATTTCTGTGTTGTTGTTTTTCTCGTGCATCTTGTGCACCATCTATTCCTTCTTGTGCAGTCTTAATACCACCTTCTAAATCTTCTTTGTCTTTTTCTAAAGTATTGATTTGCTCATTTTTAAGTTTAACTTTTGCCTCAATTTCGTTTCTTTTCGCAAATTCCTCATTTATTGTTTCAAGAAGTGTTGTTATGGTTTCTCTAAGTTTAGTAATTGCTTCTATTGTTTCCGTTGGTTCATTGGCAAGCACTTTAAGAAAGTCCACAAGTTCAACTCTTGTCTTATTATTGTCTAATTTTGATACAACCAACCTTAATGCTGCTCTTGCCGCATGATTGTCCGGATCATCAATTGAAATTTTTGCATGAATATCATCTCCAAGTATTCGTTTGAGAAGATAATTTATTGATTTCTTTCCAAGTCTTTCCTTTGCATCGGCAAAGATTTCGTGAAATATTTCTTGCAAATTGGCATCTAATGTTGAAATTTGTTCAGGTGTGATCCCTGCAAGTCCGTTAGCTTGAAGTTTGTTATAAAAATCTATATCTCTCCATACTTGCATTTCCTCATCTTCAGCCAATGCTTTTAATAATAAATTTCCGTCAAATCCGACTCTGCTAATTTTTGAAGTTTCTCTGCTAAATAATTCTTTTAAGACAGTGTCTTGTAAGAATTAATGCCTTGCACTATATTTTCTTTTCACCTGAATAAAAGCCCTCCCTTCAGGGGAATGCTTACTAAACAAATCCCAAAAGTTAACATCTTCTAATATTTCTCTGATAGTTTGAAGTGAATCTTTTTTCCAGTTTATAGTCAAATATACTCTTTGACCATTGGCATCGGTGGAATAAAATCGATTTTCTTTTTGGAAATTAAGTTCATTTCCATCCGAATCTAACCATGGGGTTCCGGTTGAAGGGTTGACGGGGTTATGCAGATTTGCGATATCGTCTTTAAAATTTTTATCTTGTTCAAGATAAGTATCAACAATTTCCGCACTTTCCTGCCATTTGTTTCTTAGTCTTCTATACCATCGTACTTTTTTATGCTCCGGCTTTCCAAAAAGCTTCGAAATAATCGCTTCGTATTTCTGTCGATCGGTCTTTTTTAG
>JAJRYP010000104.1 GCA_024275695.1 Patescibacteria group bacterium | reverse complement strand
TTAATCAAAAAAGTTTCAATATTGTCGTTTAAATGATGCGCCGTAAGGATCAAGTGCGCTTTATGTCTTTTTCTGATTTTTTCAAGAAACAAATATCTCTTTTTACGCGCCGCTTCTTCAAGATTTAATGATTTTTTTTTTGCAACTTCTTTGATATTCGAACTTCCGGTTTCAAATGGAATTTTTAGCTTTTTTGCTGTATTTTTGCTGAATTTTTCATCTCTTTCGCTTTCTCTGCCACGTAATTTGTGATTAAAATGTGCGAGGATTATGTTGAAAGGATGTTTTTTTTGAATTTCAAGCAGTTTGTGTAGCAAATATACGGAATCCGGACCGCCTGAAAACGCCAAAATAATCGTACAATTTTGCGGTAAGTGAGTTTTGATGATTTGTGAAACGGTTTTTTTCATATGCTTGTTTTTAGTACCGGGTACTCCGAAATAAATCCTTATTTTAAGCCATTTTAACTTTAGTACCTGGTACTCAAACGAATAATAGCATCAAAATCATCGTCCGGTGCTGTTTTATTACGTATAATTTTGTCGCATTTTATGCATTTATGGATAAGCACATATCCTTTTTTGCCTTCGCTATCTACTTCAATTGGTTCCATTAAACCTTTGCAACCGCTTTTTCTGTCACCCGGAACAGATTCGTCCATATGTTTTGAATAAAGACACTTCGTACAATGATTTCTGCATGTTCCTCTTGAAGGTAAATTTTTCTCGCCACAATTTTCGCAAACAAATTCTTCATTAACGGAAATGAAATTTTTCCTGTTCATATTACCGGCAGTTGGTTGATTTTATCGAGATTTAATAGTATAATAAATAGATTAAAAAATAAATACAAAAACTATGGAATATCAACCTAAAAAAATCCCTTGGCTTCTGGTTCTAGGATTTATCCTAATATTTGGAGTTGCCCTTGGGTATGGATACTACTTTTCGCAAAACAATTACGTAGATGAACAGCTGGATACGCTTGATCGTGAGATCGCCGAGGCAAAAAATCAATTGGAAAATCTTGGCCTGAGCGAAACGGTTTCTGCGAAGCGCGCAATGACTGCGCTTGAAACAATTAATCAAAACGAGATTTTGTGGTCCGACATACTGTCCATTATCGTAAAAGTTGTTCCAAACGATCCAACCGCAAAACAGAAATTTGTAACTTTTACTTCGTTTAGCGGTAGCGAAGGAGGGCGTTTAACTTTTAACGGCCATACAATCCCTTCTACAAATATTCGAAAACAGCTTGAAGATATTGCGGATACAATAGATGCGTTTAATGAACTTCCTGAATTTTCAGACGCTTTTGTTCCATCAATCAGTAAGAGCGTGAACGAACAAGAAGAAACGGTACTAAGTATTATTTTCAATTCAAATTATATCCCTCAGAAGCAGCCGGCAGCGTCAATTGATGGTGAAGGAGTTCCGCGTACTTAAACAATTAACTTAAACTAATATGGCTACAGTTCAAAATAATTCAAAATTTAAAACATCAAGTTTAATTGGGCTCGCTTTACTCGTGATAGCAACGCTTGGTATATTTTTATTTTTAATGCCCGTTAAAGGAGATTTTGAAACAGGGGAAGCAAGTTTGTTGCAAAAGCAGGCCGATCTAAATAATTTAAAAACAAAACTTTCTCGTTTGCAGGCGGTTGAAAGTTCATTTAAAGGAAGTGAAGTTACTCAGAAAGATGTACTAAATTATATTCCGGAAAGTGTGGAGCAGGGTGATGTAATTAAGATCCTGGCAAAACTGGCCGATGACAATGAAGTTTCTTTAAATTCGTTAAGTTTTTCACTTGGATCAAGCAGAGAACTGGACATTAGTACGTTAACTGTAACAACAAACATTTCAGGAAAACATCAAAGTTTGATTAACTTCATTGAAGGTCTTGAAACGAGTGGACGGAAATTTAATATCAAAAATATTAGTGTTCAAACACTTGAAAACAGGCTCGAGAACATAAGTCTTACAATCGAGGCCTTTTCACTTTAAGAATCGTAATACTTGAATTATGAATAATCAGCCGGTTTCGGAGCGAGCTCCGCAACATATACAAAATAAGGATGACGATAAAGTGCAAGCGCTCTTAAAAAATATTTCCGGAAAAGGCGCTAAAAAAGTCGATAAAGTTATTTACGGCATTTATGACAATACGAATGCTTCGATTTTTACGAAGATTAACGATTTCTTTATTGATCACACTCCGATTAAACTTAAAGAGAAATCTTATTTCTTTCATTTAATGGCTGTGATGATCGACGCGGGGATACCAATGCTTCAAACCTTGCAGGTTTTATCGCGAAGAACTCAAAATATTCATTTCGAAAGAATTATAAATACTCTCGCGCATGCGACTTCTTCAGGTAAATCTTTATCTGATTCGATGGCTCGGTTCCCCGACGTGTTTACCGAATCCGAGATTGGTGTGATTCGTGCCGGTGAAGCTGCCGGAAATCTTAATAAGATGCTTTTTCGATTGTCGGAACAGATTGAAAAATCACATTCCTTGCAGGTTAAACTAATTACCGCGGCAACTTATCCACTTGTTATTTTAATTACATTAATTGCGATTGCGATCGGAATGATGATCTGGATTGTTCCGACTTTAATTAATCTTTTAAAAGAAGGTGGACTTCCTGAGGATCAGTTCCCTGTTGCAACTAAAGTTCTTATTGCATTAAGCAATTTTTTTAGTTTTTACTGGTGGGCTATTATTCTTGTGGCAATTATTGCTTACTCTCTTTATCATGTTTACAGAGGAACACAAATTGGAAAATTTCAGACCGATTATTTAAAACTTCGAATTCCGGTTGTTGGAAGCTTAATGAGAAAAGTAATTGTACTTCGTTTTGTAAGTATGCTTGGAATTTTGATTGAAGCCGGTCTACCTGTTCTTAAAACTCTTCAAATTATTGCGGGATCTATTGATAATTCTCTTTACCGGGCAAAAACCTGGGATGTTATTAAAAAAGTTCAGGCCGGAGAAAAAATTTCGGATAATTTAATGGATGCTCCTTTTCTTTTCCCCGAAACAGTTACGCAAATGCTCGCAATTGGTGAAAGTTCAGCATCAATGGGGTCGATCTCTCAAAAAATCGGGATTCATTACGATCGCGAAATTGATCATAGTTTAAAAAGACTTACGTCGCTTTTTGAACCGTTAATGATGTTATTTGTCGGTATTGTTGTCGCACTACTTGCACTGGCAATATTAATGCCGATATTTGACTTAACAAGGCTTGTATAATGGGAAAAGAATTTATAGTAAAAAAAAAAGAATCTTGCCCGGATCGCGTCTCTTTATCGCGTACCCCGCTTTGTTCAGTGCGTGAAGGTTTTACTTTAGTTGAAATTTTAGTAGTGCTTGGTATTATCGGCATTATTGTTTTTGTTGGTATTTCGAGTTATGGCGTTGTCAGGAAAAAAATGCAGCTTGATATTGCAGCCAGTACGGTTCAGACAATGATAGTTCAGGCGCGTGAAAAAGCGCGCGCGGGTTATTTTGAAGCCGGAGGAGACGATACGCTGAGTGCGACATACTGTTTTGGATTCAGAGTTACAATTAATGAATTTATAGAGCTAATACAATCGCCTTACGATAGAATTGCCGAAACAAATAAATGTTTTTCCGAAACCCGGGAGCCGAACATTATTAAAACAGGAAAGAATGAAGGAGATATTATCGTGAAAGATATTCAGGCGTTTGGTCGGGATATTCAATCTGAGTCTTTTGAAGCATTCTTCCTGCCGCCGTATGCGGAAGTTGAACTAAAACAGGGAAATTCTTTGGATTCCGAGGATCATGAAATACGAATTATTATCGGACGCTCGGATTCTGTTTTAAGTGAAAAACCGCTTGATCATCGTGAAATTATTGTTGATGTACTTTCGGGAACCGTTAAGGCAAAGAGGTATGACCCGGAGCAAGACAGAGAGCAACTTTTTAATTGAAAACCATGAAAAAAGATATACTAAAAAGTGGGTTTTCCCTTCCGGAAGTGATCGTTGCGATCTCAATGATAGTTCTTGTTATTGTAACAGCTACAAATTTATTAATAGCTTCCACTAGAGCGAATCGTTCAAACATAAATGATATTATCGCTTACAATCTTGCTCAAGAAGCAATTGA
>JAJRYP010000103.1 GCA_024275695.1 Patescibacteria group bacterium | reverse complement strand
CGATTGTGGTGATGTGTGAGATGTTCATAGTAATGTTCATAAATTATATATGACACTTACACATCACTTTTTAAAGTTCAGGTATCATTTTTCATTAGATTCCGATCCCTGTTCAGGTATCATTTAGATTTGGACAAGACTCTCGCTTTACGCCTGCCTCTGTTTGACATATCATAAACAAAAACAGTATATTATGTAAGGTTTTTTAGGTAATAACAGTTATTCCTATGCCTGATAGATTACAGTCAATCAAACACGGATCTCTGACATGGGAGAATATTATCAATCCAACCGAAAAAACACTCGCTCTTTTAAATAAAAAACATAAATTTCATCATCTGGATCTTGAAGATTGTCTTTCAAAAATACAGCGTCCGAAAATTGATGAATATGACAAATACCTTTTCATTGTTTTGCACTTCCCGTATTACGACAAAGCGACCGATAGTATTCTTCAGGATGAAATTAATGTTTTTATCGGGCAGTCATACATAATCACTCTCAGTCCGGGAAACAAGGTGCTTACCAATATTTTTAATAAAATTAAAAGACGTCCCACTCTTCGTAAAAAATACATGGGTTCTACATCGGGTTATCTTCTTTACAATATTATCGATGAAATGTTCGGAGCATGTTTCCCTCTCTTGGATAACCTGTACGCTGAAATAGACGAAATCGAAGATTCCGTATTTCAAACGGAAAATCCGCGCGATATGCTTAAGGATATCCTTACTTTTAAAAAAGATATTATTACTTTTAGACGAATTATTATTCCTCAACGTACTTTGGTTGCTCAGTTGGAGCACAAAAATAAAAAATTTCTTCCGGAAACACTTGATGTTTATTTTGATGACGTTGTTGATAAAGTTGAGAAAATTTACAATATTCTTGAGACTTTACGTGATATCGTAGCTTCTCTTCAGGAAACAAACGAATCGATTCTTACGCACAATACAAATAACATAATCAAAATTCTGACTATATTTTCCGTAATTATGTTGCCTTTAACTTTTATTACCGGATTCTATGGAATGAATATAGGGCTGCCTTTTGCCGGTCATGAATATGCATATGGCATCATTAGTGCTTTTCTTATTTTGGTTGTTATAACAATGCTTGTCTTTTTTCGCTACAAAAAGTGGATTTAACACACTGCATCGCTAAAAAGAATCCAATTGCCATTTTTGTCAAAAATTCCCAAAGCTCTAAATTGCCTGTTTATTCTAAAAGACCATATACCACTTCCTTTTGGTTTTCGTTCCTTAAATTTGATTTGAAGTACATTCTCAGATAGGAGGAAGTTTTTGGCTTTTTTATATTGTGACAATAATCTTCTTGCCTTTAAAAACGGAAGGATTTCCTTTTTCTCAAGAATTCTTTTCACTTTTTTCATTTCAGATATTTATTAGCTCGGATTGTTTAGCCCTTTTTGCTTTTTTAGCTTCTTTTTTGAGCTTTTTAGAAATATCTTTTTCATCTAATTCTTCAAGCTCGGTATATCCACATAAATTTTCGTAATCATCAATGTTAATAATCACCGCAATTGGCTGATTATTAATAAAAATATACTTTGGCTCCTCTTTTACACCTTCGAGGCATCTTTTTGTTTCGGTTCTAAGTTGAGTAACCGATATGCATTGGCTCTTAGTCATAGTAATAAATTTAATGCTAAATTTCTATTTAAATTATATGTCAAATTTATGATTAAATCAATATTGAATTGATAATGGTTATTAATTTTAGCACCAAATAATCAACAAATTTTAAAATATTTATTAAAGAATTTCTCGTCTGCCATTTAATGAACATGAGTCGACATATGGCGTTGTGACAGGATTCTTAATTCTTGCAGTGCCGGCGATGCTTGTTTTTTCAGACTATTTTTTTAACATTGAATTTGCTATTTTTTTTACTTTTTCTCTTTTTAACTTTGGCGAGTTTCGCTTTCTCTTTTTCCCATAATTGAATTCTTTTTGCCTGCAGATTTGCAATTATTCTCTGAAGATCCGTAATTAAATATGAAAGTTCGGAAAGCGAGTATTTACCTTCTTTTTGCACAAAACCAAGTAGTCTTCTGCTCACGCTTTGGAAGAGTCTGTAAGAAAGTTTAACGGGCTTTGCCTTTTTTTTATAAACGGGGTGTTTCTGAAAACGCGGACTTACATGAGTTTTTCTTTGTTTTTCTTTTGCGGCAGCTTCTTGAGGAATTTGTTTCCAGGACATGTTAGATAGAAAGTTACGGATATATTAAGATACGTCTAATTCAATTTTCATTTCATCTCCGTCCAACCAGGTAACGCGTTCGATTACAGGTGCGAAATATTCTTCGTATTTCCCTTCGGATTTCGGAGCTTTAAGATTAAAAATGAAATGACCAATTTCTCCGGGATTCACTATTGATTCTTTTAAATAACCCATTCGTGTCGATTTAGTGAAAGAACTGATTCTATCACGAGGATTTTCCGTTCCAAGCGATATGCGGTTTTCTCCGTAATTTCGCCATTTTACATTTCCCGTATTTTTAAGAGCCACAATCCCTATAGTTTGTGATTAGCTTTTTATTTTTGACCTTGGAATGGAAATTTTAACAAGTTCGTATGCAAAAAATGGCTTCTCCACAATCGTAGGAATACTGAATGTTCCCGTTTCAGATTCCAACCCGTTTATTATTGGCTTGAATGAAAGATAATAGAATCCATCATAAAGTTTACTGTACAGCTTTACGTTGAAAGTAGCTGTTTCTCCGGGTGGAACAAGCGATTCTTTCATGCCGGATATCGAAATCGAAAATCCTTTATCAATTAAAGTATCTGATTCCAAAGCCAGTCGTGTATTTCTTGTCCATGTTTTTGTTCCTATATTTTTAATTTTGATCGTATAATCCATTTTCCTATCCGGGAGCATAACAATTTCTTCGAGAGTCGGAATGTACTCGAACGCATACGCGGCATTGCGAATATTTGGTGTGTCTTGATATTTCATTGATCTGTTGATGCTTGCAACTTTTCTTCTGATTTTTGGTATAAGATTTTTTAAATTTGTTCCGGGGCATGAAGTAGCCATAATTTCTCCATGTCCAAAAATGTTTGGCATTTTTTTACCTCTGAAATAAGATTGTCCTTCCGGATCGATTTTATGTAATTTTGTTTTGTCCGCGATTAAAGTCTCGAGCGCGGATAAGGCCTTCGAAGTTGGCTTTTCTTCGTTAAAATTTCCGAGTAGCGCAATACCTATTGATCCACGATTTCCCGGACCCGCGTGCGCTCCTACAACACCCTCACCTCCATATCTTCCTTCATAAATATTACCGTCGGGATCGATTATATAGTTGTATCCGATATCACCCCATCCACGCGCAATTGCATGATAGTAATAAATATCGCGAATTGCTTTCTTAGGATCATTAAGATCTTTCGTCGAAGCGGTATGATGAATAATGATCTTTGAAATTTTTTCAGGATATTGAAGCGGCCAAGTTAATTCTTCTCCCTTTTTATTTTTCTCTACAATCTTATGAAGTTTTAATTCTTTGGCGAATCTGATATAAAAATCCGAAGGAAGATTAACCAGTTGCGCTTCCGGATTATTTTCTTTTAATACTCTCAAATCTTCGTTTGCCCCCCATTTAAATCTCGAAACATATCTGATTCCGTTTTGACTAAAATGAGCGGATGCGATTAAACTTCCCGGATCATACATGAGCGAAGAAAGTACGGATGTTTTTCTGCGAACCGGATCATCGTTTGCATTTATGTATGTAAAATTAATATCTTTAATTTCCGGAGAAGTATCGTTTCCAAGGTATAAAGTGTATCTATATTGAAAGGCTTTTGAAGGATTTGTTGCAATAAAGGAAGAAAACAGTTGGAAAGTTTCGTCTGCCTTTTGCGATAAAGTCTGTTCATGACTGTCTTCGTCTATTTTTACGCGCTCCCAGTCCGTCCATTTATTTTTTGTAAAAAAACGCACCTGCATATCCACCGATGAACTTTTTGGAGTACGTTGTTTCCATGACATGCCGAGACTTGAAAAAGGAAAGTCGGTGTATTTAATTTCCGATGTATATATGTTTTGTTTTTGCTTGTAACTTGCCATATTCCCTCTTGTATCAGCAACAAGCCGCGTCGGAATGGAAATTGAAATGTCATCTTTTACATAACCAAAAAGTTCATAGTTGTCCTTATTGATTTTTGAGATGGTTATTATAGTTAAAACTATAAGTGCCAGGCATAACAGTCCCAGCCGGAGACGAGCGCATGGCAAGTCTCCCGCGAGCGAAAACTTAAGAAAGCATTTCTTCATTACTTTGTGTTTATTTTTTGTTTTCCCTTTATTCTAGCAAATTTTCGGAGTTTTTTCAATACTCCGGGCTAACTAATCGCTTGACACTGTATGATTTTTTGCCGTACACTAAATCTGCAATTAAAATAATATTTTTTCCAACAAAGCCTGTCCCTTTAATTATATTAAGCTTTTATTGCAAGGCCGCTTGCGCTGCACGATATGATTTATAATCTGAAATATACAAAGTTTAGTCAATATCAAAAGGTTCTTCTTGAAAAGGAAGGTGAAATTGTTATAAGCAAGGATGGATTTCAGTTGAAAGGGAAAGGAGCCGGAGATATAGGCGAAACAATTAGCTTTGCCGACATTAAAGAATGGAAGTCAAAAGAATGACTTGTAACATTTTCAACAGTTTCGAAAGAAAAGTACATGCTTAGCAATTTTAGAAATCTTTTTAATGATTTTCTTCGTGATTTCGTTAAAGCTCGCAATGAGTTTTTAATGAAAGCTCTTTTTATGGCTGATGGTGAATTTGTCGCGGAGTATGAAGCGGATTTTGAAATCTTTAGTAAATATGAAAAAAGTTTAAGTAGGGGGCATGGAAAGATTCATCTTTATAACAGAAGTATTGTAATTATTCCCGATATTCGTGACGCATTCAGTATTTCGCTTAATTTTCTAAAAAGAGTTGATATTGATGAGGAATTTTATGAAATTCATCTTGCATTGGATCAGGGGTTTGTGATTCATTTTAAGAAGCTTGGTAGTATTTTTGAAGAATTTAATGCGAAATTACAGGAAATTCAGCGAAACATGTATCAGAAAACGGTTGATGATTTTAAAAACATATTTCTTGAATTTGATTCTGCCACTTTGATTAAAATGGCTTATGAAATGAAACGCGGAAAAGCCGTAAGTGTGAAGAAATTAAAGAAAATTGACGAGAAATTGCTTGAAGAAATAAAGAAAACGGTTCTTCACGATGAACTTTCTCAAAGACATTTTAATTATCTTTCAAAAATAGCCGATCCGGATTCAATTCATTTTGGAATAAGTCCGGATCCGCCAAAACATCAGTCGCAAGGTCAGGAGCTTACCTATTCGACATGGTATTTTATGGGAATTCCGGATAAAAATCTTGTGGTTGCCGAAATTACCTCGGGCGGATATCGTGGAGCTTATTTCTTTAAGATAATTATGGAACATGGTGATCCGACTGAAAAAATTGAAGAAAAGCTTTTGGAAATAAACCAGGCACTTCTAAAACTTAAGTTTGTTACAACATCTTTTTATAAAGATAAGAGAGAACTGCGAAGGAGTATTTACAGATTTGCTCTTCGCAAACTACCATATCTACGTTTATTAAGACGTTCCTATGTGGGGCGGCTAACTCCGTTTAATGAGCCCGATTGGGATAAACGGATAGAAGATATTTTTAAAAAAGCTGCTATAAGTACAAATTTTTCAAATAATAGAGGGAGGAAAAGATAATCAAATAAGTTTACATATACAAGTTTCAATATTTCATGTAAAATGAAACGCGCTTTGAAATTATCCTTTAACCTTTTAAATTATGTCTGAAGTTACATTTACCGATGCCAATTTTTCGGATGAAACTAAAGAAGGAGTGGTTCTTGTAGATTTTTTTGCTACCTGGTGCGGACCATGTAAAATGCTTGCGCCGGTTATCGAAGAGCTTGCCGGAGAATATGAAGGAAAAGTCAAAATCGGGAAACTCGATGTGGATGAAAATCCTGAAACAGCCGGGAAATTCGGTGTTCAAAGTATTCCAACCATCATTCTTTTTAAGGATGGAGAGGAAGTTGATAAAATGATGGGATTTCAAAGTAAGGAAGTTTTAAAAGAGCATATCGACAAAGTGCTTGCGTAAATATAATATCCGGGAACCTTTAGGAGCTAAAGGTTCCCATTTTTAATTAACAAATTAAATTATGGCAACAGTTGTTGAGCTAAAACAAAAACTTGCAAACGGTAAATGGAAGGTTTTTATTCCTGCAATCATCATTCTTTTCATAGTGCTTATTATTATGGACGGATTTGTTGCGGTTCCGGCCGGGCATGTCGGCGTTATTTTTGATCAAGGACGAGGAGTGCTTGAAGATGAACTCGACGAAGGTCTTCATTTAAAAATCCCTTTCTGGCAACAAGCTACGATTATGGACGCGCGAACGCAGGAATACACAATGAGCATCGCGCCCGGAGAAGGCGCAATACATAGTGACGACAGTATTGAAAGTCGTTCCAAGGACGGACAAGTTATATGGGTTGATGCCACTATTCTTTTTCATATTGATAAATCGGAAGCAGACAATATAAAACGTGAACTTGGGACCGAAAATGATTACTATACAAAGATTATTCGTCCAAGAGCGCGTGAAGTAATGCGGCTTGTAATTGCGCGCTATAACGCTTTGGATCTTGTTTCCGAAAAACGTACCGATATTGTGGCGGAAATGTCGAAAGAACTAACAAACGCTTACGAAAACCACAATATTATTTTGGAAGAGGTGGTACTTAGAAATGTAACTTATTCTACGGAATTCGCGAAGGCAATTGAAGAAAAAGAGGTGGCTCGTCAAAGAATTAAAACGGCCGAATACCAGAAAGAGCAGGCGACTCAGTTGAAAGAAAAGAAGATTATAGAAGCGGAAGCGGAGGCGGAAGCAATCAGATTAAAGGGTGATTCTCTACGAAATAACCCCGAAGTTATCCAGCTTGAATTCGTAAACAAGTTGGGGCCGAACGTTTCATGGGGAATTTTGCCAAATTCGGTTACTCCGTTCTTTAGCTTACCCGGTCTTTAAAACGGAATAGCATTGCGATATAAAAGATTATCGAAACGATTGTTAATGTCGCGCTATATCCAAATGCAATCGTGGCATCCAGCCAGTTCCAGAGAGAGCCTACGATCAGACTGGCGGGCAGTGCGCATATTCCCATTATAAAATTGTGTATACCAATAGCCGTTGCCGTGTGCTCACGTGGGACAGTATTGCTGATATAAGCTTTTGCAACACCAACATTGAAAGCATAAAAAAGACCGTAAAGAACAAAGACAATCCACGAGATGGATGCGGGAAGCGGTATCGCGAACAGTACACACGCAACTAAAAAGAAAACATTCCCCAAAATAAGAGTTGTGATACGACCAATTTTGTCGGCGAGATTTCCGGCAGGCAGGGCCGTAGCCGCGTAAGTCATTGTGTAAACAAGATATACAAGAGGGATATAAATGAGATTCAGACCGAGGTTCTCGGCTCTAAGAATGAAGAAGGCATAACTCATGTTTCCGATTGCAAAAATGAATGTCGGAATAAGGAAGAATTTGTACGCCGGTGGCATGTGCGTGATTGCTCTTAAATTAATTTCCTTTTTGCTTTTTTTTATTTTCTTGTCTTCTTCAACTTTTGTGCACGCAAGAGTGAATGAAATAATTCCGGGAATAAAAGCAATTAGGAAAAGTGGCTTTAAAGTGTCCGGGAAAAAATGAAGGATTATTGCAAGGGCAATTACGCCGGTAACAGCTCCAAGAGTATCCATCATACGATGAAATCCAAAAGCGCCGCCGTAACGTTTCCCGCTCGCCGAAGCCGCTATCAAGGCGTCGCGCGGAGGATCGCGCATGCCTTTTCCACTTCGTTCAATAAAGCGTAATATAAAAATATGCCACCATGTTGAAGCAAAAATATAAACAGGCTTAATAAAAGCCGGTATGGCATATCCGATTATTATGAAAATTTTCCTCTTTTTAATTTTGTCTGAGATATAGCCCGAAATTACTTTCATAAAGCTGGAAAAACTTTCGGCCGCTCCTTCAATAAGACCGATAAACGCCTTGTTTATGCCAAGTACGTCCTGGAAGAAAATTGGAAGAATCGGCATAAGCATCTCGCTCGAAAAGTCTGTGAAATAGCTAATAAGTCCAAGCCAAAAGATGTTTTTCTGTTTGTTCTTTTTTCGTTTGAATAATTTAAACAAGTCGCAGTAGAAGTTAGATTGATATCATTATATCATTAACCCTTGCCAAATGATAAATTATCTGGTAAATTTCGTTTGGTAAATACTATTTAAGCCTGTCTCTTTAGGAGCCAATAGACTTCAAGGGGATAGGACTCCTATTATTAACGACTCTAAATGAAACGTAGCGATAAAAAGAAAATTATTTCAAAACACGCACAACATCCGAAAGATACCGGATCGGCAAAAGTGCAAATAGCCATTCTTACTGAAAGAATTCAGGAAGTACAGGGGCATCTGAAAGATCATCCTAAAGATAATCATTCTCGAAGAGGACTCCTTATGATGGTTGGAAAGATAAGAAAACTTTTAAACTATTTGAGACTTAATAATAAAGATAATTACGAAGAAGTTCTTAAAAGTCTGAAAATTCGTAAATAACTATAATATTCTCTGTGGATTCTAAGATGCTTAAGTTGCAGGTTTCAGTAAAATACTCTCGGTAGTTATTTTGTTGAAACTTGTTACTTGGGCCGACAAAGTTTCCATAGAGGCAATAATTAACCAAATTTTCTATGGAATCTAAAGATTTCACTCATGACCTCGCGGGTCGACCTCTTACATTTGAAACAGGCGAAATTGCGCTTCAAGCAAGCGGATCCGTTGTTGTCGGTCTCGGCGATACAAAAATTCTTGCAACTGCGACAATGAGCCCGAAAGGACGTGAAGGAGCGGACTTTTTTCCTCTAATGTGTGATTACGAAGAACGTTTTTATGCGGCGGGAAAAATTAAAGGAAGCAGATTTATTAAACGTGAAGGAAGACCTTCCGAAACGGCTGTTCTAATTAGCCGTCTTATTGATCGACCTCTTCGTCCATTATTTCCGAAAGGAATGACAAACGAAGTTCAGGTAATTTGTACCGTTCTATCAACAGATCTTGAAATTGATATGGGGCCGCTTGCAATTACTGCGGCATCCGCGGCTTTAACAATTTCCGGAATGCCGTTTCAGGGGCCTGTGGCGGGTATTAAAATCGGACGTATTAAAACGGAAGACGGAAAACACGAGCTGATTGTAAATCCGACTATTGAACAGCTTGAAAACGGAACGCTTGACCTAACCGTTGCCGGAACAAAAGACGCAATAACAATGGTTGAGGCCGGAGCAAAGGAAGTTGATGAAGAAACAATGATTCAAGCTTTGGATCTTGCTCATCAAACAATCAAGAAAATTTGTATCCTTCAGGAAGAATTCGCGGCTGTTCATCGCAAAGAAGATCTGCCGTATGATGTTGTAACCGTTCCGGAAGACATCAGAGAAGCCGTGAAAGATTTTGTTACGGATGAGATGCTGGATGAAATCACCGGTAAAACTAAAGCCGAGGTACGTGATAAGAAAGAAGCCTTGACGAAAAAAATGTTGGAATATTTCGCTTCTCAAATCGAAGATGAAACATATAAGGAATCCGATCTCAAAGAGGTTCTTTATGATATGGCCGAGAAAAGAATGCGATATAATATTCTCAAGCATGAAAAACGTATTGACGGAAGGAAAATCGATGAAGTAAGGCCGCTTGAATGTAAAATTGATCTGCTTCCTCGAACACATGGTTCCGCGCTTTTCCAACGTGGAGAAACTCAGGCATTAACAGTTACAACTTTAGGTTCACCCGGGGATGCAATGATTGTAGATACAATGGCTGAAGATAAAACGCAAAGATATATGCACTTTTACAATTTCCCTCCATATGCGGTAGGTGAAGTTCGTCCAAGAAGAGGTCCGGGACGACGTGAAATCGGCCATGGAGCGCTTGCAGAAAGGGCACTTCTTCCTGTTCTGCCGAAACACGAAGACTTTCCTTACACAATGCTGCTTGTTTCTGAAATAGTTACATGTAACGGATCAAGCTCAATGGCTTCCGTATGCGGGTCCAGTCTTTCTTTGATGGCAGCCGGAGTCCCAATTAAAAAACACGTTTCCGCTATTGCGATGGGTTTAATTACAGATGGAAAAGGCGGGTACAAAATTTTAAGCGATATTCAAGGGCCGGAAGATTTTGCCGGAGACATGGATTTTAAAGTAGCCGGAACCGAAGATGGAATTACAGCTCTGCAAATGGATATTAAAATTGAAGGTCTTTCCGTTGATCTGTTGAGAGAAGCATTGGGGCGTGCCAGGGAAGCTCGTGAAATTATAATGAAAAAGATGATTGAGACAATTCCGGAGCCGCGAAAAGAAATGTCCAAATTTGCTCCAATGATTACTTCAATCAAAATCGATCCGGATAAAATTCGCGATGTTATCGGAAAAGGTGGCGAAACTATTCAAAAAATTACAGGAGAATGTAATGTTCAGATGGACATCGACGATGATGGTCTTATTATGATTACGGCTCCCGATCAAGCAAGTGGTGAGTGCGCTATGGGTAGAGTAAAAGCCATCACATACGAACCGGAGATCGGGGATGTATTTGAAGGCACAGTTGTTCGAATTATGGATTTCGGAGCATTTGTGGAATTTGTTCCGGGAAAAGACGGACTTGTTAACATATCGCAATTATCTCATGAAAGAGTGAATAAAGTTGAAGATGTAGTAAAACTGGGTGATAAAGTGAAAGTAAAACTTATGGAAATTGACGATATGGGACGATATAATTTATCCATGAAGGCATTGTTGCCAAGACCCGGAGGAAGCGGCAATCCGATGCCTCCTAAGAAATAGAAAAACAGTACAAACTTTTTATATCCTTAGTTAAGATACATTATGGAAAGCAGCAACAAAACCGAGCTTCAATATAAAGCTCCATATCAGCGGGAAATCTCACGATTATTTGTTTTTCGTTTTCTATGGATTTATATTGAAATGTGGGTATTGATGGTCTGGGGAATGTGGATTTCTCTTGTGATGTTCGTAGAGTTTTGGTATATGCTTATTTTAGGAAAAAGAAGTCGAGCATTGTGGAATAAGAAACACAGATTTATGCGTCACGTTAACAAATGGCGAGCATATTTGAACGCTTTAACGGATAAAAGACCTAAATTTATAGAAGATTAAAAAAACAATTCGCTTGCGCGGGTATAGTATAGTGGCTATTACGGCTGGTTGCCAATCAGCAGAGACGGGTTCAATTCCCGTTACCCGCTCCATTCGGAAAATCCCTGGAATTTGGCTGCCGCAGACCACGGTTTTTTGCAGTTGGCAAGCCACCTTTTGCCCCGTGAGCCGGAAGTTCGAGCCGATTTTTTGCAAGAAGCTTCGCTTCTCTTCTAAATTTTCGCAGTCAGCTACGCTGATGGCTTGGTGAGCTGAAATAATCCATTCGCGAAAGAGTTCGAGCCAATGAAGTCCTCTTCCGCCTTTTTCCTTTAAATTTTCTTTGATTTCTATTTTTCGATCTAAGAGTTGTTTCTTGGTGGTAGTGTATTCTTCGTTAGTGATGTCTTGTTCAAGGTAAGCATCTAGGAGACGTATTTGCTTTTCTTTAAGCTTATCAAGCTATGGTTCTTACACCATCTTTCAAATCTTCATGTTTAAGCTTTATAAATGATGTCGGAGAAATACTTCGTCCTTTTTCTGGATCCAATCCTCGATAACAATCACCATTACCTCTATAAACAAGTGCTATACCGTCCCTTGCAGCGCGAATTTCTGTCTCAATTGGTAGAGCAAAATCAAGACAATATCTCAAATCAAGGTCATCTATTATGTTGTGGCTAAAAGGTCCATTAAAACCCTGCGATATGATCACATCATGTTTCTCAGTATCAAACGGGATTTCAGAAATAATTTCAGGCATATTTCTGGTTAATTAAAATTGCTGTCAGAGCATAAAAATATTAACACAAAACAAGAGAACGTCAATTTGCATTGGTTAATAATAAATAACAATCCCAGTCCGCATAGCGTTACTAAGGAGCTCCACGAAAAAACGACTTGTATGAGCTTTGAGTGAGGAGAGAGTAGAGGGTTTTAAATTCGGGAATTGCTATTTAATCTGCTATTTAATCTTGATTCTTCTACAAGGGTACGATAGACTAATAATACGTGTAACGTACCCAGACGCAAATGTATTTATCACAAAACACAATCAAAACACTTGAAGCGAAGTTGAAGACGTTAGATTCGCTCAGACCAATTCCTAGCGCTATATTGAATAAAATTAGAGAGCAGTTTCAAATTGAAATGACCTATAATTCAAATGCTATTGAAGGGAATGTATTAACTCTAAAAGAAACATTTTGGGTAATTAAGGAAGGATTGACTATCAAAGAAAAACCTTTAAAAGATCACTTGGAAGCAAAAAATCATAAAGAGGCTTTAGATTTTCTTTATGAACTCATTGATAAAGATAAAAAAAATACGATTTCTGAGCATTTGATAAAGGAACTGCACCATCTTGTTGTGCAAGATTCACAAAAAAATATTGCAGGAAGATATAGAGACGGAGATGTTTATATCTCTGGATCAGATCACAAACCTCCCAGCCACCTTGAAGTGCCGATTAAGATGAGGGAGTTGCTAAATTGGCTCAATAAAAACAAAAGAAAACATCATATAATTGAAATAGCAGCGCTTTTTCATCATAGATTTGTTAATATTCATCCATTTTGGGATGGTAATGGACGAACTGCACGATTGATAATGAATGTGTTAATTTTAGGGGCAGGGTATCCACTTGGGATTATTTTAAAGAATGACAGGAAAAGGTACTACAGGGTGTTACAATTAGCTGATAAGGAAGAATACAAGCCTATTTGTGAATTTATCGCACAAGCAGTTATTCGTAGTTTGAATATTTATTTGAAAATATTAAAACCAAGTAAATCAAAAAACAAACAATACATTAGCCTTAAAGAATTAAGTAAAAAGTCTTCGTACTCTCATACATATTTAAGAAAATTAGCTACACAAGGCAAATTGGAGGCTTTTAAAGAGGGAAGAAATTGGCTTTCTTCGGAAGAAGCAGTTGAAAATTATATGGAATCAATAAAAAACTCCTAATCCCAGTCCGCATTATTTGATAGGGACACTTCGCTCCGTTGCGTGTCTTACGGACGGTAAATTTTCAATCGAAACAGAAACACGATATTGCCAATTTGTGTCCTTAACCATTTTTTCCGTTCCCGGAATATTAATTCGATTAGTTGTTAAAAGCCAGTCTTGAATCGGGATAATAACAGTTTGTGCGGGAGAACGGATTAGTGCGTCACGAAGTCGTATGGCAAATATTTTGTTATCAGCGTCAAATTTAACATTGCAGTGTTTGCTTAGAAGTTTTTTTTCAGCGAGGGATAAAATATTAAGATATCCAAGTAAGGTTTCTGTGTCGTGCGTTGTGCTTTGAGCGAATGTGCCTGTTGAATATTTAGACATATTTGCATATCTTTTTGTGATTTTTTTTCTTTTGTCATTGTATGCAAATCGGAGGATTTGAATACCCGGGACATTGAATGAACGGAGTACATTGCGAAGTTTTTTTAGTCTATCACCGGAATCTTCTGCAAACAGTTCAAGACCAATTTTGCGACTGTAAGTGATAATTTTTTTAAGCATTTTAACACCGGGTCCTTTTTCAATGGTATCGAGTTTTGGATTGGTTGTATGCATTGAGCCATAAGAAAAAAATCCTTTCGCATGATCCAGCCGCACAATATCAAAAAGTTGCGATGTATAATCAAGTCGACATTTCTGATCATTCACCCTTTTTTAAGGGGTTAGAAAATAGTGAGGCTTGAAAGATGGCATCGGGAGGAGGATAACGGCGACGGAACACGACAAATTCCCGTTCCACATTCTTGTAGTGATCGTCGTACCAATCAATG
>JAJRYP010000102.1 GCA_024275695.1 Patescibacteria group bacterium | reverse complement strand
TAACTAAACTTTGAGTGAGAAGCTGTAAAAGTGGCCATCATATTATAATTAACCTCACTTTTATGCCCGATATACGTGCAATTAAACAAATCTTTTGTCTCAACTCCGAACAAAACATTTCTAAGATCTTCACTGTTATCAATATTATAGGAATTAATACAATTTTTAGAATTTTGAATATAATCGCCAGTACAATTTTCAGTGTTCATCCCATGATAATTCTTAACTTTTCGATTCGCTCGAAGTTTCAAAAATATTTCAAAAATTTCGTTCATTCTTTTCCGACTTCCCGTCAACATTTCCTTTTTCCGGGCAAAGTAATCTTCTTTTGATAACTGTTTGTTCCCAATGCAATATTTCTTTTTCACCAAATTAGTACACAAAATACATTCCTCGCATCCGACACAATCACTAATAAAATAACAATTCGTACAGTTCTTTGAATCAAAAGTATATTGGCATCCGTAACAATCATGAGAATCATTCATAAAATAGCAAAGTTCATTCCTGTTACTGACATCTATATCGAGAGAATCACGGTTGTGCATACATAAAGTTCCATATTGAACATCCTCATTCATATCTCCTCCAAAAACCAAATAACAATTCTTGTTTCCGACTGTCATGTTGCAATATTCACTGTTTTCATGCTTCATATTTATCAGAGCAAGACGCGGAATTTCCGCCTGCAATTCTTTAAATTGTTCAAAAAAAGGCCGGTTAAAATCAAAATCACGACCAAAATCCATTCCATCCCAAGAATCTCCATGCCAGGCCTTGGCTGAATAAATTTTATAAGGTTTATCGGGAGAATAAATCGAAACGATTTGCTCACCAGTGAAATCACATTTTCGATTATAAAGAACACGTTCATTTCTAAATGCAAGTCGCCCCATTTGCGAACATTTAAAACAAAGCTCTTCAGGCGGTACCTGAAACTTTTCATATAATTTGAGCTCATCCGCATCTTGAGTAAAAACTGATCCGCATTGTGTGCAAGTTTTGTTCATACACTAACCATACTATAAAAATTTTGAAACATTTCAAGTTTCAACAAAACCAACACAGCATTTCGCTTTCTTAAGCCGAAAACGCGAGAAAAATTTTATCACCCAAGTGATAATTTCTTACGAATATTTTTTCCAAAGATACTCGAATTGATGTCTTTGAAGCTCCAATAAATCCGGATCTTTAATTAAAACCGTTTTCGGATTTTCTTGGTCGCACAAGAATAAAGTAGATTGGTCCTCACAAATAACCAAAAAGTTCTTCATCATCGGCAAACGATCTTTTATCTTTAAAGTTCGCTTTTCAAACGAATCACGCTTAGCCAGCTCTTCGGTAGTTTCATTTGGAGTATTCATCATTCTTACATAAATCCCCTTTCGCATTCTTTGCCTGATAAAATTTCGCTCTTCCGGACAATCAATCGAATAACCTGTTATATCGAGCATATTCTGAACATTTCCAAGAGGCAAACATTCATCTTTGCAGAGTCCCGGAATTTTTAAATACTCTTCACGCATCGCATCCGCCCCTTCACGAATCTCAATTCTTTCTTCAATCGTGTCGTCTGTTTCCAAATATGATAAAAACGGATCAATTCCTTTTAAAC
>JAJRYP010000008.1 GCA_024275695.1 Patescibacteria group bacterium | reverse complement strand
ATCATAAAACTTGTATTGGATCTGTCGATGAGCTTAAAGAAAAGTCCGGAGGCGAAATTCCGGAACGTCATGGTGATTTGGATTTACATAAGCCATATATTGATGATGTGGAGCTTAAATGTGAAAAATGTGACGGGAAAATGAAACGAATTCCGGAAGTACTCGATTGCTGGTTTGAAAGCGGATCTATGCCCTACGCACAGCTTCACTATCCTTTTGAAAACAAAGAGGAGTTTGAAAAGAATTTCCCCGCCCAGTTTATTGCGGAAGGACTCGATCAAACTCGCGGATGGTTTTATACATTGCATGTAATTTCAACTATACTGTTTGATTCGCCGGCATTTGAAAACGTGATTGTTAACGGAATTCTTCTTGCCGCCGATGGAGAAAAATTATCGAAACGAAAGAAAAATTATCCTGATCCAAATATGCTTTTTGATACTCGCGGTGTTGATGCCGTGAGGTTCTTTCTGTATTCGTCGACCGCCCCGCTTGCGGAAGATGTTCGTTTTTCGGAAGCGCATGTAGATGAGATGATCAAGAAATTCTTATTAACTCTATGGAACACTTACAGTTTTTTTGTGACTTACGCGAATATCGACAAATGGCATCCCGGCAAAATTAATGGAGACTTTAAACCGAAACATAAATTGGATCAATGGATTATATCCGAGATTCACCAATTAATTGATGAATCTACAAAAGAACTTGATGCATATAATCTTACAAAGGGAACTCGCCCAATGATCGAATTTGTTGATAATTTATCGAATTGGTATATACGAAGAAGTCGTCGAAGATTTTGGAAATCCGAAAACGATAATGACAAAAACGAAGCCTATCAGACTCTCTATATTGTATTAAAGGAATTCTCAAAATTGATTGCTCCTTTTATGCCGTTCACCGCGGATGAAATTTACGGAAATTTAACTAAATCATGCAAAACGTGTGAAGAATCTGTTCATTTATGTGATTGGCCGGTGTCGAATAAAAAGAAAATTGATAAGTCGCTTAATGAAGAAATGGCTGTTGTTAGAAAAATTGTGAATCTTGGGCATAGTGTAAGGGCGAAAAGTGGTGTGAAAGTTCGTCAGCCGCTCGCAAAGGTTCAAATAGGTCTGCCGGATAGTGTTGATCATGCGATAATTGAAACGTCTAAAGATGTGATTACCGAAGAACTTAATGTTAAAGAGCTTAATGTGTTAACCGAAGTTGGAGATGTTGTTACCAAGGTTGTGAGACCCGATGCTCGAAAACTGGGTCCGAAACACGGCAAGGATGTTCAGAAAATCATTCAAGCGGTAAAATCCGGTGATTTTGAAGAACTTGAAGATGGACGGTTGAAAGTTGGTGACGTAATTTTGGAAAAAGACGAATTCGAGGTCGGATTTGAAGGAAAAGAAGGATATGATGTCCAAGGCGAAGCCGGATTTGTTGTTATTCTGGATACGACAATAACACCGGAGTTAAAATCGGAAGGATATGCTCGCGAAATCATTAGATATATCCAGGAAATGCGTAAGAAAGCCGGATTTGAAGTGTTTGAACGTATATATCTTCAGGTGAAAACAGAAGGAGATGTCGAACAAGCTGTAACTGATTTTGCCGATTATATTAAACGCGAGACACTTGGAATAGAATTGCAACAAGGAAGTGAATTTACATGGGAGCTGGAAGAAACAGTTGAAGTTGACGGACATAAGGTTGTGCTTGGGGTGAGGAGAGAGAAATAATTTATAAAACTACTGGAAATTTTTCCCCATTTTCCCTATACTTTCATTCGACTATTTATTAAATCTTAATTGTACATGCTTAAACGCATATTAATAGGTATAGCCGTCAACGCTCTTACACTTTATGTGATAGTTGAATTTCTCGATGAAGTAACGGGAACGGGCGGGCTTAAATTGTTCGTTATCGGTGGTATTATTATAGGACTTATAAATGCTTTTATTAAGCCGCTTATGAAGATTTTTTCGCTTCCGTTTGTTGTTTTGACGGCAGGACTGTTTTTGATAGTAATTAACGCTATAGTTTTATTTCTTACTCAATGGGTTATTAATACGATGGCATTTCAGAACGTTACTTTAATGTTTACGGGACTTGGCAGTTATTTGCTTGCCGGTATTGTACTTGGGCTAATAAACTGGGCGCAAAATATTATTCTTAAATAAATTTAAATTATGAAAACTTTTCTGGAAATATTT
>JAJRYP010000101.1 GCA_024275695.1 Patescibacteria group bacterium | reverse complement strand
TCTGCAAGATTCACCATCTATTGTTTATCCTCAGCCCGGAACAATGATTGAAGGAATCATTACCGATATCGCAAAAAACAAAATTCTTGTGGATCTGGGCGGTATTCATACCGGAATTATTGCGGGAAAAGAAGTACATGATAGTGGAGGAACAGCCGATGAGCTCAAAGTTGGAGATAAAATTTCAGCATATATTATTGATCCGGAAAATGCCGACGGACTTGTCGTGCTTTCTCTAAGAAAGGCCAGCCAAGAAAAAAGCTGGCGTAAATTTGTTGAAGCACATGAAAACGATGAAGTTATTCAGGCTACGGCTAACGAAGCCAATAAAGGTGGGCTTCTTCTGGAGGTCGATGGTATTAAAGGATTTATTCCCGTTTCACAACTTGCTCCAATGCACTATCCACGTGTAAACGGTGCCGATTCAAATCTTATTTTAAAACGGTTACAGGAATTAATCGGTCAAACATTCAACGTAAAGGTTATTAATGTTGATCATGAAAATGGAAAATTGATCTTATCCGAAAAGGCCGCGATGCATGAACAAAGAAAAACAGCGCTTGGAAAACTTAAGGTAGGACAAAAAGTTAAAGGAAAAATTAGCGGAATTGTGAAGTTCGGTATTTTCGTTGCTTTTGATGGCCTTGAAGGACTCGTGCATATTTCGGAAATCGCTTGGGGACACGTGAAAGATCCTTCCGAGTATGGAAAAATCAATGATGAAGTTGAAGTTCTTGTTATTGGCATGGAAGGTGAAAAAATTTCGTTAAGTATGAAACGACTTGTTCCGGATCCTTGGGTAGAAGCGGCAAAAACATTTAAGGTAGGCAAAACGGTTGAAGGAGAAATTAATAAAATTACTCAATTCGGTGCTTTTATGAAGCTAAACGATGAAATTAACGGACTGATCCACCTGTCTGAAATTACCGATGAACCTGTTGAAGATGCCGGTGCGGTATTAAAGATAGGAGAAAAGGTTAAAGCAAAGATTATTACCGTAGATCCAAAGGAACATCGTATCGGACTTAGTATTAAAGCTTTAACTGCAAAAACGGAGAAGAAGGAAGATACCGATGCTTTAGAAAAAGCCGATTCGGACAAAGAAGAAAAAGAAAAGAAATAGTCTAAGTACGATTATTTGTCGTATTTTCCCATGCTTCCGGGAGGAAATAACTCGGATGTCTTCCGTGAGTTACGCTAGAAGCGGTGGTTTCACGGACAATAACATGCGGATACTTCGAATTAACATATATCCATCCGTGTCCGTTTGGATATTTACGTTTTTTAAGCTTAAAGTATCTAATAACTACTTTAGCTTGTTTTTCGGTACTTGTTCCTCTTCTATAGCTTACAAGCCATGGAATTCCTCTCTCTTTAACAAGCTTGCAAGTATTATATACAAGCCAATAAGTACTGTCCGACGAGAAGATTCCATCCAGTTTAAGATCAAGCTTTCCTTGTCTGATATAATCTGTAATTCTTTTAATCGGTAGCCCGCCCATACTGGTTCCAAGAATGAATAATCCGTTTTCAGGCTCTTTCCCGACCTCCCGTGCGACATTATCCCTGATAGTGCTAAATATCGCAGCAACTCGCTTGTAAACTACCGACCGTTTTTCACTTTTGTTTCGTCCCAAATATCTACGTTGGAAATCGTGATACCACATACTTCCGGAATTCTTTTTATCCGTATGAATCTCCGATAAATAAGCTATCACTATATATGTCCCTTTTCTAGCCATTTCCTTTTGCCATGCCAATATCTCCTTTTTATCTTTATCGAGTAAATATTTTTTCGCCACTAATTCCGCAATATGTGCCGGTGGTTTCATCATTCCTCGTTTTTCCCTAAAGCTTGTATATTGATTTGATCTAAATTTACCTGTAAACAAAGGCATGATAACAACTTTTTGCCCTGCTTTCGGTTTTTGTTTAGGCCTAATTAAAGTGCAATATAAACGATAACTCGGAATATCGATTGATTTGGCAAGTAAAGATGGCGGCCATTCCTCGGGGACCTTTTCTTCAAGTTCCGGACGATGCGGAGTTCTTCTTTGACCTCTTTTCGTAACAAGTTCGGGAGCTCTGTAAACTCCTTTTCCAATATTTTTATGCCAAAGTTCACTTGAAATTTCCGTTGATGAAGTATAAATATCTCTCATGCCGGTTTTTTCATACAAATAAATGGCCGCCCTGACTGATCTCTTATTATGTTTATTTAACTGAGCATATGCGGTTTTATCACCCAAAATAGCTTTTTTGAAAAGGCCCGGAGTTTGGTTTCTTTTATAGTCTATCTTAAAAGTATAATTTGTTAGATTTCTTCTTCTTTTTATTCTCTTTCCTTTGATTGTCACCCAATATTCTTCAGTTACGGATATATCCAATGCTCCGCCTGTTAAATGATGAGATTTTGTAGCTTTTGCGGCAATGTATTTCGCTCTTCTTACAGCCTCCTTTTTGATTGCTTTTTGAACCTCCGCTTTAGCTAATTCTTTTTTAATAGCTGTTTCATCCATTCCTTTCTTGATATATTTTTTCTTATATTCAGTTGTTACTGCTTTTATATATACATCTTCCGTTTTTTTTCTCAGTTCTTTTTGTTTTGCAATCGTTCTAAGCGCACTCATCACATATACCTTAAAATTAGTACCATTGCGTTCATTTAAAATTCTTATGCTTTGTTCAAAACATGCATAAACCAAAAGAGTGTTTCTTATGGCCTTCAAAGGTTCTCCGTATGCGGTATATTTATTCGGATACACAACAATAGGCTCGGAATCGCTTGCACTTTCTCTATATTTTTTTGCAAGCGCAATTAGTTGTGCGCGATCATTGATTTCCATAATTTCTTTTAACCTTTGTTCAAACTCTTTTTGTTTTTCCGGAGTTGCTCTGTAAGCTTCCGGAGCTTCTGTCGCGGTTTGTCTTAAACGTTTCCGCTCTTTTTTCTTCTTGGTTGCGGCAACCATTTCTTTGGATGCCGCGAGTTGATCCTTTGGAGTCATTGTTTTAACAATTTCAACATAACATTTAAAAATCGCCGCATAAGCACCTTTCGAACCATCCGGACGTACATAATAAAATTTTCCATTTTTTGAATCTCTTTGCGCCAAACCGGATCCGCCCCGATAAATATTTCTAACATATACCTGGAATATATCAGGCCTGTATTCAAAAAATTTATGCAAACCAACATTCTTATAAACTCCCCAGTTTCTTGTTAAATCAAAAAATAAGGTATCCCCTTCTTTTAGAGTCAAAAGTCCTGCGTATTCCATTTGTTTCATTGTGTTTTTTCCATCAATTTTTTCTACTTTTTGCGCAAATGCACCAATTAAAGTCCCCGGCACTTGAACATCCCTGGCTAAAAGACTTTTTAATGAAATAAGCCTGATTCTTCTATTCAAATCCACGTCTGAAACCGGCTTATCAACATTCATGCCGAGATTTGCAGCCAAAATTTGTTTGCTTGATTCACTACCGTAATTAAACTTTGTACGTCTAAACTCTCTCTCAAGCATTGAGAGTTTTCTGCGCATACGCGCTTTAACAACAGCTCTCTTCCCTTCTCTAACAGTCTCGGCCTTTTCTTTAGCGGCTTCATCCAACCATTTCGCAAGTATTTCGATTCCTTTCTCCACTGCTTTATATACATTTTCGAAACTCATATTTTTATTTTTATTTCATTAAATTATAACACAATTAGCGATCTTTTTCAACTTTAATAAGCCATTTTTTTGCAATTTGCCAAAATAATGAATACAGTAAGTTTACATATATTTGAAAAAACAATGCCAGTAGACCTCTCAAAGCTAAATCCGGAACAAAGGAAAGCAGTAACGCACGACAAAGGACCGCTTTTAATTATTGCCGGTGCCGGAACAGGAAAAACTCATGTTATAACTTCAAGAATTCTTTATTTATTGGAAGATAAACATGTTTCTTTTGATTCAATTTTGGGGCTTACCTTCACAGAAAAGGCAACCGAGGAGATAATTGAAAGAATTGATACGGCACTTCCCTATTCATATGAGGAAATAGCAATCCACACGTTTCACGGTTTATGCGATAAGATTTTACGTGAAAACGGACTGGAAATAGGACTCGACACATCTTATAAAATTCTTACACAACTTGATCAATGGATATTTATCAAAAAACATCTTTTTGATTTTGAGCTCGATTATTACAGGCCACTCGGCAACCCAAACAGCTTTATTTCCGCTATAGCAACACATTTTTCAAGACTTAAAGACGAAGATATTTCGCCTGAAAATTACATTTTATACGCAGAAAGAAATCAAGATCGGAAACAAATTCCGGAGATCGCGAAAATGTACAAAAAATATCAGGAACTTTTAGTCAAAGAAAACGCACTCGATTTTAACGATTTACATTATCTGGTTCTACGATTGTTCGAGAAAAGGCCGGCAATCCTCAAAAAATATCAAGATCGCTTCAAATATATTCTTGTTGATGAATTTCAGGATACCAATTTCACACAAATCAAACTTGTAAACATGTTGGCAAAGAAGCATAGAAATATCACTGTTGTGGGTGACGACGATCAAAGTATTTATCGATGGAGAGGTGCTTCCATGAGTAATATTCTGCATTTTGAGAAAAATTTCAATGATTGCGTGAAAATAATCCTGAAAAACAACTATCGTTCAACTCCAAATATACTTGATACGGCTTATTCCCTTATACAAAACAACAACCCGGATCGTTTGGAACACACAAATCAAATTGACAAGAAACTAATTAGTCAGTTCGATAAAGCTGAAAATGTTCAAGTGCACAATTTTGAAAATTATGTTTACGAAGCGAAGTTTATTGGTGATACGATTATGGAACAGCTAAAAAGCAAAGATCTTTCATTCAAAGATTTGGCGATCCTTGTTCGAACTCATAAACTTGCCAAACCGTTTATTGAGGAATTAAAATCACGTGACATCCCCTATCAAGTTCGAAATCGGGAATCGCTTTTATCTCTGCCTGAAATAAAAGACTTAGCCGCTCTTTTACATTTTGTGGCCAATCCCAGAAACGACATTGCTCTTGTTCGAATTCTTTCTTATAAAATGCTCAATATACCGATGCAATCAATTGTAGAATTTCTTCATGAGGCCAAAAAAGAACATGATCCTCTATTTAAAATTCTCTATAAAAGCCAAAATCAGCCCATTTTAGACGGAATAGACGCGGTTCAAGATTCGATATCAAAAATCCTTAATCTTCTTGATGGCCTGATTTCATATTCCAAAAATCATTCTGTTTCCGAAGTTTTAATAAAATTCTTAACAAAATCCAAATATTTTCATCATTTACAGGAAAATGATAACTCCGAAAATGACTTGAAAATTGTAAATATTTCGGAATTCTTGCAGCTTGTTAAGAATTTTGAAGCGGAACAGACAAATAGCAGCGTTTTCGCTTTTCTGGATTACCTCAAACTGCTTGAAGAAGCCGGCGCGACACTTGATTCGACTTTAAGTGAAACAGGTGAAGATGCCGTACAAATTTTAACAGTTCATGCTGCAAAAGGCCTTGAATTTCCGGTTGTATTTATACCTTCGGCCGTGATGCATCGATTCCCCGGAAGAAATAGAAAAGATCCGATTGAAATTCCGCAAGAACTCATTGAAGATGATGTTCCAAGCAAAGACATGCATAGGCGGGAAGAGCGCAGATTATTTTATGTGGCCTGCACAAGAGCAAAAAAAAGACTCTTTATTTCTTACAGTGAAAAATATGAGGGAAATAAAAAATGGAAACCATCTGTGTTTGTTGAAGAAATTAAAGACAATGAAAATGTCACATTGGTCGATCATGCAAATGACAAGCAAACAATCGATTTTGATGAAAAACAATCGGAGGCAAAACAGCCGGAAGCCCCAAGACAAAACATAAGAAGGCTTAGTTACAGCCAACTTGATACTTTTAAAACATGTCCGTTAAAATATCAATTTCGTTATTTGTTTGGGATTCCTTCGCCGCAAGCACACACGGCAAATTTCGGCACTTCCGTTCACAACACTCTTAATGATTTCTATCAACACTTAAAAAACGGGGAAAATGTTTCCGTTGATCTAATGGATGCGTTGTATAAAAAAAACTGGATTCCTTACGGTTACGAGAATAAGGCCCATGAAAACACTCGCAAAAAGAAAGGACTGGAAATGTTAAATGATTTTTATGAAAAAAACAGTAATCCGTGGATAGTCCCATATGCTCTTGAAAAACCCTTCAACTTAAAAATTGGTTCATATACGTTAAATGGTCGAATTGATAGAATCGATAAACTCAAAGACGGAACTTACGAAATTATTGACTATAAAACAGGAAAACTTAAAAAAGGCACAAATTTAAATAAAGATCTGCAGCTTTCCCTTTATGCGCTAGCCTGTCGTGATGTATACAAAATTCCGGTATCTAAATTAAGCCTCTATTTCATTGAAGCCAATGAAAAACAAAGCACCATGCGCACAGATGAACAGCTTGAAGAAGCAGTGGAAGAAGTTATAAAGCGCGCGGATTCAATTCAGGTATCGAATTTCAAAGCAACTCCCGGATTTCATTGCTCATTTTGCGAATACAAGTTGATTTGCAATAAAGCGCAGTATTAAAAAAACTCCCCAAAGATTCAAAACCACAAATTGCGCCTTGCCGAAGTAAAACTCCGGGGAAATCTTAAAACTGGTACCAAGATGTGTAACATGAAGCGACACATAGAGGTATCAAAAGATTTCGATCTCTTACCGAGCCGGGCACACTTGCTTTTACTCCGGAAGAATAAAAACGTCTGCTTCGGTGTTCCAAAGAAAATCCGAGGAAATTCCGGGGAAGAAGGAAACAGAAATGTACCAAGGGGAGGTAAGAGAGAAACGCAACAGTGCAATCACCAAAGGTGAAAGCAGAACGTAATTTCTCCTCTTCGGGGAGGAAGGGGACCTTAAAGGTACCGAGTCCTTTATTAATAAATGCAAGACCACAGGTTCCTTACTTTAAGATCCCTTTTCTCCCCGCACGAAACTGAATTTAAATGAACTGAAGACTTTTTCTTTTTTTCACGCCTTACATTATTATAACATATTTAATTTCAAGAATCAACTCCCAAAATATATCCTTTTCCATTATTATGGATTCTCAAACCAATCTAAAAACTTATAAATTATGGAATATCTAATCATAGCCGGATTTCTTGTTATGATTGCATTTATGGCATTCATATACATCCAATTGCAAAACAAGAAAAGTGATAATGGAAATATTCAACAAAGGCTCGATGCACTGAATCAAAATATGACAGAAAACTTGAACAGTGTGACTCAAAATGTTCTTCAACAATTAAACAACGTAACAACACAAGTAAACGAACGATTAAAGGAAAGTACGCAGTCAATAGAAAGACAGCAAAGATCAGTCGGAGAACGACTTGATACGGCGGCAAAAGTAGTAAATACGGTAAATTCACGATTATCAAAAATCTAAGAAAGCAATAAGCGAATTTATGACGTAGGAAAAGATATCTCAAGTTTGCAGGAACTTCTTAAGTCACCAAAGCTTCGCGGCGGACTCGGAGAATTATTTCTAAGCGATCTTTTAGGGCAAATTTTCCCGAAAGACAAATTTACTCTGCAATACGCGTTTAAAAGCGGTGAAAAAGTTGACGCCGTGATTCATGTCCGTGACGGACTAAAAATTCCCGTAGATTCAAAATTTCCGCTCGAAAACTTTAAAAAGATGGCTGAGGAAGATGACGAAAAACGGCGTGAGCAAGCAAAAAGAGCGTTCGTTAGCGACGTAAAAAAACGAATCGACGAAATTGCCACAAAATACATTCTTCCCGATGAAGGAACTCTGGATTTCGCACTTATGTATGTTCCGGCTGAAAATGTTTATTACGAAATGATAGTTAAAGATCAAAAAAGTGATGGTAATTTAAGTGGATACGCTTTTGCCAAAAAAGTAATTCCTGTTTCTCCAAATACTTTTTTCATCTATCTTCAGACAATCCTCATTGGACTCAAAGGCTTTCAGATAGAAAAGCAAGCCGGTGAAATCCTGGCGCATCTTTCACGTCTACGCGGTGATTTCGAAAAATTCGGAACCGATTTTGCTCTTGTCGGAAAACACATCAATCATGCAAGAAGCAGTTACGAAAATTCAGAAAAACGTTTTGACAGATTTTCAGATAAATTATCTCAGGTTGAATCGTTATCTTCTCCGGAAGAACATAAAAAGCTTGTAAATTAAGAGCCATTTCCTTCCAAAACGGATGGGGCGTCCTTAATTGCGCCTTCCCGAGTATCTATAAGTTCTCGCATAATTTGATCACGGACAATATTTGTTATTGCCAACATTTCCGTTTCAAGAGAAGAATCATTGTCGGAAATTATAATCACATTATCTTCCGCGCAAAATTCATCTTTCTCTATTGTAACTTTAAATTTTCGCGAATCACCGTCGCTTAGATCATCAATAAGAACTAATTTATCATCTTTGGTTCTAAAATCAACGCAAGCTTTCTCATCCGGTTTTACTGAAATATCGCCATAAATCAAAAATTGAATACGATCAAGGAGTAGCTTTCTGGAATCTCTCACCTCTTCTGATGTCGGCTTGCCAGAGCCCTCCTCGTAATATACGACATGTTGCATCCGAAAAATTTCAGTCGAACCGTTTAATTTCCTTTCAGAATCATCTGTCATAAACATAAAATTACTTAAACAAGGGAAGTAAATTAACCAAATTAACATTTTTTGTCAACGTTTATCCACTTTCCATTTACTTTTTACAGCTTTTTACTTACACTAAGTCCTGCTTATAAAGTAAAAGGCCATTTTTTTATGTCGCAAAAAATCGCAGATATCGCGAAGCAACTCGGAATCAGCTCAAAAGAGCTTAAAGAAAAGATGAATGAGCTTGGTTTTGAGATTAAACCTCAAGCCAGAACTATTGAAAATGATGTTGCGGAACTTTTATTGGATGAATTTAGAGATAATACAAAAGAAGAAGTTGATCAGGTAAAAATATATGAAGAAATCTACGATAAAGAGCTTGATAAGGAAATCATCAGAAAACAGAGAAAACAAACTGCCGGTAAAGAAGGGGCCAAAGATAAAAAAGAGAAAACGCATGAAGTTGAAGAAAAGCCTAAAGTAAAAGGGAAAACCATTGAAATTCCTTCAGTTATTTCAGTAAAAGAATTTTCTGAAAAAATAGGCGTGAATGCCGCGAAAATTATTGGTGAGCTTATGAAAAACGGGATTTTGGCAAATATCAATCAACAAATCGATTTTGATACCGCGGCAATTATCGCTTCGGATTTAGGACTTAAAATAAAGAAAAAGCGTGATGAAGCGGCACTTGAAGATCTCGTAGCCGGAGACCTTCAAGCCCTTCTTAAAGAAGACGATCCCAAAGATTTGGAAACTCGTCCCCCGATTATTAGCGTAATGGGACATGTTGATCATGGAAAAACAAAAATTCTCGACTATATCAGAAACGCAAATGTTATTGATACGGAAGC
>JAJRYP010000100.1 GCA_024275695.1 Patescibacteria group bacterium | reverse complement strand
TTAACATTAGCATTAGTATCGATCTTGCTACAATCGCTACCTTCGCGCGCCAAATTAATCATAATTTGTGCAAGTTTTGGAGGGAGCATGCCGCTTTTTGCATCCCTGGCGGGCCGATCATAGTCGCGAATCGAGTATTTTTTAAAATTCTGAACCGCCACTGTGCGAGCAATATAATATTTGCCACTATGACGCGCAACGGAAACATCAGTCCCCTTCTCTATTAAATTTTCCTCATGAATAACAACACTTTTTATGTTTTGATCGGGCTTGTTGTAAAAACGCACTTTTCCTTCGCCATTTTTACGAAGTCCGTCTTTCACGTTTCTTAATAATTTTTTTAGAGTATTTTTATATCCATCGCTCATATTATATAGAGAGATGGCAAATTGGATTTTTCCGTCACGCACGCTGCTTAAATAATCAACAATTACGGAATTAAGCCGACTTAAATTTGCAATTTAATCAATAATTTCACAAATTTTTATTGTTCCGCCCAGCTTATCCAAAACAATCCGAGGATCTTTTAAACGCTCATCAAATTCACAAATCGCAAATTCGTCGGATGCGCTCACAAAGGCATCACCAAATACCGCCTTAATCTCCGCGGCGGCGAGCCGCCACTTCCTTCCTAATATAAATACGTATCTATGCATATCAAACCGATTGAAATTACGCGCGAAAAATTAATAAAAATCATTATTGCAAGTCTTAGTATAATCGTATCTATGATTTTTGGATACTTTTTTGGTTACCTGCATCATATGTACCTTACTCGCGAACCCATAAAATTTATTTAAGAAATCAATCCGGGAAACGGTGTTCGCGGAGCTCACGGTTTTGCTTCGCCTTAGCTCGGCGGGACACTCCGCTCCGCTTCGTGTCCGACTGCTAAAAAATCTATTTCACTAAAGCGCGGCTTATAGTAAACTGCTCGTACGAAAGGTAACTGTAAAGATATATGAATAATCACCAACATATATTGGTCGCGATTGTTGAAAACGAACCGGGTGTTTTAAACCGTATCAGTTCACTGTTTCGCAGACGACGATTTAATATTGAAAGCATTTCCGCCGGTTATACCGAAAAAAAAGGTATTACCCGTATTACTATTGTTGTTAACGCGGGCGATACGAACGTAGAGCAAGTTATGAAACAACTTTATAAGATTGTTCCCGTTATTAAAGTGCGTGATGTAACTCACGACAACATTCTTGCCGCGGAAGTTGTTATGGTTAAGGTTAAAGCGGATGTAAAAAAGCGCGGAGACATACAACAAATCGCCGATTTGTTTAAAGCAAAAATCGTTCACGTGGAAAAAAAACAAATTATGATGCTTGCATCGGGAGAACGTGATAAAATAAGTTCCTTTCTTGATTTAATTAAACCGTTCGGAATCATTGAAATGGTACGCACAGGCGTAACCGCGATGAATAAAGATATCAATTTATAAATAATTAATCCCATATATATGGCAATGTCATTAAACAGAGCGCAAATAATAGGAAATGTTACGCGCGATCCGGAAATGAAACAAATTCCCGGAGGACAAGTTGTGACCGGTTTTGGTATCGCGACAAATTTAACCTGGACCGATCAGAGCGGCCAAAAACAGGAAAAAGTTGAGTTCCACAATATTGTTGCATGGAGAAAACTTGCGGAAATTTGCGGACAATATTTGAAAAAAGGAAGCAAAGTTTTTATTGAAGGCCGAATTCAAACACGAAGCTGGGAAGCCGAAGACGGTAGCAAACGATATCGGACTGAAATCGTTGCTGAAAACATGATCATGCTGGATAAAAAAGGTGATGCTCCCGCGGTAATGGCTGCTCCGGCCGCTACCGACGCGCAAGCTCCTCACGCCGGAATCGATCAGGCACCCGCTTCTACGACTGAGACAGATACGGCACCCGCCGTAGCGCAAGCCGCTCCGGCTCAGCAGGAGGAAGACGTTAGTATCGACGATCTGCCTTTTTAAAGACTACACACATTCAGGCGCACTCCTCTTGCCATCAGTGGTAATATGGCGAGAGGAATCAAACAATGGATGGCGCCGGGATATAATACATGTAGTGGGAAAAGCATGACATGCTAACCTTTCCTCTTCCTTTTGAGCATTTCGTCCTGATGCTTAAATTCCTTAATTGTTTGGAGAAGACTATCCTGATCACTGCTTGACAGCTCGGAACGTTTGATCAATGTTTGCATAGCTTCAAATTCTTTTTCCGTAATTTCTCCATCTTCCATCATTTTAAACATTTCATCTTTCATGGTCGCGGGAAGTCCGCCGAATTTCTCGTTGACAATCTGCTTTTGAATTTCCACCATATAGTTTTCAATTCTTTGCATCAAAAGTCCGTAAGCGCTGTCATCAAGTTTTCCCTGTTTTAATTCTTCATCGACAATATCTCTTAAACGATACAATTCAGCTTCACAACGTTTTGCTTTCATTTTGTATTCCGAATATGTGTCATCAATTTGATTGATATATTTTGATATCGAACGTTGTTTTCTTCGCGCGGCGAAAGTAAATCCCGAAGCCGCAACAATAAGAGCAAGAAATGTTACGACCAATCCGGCATTATCGGCAATCCATCTAACTAATTTCTTTAGAGGACCCGCAGAGTCAATTCTATTGGTTCTGTCAATTTCCGCTCGCGGCGCTCTTTCCTCTCGTGTGCCGTTTTGCAATACTTCTTCTTTTGTCGGCCTGTCTTCTTCAGGTTCGAATTCACGAACAGGCTCATTAACAATTTCTTCCTGATAAAAATATAAAGTATTTCCGCATCCTCTTCTGTCATCACTTGTAATCACACATATTCTAATATAGTTGTCACCTGCGGGGAGCGGTTCGGGAGTGACCATTCCGGTTTTATTTTGATCTTCATAATATTCAATTATACCGTGCTCGGGATAATAAGGCTCCGAATCAAACTGGTCATGAACAATTTTATAGTAAAGAAAATTTGGCCCGTCATATCGTTCCCAGCGCAACGCGACTCTGCCATCATCCAAATGTTCACCATCCAAAGATACTTCAAGAGCCGGGTCATCGATGTAAGGATCGTCGGGATCCGACGGTAAATCCGGATCAAGAGGTTGCAGAGGATAAACCGGCTGAAGTAAAACCGGTTCCAGTTCAAAATTCGGATCTCCGGCAAATGCAATCGCAGACATTCCAAAAAATGTTCCAAAAAGTATAAAAGCCGCAATAAATTTTTTCATATGTATAATATTTAGATATTTTCGCGCGTTCTTATTGTATGCATTTTAATGAAAGTGTAAAGTAATAAATGCATTTGAAATAAGCAAAATTTACTATGAATTTCATCCTTCCGACAAGCGTAAAAGCGATATACGGTTTTATATACAGTTTATTTTGGGTGTTTGTTCCGATTTTTCTGGCGGAACAGGGTTTTAGCGGATATCATATCGGACTTTTTATTGGTATTGCCAATTTTATGGCAATTATAACCACTTTGCCGGCGGGCATAGCAAATGATCGTATAAAATCGAAAAAAATGATTTTGTACGCGATAATTTTCAGTTCGCTCTATTACGTTGGACTTCTCACGATAACCAACGCGATAATTCTTGCTTTTGTTTTTATTTGCGGAGGGCTTGGAAGAAATCTGTTTAATGTGTCGATTGATTCTCTTGCATACAGAAGCCTGGATAGAAAAAAAACTCCCACACAACTCGGGAAATATGTTAGCTTTGTTGTTTTCGCGGAAATTATCGGATTTATGATTGGTGGAAATATTATTAATTCATACGGATTCGATAATACTTTAAAAGTAATTATTATAATGCTTATTATTACCGGATTCGCATCCCTGTTTCTCCCAATCACTCATACTTTTAAATTTAAACTTTTTGAATATAAAAAAGATATTTTTCGAAAAGAAGTATTAATGTTTATAGCGGTTGTGTTTCTTTTCACCCTGCACTATGGTGCGGAAGCTACATCATATTCACTATTCTTAAAAACCAGATTTGCGCTTAATATGGGAGAAATCGGAATGTTTATTGGAGGCGCTGTTATTTTTTTAGCTTTAAGCGCGCTTTATTACAGTAAAAAAATAGCAAGAGGATTCGATCCGAAATATGTTTTTTATATTGGTTTAATTTTCTCCGGAATCGGACATGTTGTTTTTGCTCTTCAACAGGATGTCATATTTGCATTTATAATAAGATGTATTCATGAATGGGGAGACGGAGCAATGATTTTTAGTATTTTTTACGGAATTGTAAGGATTTTTAAAATTGAGCGCATTGGAGGAAATGCGAGCTTTATAACTTTTACGCAAATTTTGGGATCATCCGTGGCGGCATTTATTTTTGGTCCTGTCGGGGAATATTTCGGTTACAATGTTCCTCTTTTTATAACCGGGATTACAACATTCTGCTCGTTTCTACTTCTCTATCATTTGGAAAAACGAACATTGCGGAAAGCTTAATATCGTACTAAACTAAGTCTGCTTTTTTAACTTGTTTATCTATGTATATCGGATTAACCGGGTTTATGGCAACGGGAAAAGGAGTACTTGCCGATATCTTAAAAAAGAAGGGATTTAAGTATTGTTCTCTTTCAGATGTCGTTCGACAGGAAGCAACTTCCAAGAAACTTGAACATACACGCACAAATTTACAAAAAATAGGAAATGAACTTAGAAAGAAATATGGAGGCAGCTATTTTTCAAAAAAAATTGTAGAAAAAATTCAAAAATATCCGGATACAAACTGGGTAATTGACGGCATTAGAAATCCGCTTGAAGCTGCGGAACTTCGGAGTCTTCGAGATTTTTATTTAGTTGGGATCACTTCAAGTCCCGAAACAATTGTTAAAAGAGTTTTATCTCGAAAAAGAAAAGGAGACTCACTTTCAAAAAAAGATGTTTTGGAAAAACTGGACATCGAAAAAGGGAAAAACGAGCCGACGGACGGACAACAAGTCGCAAAAACCATTGATGAAGCAAATTTTCTAATCGTAAATGAAGGAACCAAAAAAGATATTGAGAAAAAAATAAATCATTTTATCGGATTGATTAAAGGTGAAGAAAGGCCGAATTTCGATGAAGTATTTATGGGAATTTCATATAAGTGGGCGCAACGTTCAACTTGTCTCAGGAGAAAAGTCGGATCTGTGATCGCGAAAGACAGCCAACAATTGACTGCCGGATACAACGGCGCGCCGCGAGGACTAAAACACTGCAAACAACTTGGTGGATGTTTACGTGAAAAATTGGGAATTCCTTCGGGACAACGTCATGAAATTTGTCGAGGAACACATGCTGAACAAAATGCGATTACTCAAGCCGCTAAATTTGGCATAAACATAGAAGGAAGTACACTTTATTGTAACACGCATCCATGTACTATCTGCACAAAAATGATTATTAATGCGGGTATTACAAAGGTCGTTTATGACAGCGATTATGACGATCCGCTTTCAAAAGAAATTCTTGGTGAGCAGAAGAGTTTGGAAATAGTAAGATTTGAAGGATTAAAAAAGATTTAACTGAGATTTATTATTCTCATCACTTTTTTTAACTCTTTTTTTAAAGACATGTTCTTTATTCTTGATAATTTCACTTGGAAGGTTTTCAATAAATCTCGACCTTTTGGGCTTAAGTTCTTCTCCAAAGAAATTACGCTCTTTTGCATGCAGCAGATGAAGCTTTTTCATTGCGCGCGTCATGGCAACATAAAAAAGCCTGCGCTCTTCGGGAAGATTTATTTCCTCTCCAACGCGTTTATATGGAATTAGATTTTCTTCCACTCCGGATACAAAAACAACCGGGAATTCAAGTCCTTTTGATGCATGAAGAGTAAGAAGCGTTACCGCGTCTTTGCTGTCATCGTACATATCTTTATCACTCATAAAAGTAATTTCGCGAATAAATTCTTTTAATCTTTCATGTTGAGGCAATTCATTGAAAGCGCTTGCGTATCCCATTACTTCATAAATATAATCCTGACGTTTTTTATCTTTATAAAGTTCAAAAAATTGAATTTTCTGAACAATACTTCTGAGCAAATCCGAGAGTGTCACGTGTGTACTTTCATACCGAAGCGATTCTATTAAGGTTACAAATCTTGCAATCGCATTTGTTTGTTCATCCTTTAATTGCAAAGTATCAACTTCCTGACAGGCCTGATAAAAAGGCAATCCTTCATTTTTTGCATACTTTTCAATTGCGGAGACACAAGCTTTCCCGATTCCGCGAACAGGTCGATTAATTATGCGAAGAAGCGATGCTTTATCATTTGGATCTATAATTACGCGAACATAAGCAATTAAATCTTTCACCTCAGTACGCTCATATAAAGGTATAGCCCCGACAATTCGGTAAGGAATACCCGATCTTGAAAAAGCTTCTTCCATAATTTTGCTTTGTAAATGAGTTCTGTACAAAACGGCAAAATCGGAAAATTTATATCCGCCGGTTTCATCGTCGACAAATTTTTGTTCAATTTGATAACGCGAAGTACCCCCCATATAAAATTCAATTGTCTTAATTATGTAATCAACTTCGGCACGCTCGTCGGAAGCCTCGCAAATTATTATTGGACTTCCGTCTTCTTGCGCCGACCAAATAGTTTGTTGCATTCTGTCTTCATTTTGTTTAATCACCTCCCGAGCTCCATGAATAATTTCAGGTGTGCTTCTATAATTTTGCTCAAGCTTAATTACTTTTACATCGGAGAAATCGTTTCCGAAATTCAAAAAGTTATTGACATTGGCACCTCTAAACGCATAAATGGCCTGATCAGCATCACCAACAACGCAAACATTTCGATCACGTTTTGCGAGAAGTTTGATTAATTCATATTGCGCGTGATTCGTATCTTGATATTCATCAACCGAAATATATTTCCATGGAAGCGCATTTAAAACCTCCGGATGTTTTCGTAAAAGATGAACTGTTTTAACAATTAAATCATCAAAATCCAAAGCATTTTCTTGCTTAAGCAAGGCTTGATACTGTCTGTACGGCTCCTGCAATTCCAAAGGGGCCTCCGAAGGAAAAACAAGATGATTTTTACAATTTGAAATTCTCTTTAATAAATCTTGAAGTGATTTAGGTTTTGCATCTTTAAGAATAGTTTGAACTATTTGAAGTTGATCCGCGGGATCGTAAACGGTAAAATTTTTCGGAATAGAAATTTTGAAAGCATACTGCCTTAAAATATACAAACAAACTGAATGAAAAGTTCCGACAAAAGGTGCGTTTTCGGATTGCAAAAGTCCTTATGTACGCTCTTTCATTTCCAACGCGGCTTTTTTTGTAAAACTAATAAGCAGAATTTCGGAAGGATCAATATCTCTTTCTTTAATCATATACGCCGTACGGTATGAAATCGTCCCGGTCTTTCCGCTTCCCGGACCGGCCGCGATCAAAAGCGGACCGTTAATATACGAAATCGCATTTTGTTGATGTTCATTTAGTAACGTTATATTTAATTTTTCTTTTACGGGCATAAATGAAAATTAATTGCGCTTGCCATAATATCATTACGTATGGCGCGTAGAAAGATAATTTTATAAATCAAATGCCATTTGCGTATCTCCATCGGCTCGCTCCCCTTTCGAGAATAATTGAATTTTCCCATATTCTCCATCATAGCCCGGCTCAATATAGAGTTTACCATCGCGAACTCTTTGAATTCCTTCCGCCAACTTCTCTCCACCTGTACTTTTAATTGAATTAATATCAGCTTCAAGCAATATATAGAGCTCATTTCCTATTTGTGTAATCAAATTTACATATTCCGTTTGAACTTTCTTTGAGACAACACCAATATCGTAAACTTCAGCAATAATTTCTTGCAAAGGAATTAAATGTTTATAAGAAAAAGCACGAATATGCTCACCTCCTTTATCACGATCCGCAAGTTCTTCCACTCTGTGCATCACTCCGATAGTAACAGTCTTCCCGCATTTCGGGCATTTATAATCATTTTCAATTGTTTCTTTGGGATCGCTGCAATAATTGCAAACGCGATGACCATCAAAATGATATTTACCCTCTTGCGGAAAAAATTCTATTGTCCCCAAAAACTTTTTTTTATCTCCCATTTTAATTGCATCAAAAATCGCAGCATACGAAAGTTCGCAATCCAGAACATTAACTTCACGCGCCAGTTTCGCGGGAGAATGCGCATCTGAATTTGAAATTAAAGTAATATTATCCAGTGCGGAAAGACGCCGGTTCATAGGCGGATCCGAAGAAAGTCCCGTTTCAATCGCAAAAATGTGAGGAGTTAATTCTTCAAAACATTCTTCCAAAGAATTAAATCCCGAATTAGACCCGAAAACAGAAAAATGCGGAGTCCACGCATGTGCGGGAATCAAATAACAGTCACTGGAAACAGACAAACAAATTTCCAACAATTTTTTGCTATCGAGTCCGAGAATCGGACGACCATCAGCTTTTAAATTTCCGATTTTCCCAAGCTCGACATTCAACTTCGCCGCATCTGACAAAGATTTTACAAAAACCATATTGTGAACTTTGCGTGTCTTATCACCTTTTTTATAAATACTGCTAATTTCAACGGAAAGCAAAAAACGAACATCCGATTTGCATCTCCGTGGAACCCGGCTATCCATTTTTTTTGCAAATTCTTCTTTTAAACGATATAGACCTTCCTCGGCAGGCTCTAATTTTTCCTGTAATTCCGCAAACCATCTCGGATGCGTAAAATCACCTGTTCCAATTACTGTAATCCCTTTAAGTTGCGCCCACTTATATAAATTTTCCAAATCCATCTGCTTGCTCGTAGCT
>JAJRYP010000099.1 GCA_024275695.1 Patescibacteria group bacterium | reverse complement strand
GAAAGAAATTTTTCCGCAATCGATCCTTCCTCGCCGCCGATTGTATAATAGAATTTGCCATCGCGCGGTTTAAGTTCCGCCGGAATCGGATTTAATCGAATCATTTTCGTTTTGTTCTTTGCCCATGTCCAGAAGACTTTTTCGTTTGAGGATAATTCGTACTCGAACGGTTTGCAGGCCCGGTATGGATATTGTGGCGCTTCCGGAACAGATACATCAGCAACTTCCGGCATCTCTGTCGAATGCTCTTTATCTACCCTGTAAGGTCTGAAATTGGGAGCCTCATCCGTTTTGGCGGTTTCTCCCGGTGCTCTGTTAAACCAACGCTCCCATTCATCATCAATAGCCTGGATTCGAGGAATTTTATACGGATCAAAATCCGGATTATCCGGAAGCAAGGTCGGATGCGCGCCAACTAAAAATGCCGCATCAATTTCATATGAATGCCCTTCCGATTCACCGCTTTTAACATATTCGAATAAATCACCGTCCGGATAATGTCCTAAAGGGTAGGCAAGGGCTCGAACGCGGTAAGGCTCGCCGATCTGTTCTTGAACGTATATCTCTTGCCGTGCCAATGTCCATTGAATTGTATCGGCGGAAAGGTCTTCCAAATCCTCATGTCCAAATGTATGATTGCCTATTTCGCGACCTGTTTTAACTAAATATTTTAATTTTTCATCTATTGAATCCGCTTGGCCAAAACTGTAAGGAAGAACAAAAAATGTTGCCGAGGTTCCAAAATCAGGATGGGTTTCGATAAATCTGTTCATAACCCCAATCGCCGAATTTGGATCGATCGTTCCATCTTCAAGATATCGAAATTGATTTTCGCTTGCATCGTCAAAAGTCATTAAAAAGGGCTTCATACCCGGTTTCATCGGAAATTTCATTTGTAGAAATTGCTCAACGGTTACCGGCCGATAGTTATTATTGTAAAGCCACTCAAGGTCACTATAAAAATTTTCCGGCGTGCGTGTCCAACGAGCTTCTTCTTTGCCAAAATTATGATATTCAATAACCGGAATCCGGGGCGGCTTCGATGTGTATTCTTCAATTTCTTGTTCTATATATTCGCGAGGCGGAAGTGTAATTTCTTTTTCAACTTGATCGCGAGATATAGCAAGTGAACTGCCGATAACGGCTAAGGCAAAAATAAATAAGAAGACAATATTTCTTTTCATGCCGGTTTAAATGAGAGGATCAAAAAAAGTTGCTAAACGTAGAATTGATTGTATAAGAACATTTGGGTTTTGACAATAGATTTTTGAAATTTAAATAAAATTTAAGTGGTCGGACCACCTAAAAATTTTATAAAGTCAGATCGATCATCTGTTATAATATAAAAAACTAAACCAACTATATGAATAATTTTTCGCAGTTCGCAAATCACGCAATCGAAATGGCAAAGAATGCCGGAGCAGTCTTGATGGAATACTTTCATAAAGAAACTCTTGAAGTTGAACGAAAAGGCTATAACGACATTGCCACAGAAGCGGATAAGGCTGCGGAAAAGCTAATTATAGACAGTATTACGGCGAAATATCCCGAG
>JAJRYP010000001.1 GCA_024275695.1 Patescibacteria group bacterium | reverse complement strand
CTTTTTGTAGTTGGATCAAACAAAGGAACTTCTCTGGAGAAATTTGAAGAAAGTATTCAGACGATTTTTGTTGCCGGTAAAGATATTCCGCAAATAAAAAGAATTTCTTCAGGCATTCAAACCGTATTTAATGTCGGACTTCCGGAAGCTTCCGTTGATAAAAATGATCGTATTGCTACATATATTCAGGTTTTATCCAAACTTCAAAATACTTTTTCAACAGATATCCATCAACTGCTGGATAATTCTTCAAACAGGCAGGAAGCGCTTGAACTTCATTTGAATTAACTTAATGACGCACAAGAAGAAGCGCTTGCGACTTTGCAAGAAATTAACGTAGGAAAAGATGCGCTTAAGGTTCAATTTAATGAGGTCACGACTTTAAAGAATCAATATGAAGATGATTTCTTTACAGCAATGGAAAAGCTTGAAGGTGCTAAATCCAATGCATTATTAAATGAATTTATTCGTGTTTCACAAAAGCAAATAGATTTGAAGGCGGAATACAACAGTTTAGCTAAAGCGGTTGGAATGTTCGAAATTGCCACAGCAAACATGGAAGCGCGCATAAAAGATATTGAATATAACAAGTCAGCGTTAATAAAAGGAGTGAAAGTTGTTGATATTAAAGGTTCTGATTTGGATTTGATTATCCATGAAGGAGAAATTTAACTCTTTATGTTTCTCGCTCTTTACTTTAGAGGCTTCTTTGCCATATAATTAAATACTCAAGTCAAATAAGCAAAGGAAGCAATGCAGCGCGAATTCGGTAATTTACTAAAACGGGTTAAGGACTACAACTCTTCAATGTCGGAGAAAAATTTGGCAGCGGCTTTTGCATTTGCGAACAAATCGTATGAAGGATATAAGCGTTTTTCCGGCGATCCGCTTATAAGTCATACTCTGGAAACTGCAAAAATCCTTTCAACTTTAAAAGTTGATGAAGAAACTTTAATCGCGGCTCTTCTTCACGAAATTCCTCAATATACAAACTTCAAAATTAAAGATATCGATAAGAAATTTGGTAAAAATGTTAGCTTACTTGTTTCTGCGTTTGAAAAAATTGGCGCTGTAAGATCGTCGGTTAAAGGAACGGAAATTGAAACCCTTCGAAAAATGTTTCTTGTGATGGCAAAAGATTTGAGAGTTGTTCTTATCAAACTTGCGGATCGTCTTCACAATATGCAAACGCTTGAATATGTTAAGCCGGAAAAGAGAAAACGCATCGCGCGTGAAACTCTCGAAATTTATGTGCCGATTGCTTCACGTTTAGGTGTTTATCAAATTAGATCGACGCTTGAAGATCTGTGTTTTAAAAATTTGAATAACAATGAATATAAAAATATTCAGGAACAATTGAAACTTCTTGGGAAGAAACGGAAGAACGTTATAGAGGACATTACCCTGGCCGCAGAGAATTATCTCAAAGAAAAAGGCTATGATGCGCGTGTCGCCGGACGTTTTAAAAATACATACAGCATTTACAAAAAATTAAAAAAGAAAGGCAAAACATCTATTGATGAGATTCACGATATTTTTGCGCTCCGAATTATTCTTCCATCTAAATTTGATGAAAACGGGAAGGAAATTGTGACCGATTTATATCGTCTTATTGGTCATATTCACACGAATTGGAAACCTTTGCCGGGACGATTTAAAGATTATGTCGGATTTCCGAAACCTAACGGTTACAGAAGTTTACACACAACCGTTATCGGACTTGCTCCTCATTGCGTTAAAGAGCCTGTTGAAATTCAGGTTCGCACCGATAGAATGCATGAAGAGGCTGAATACGGGATTGCTTCACATTGGCTTTATAAAGAATCCAAAGGCAATTTTCGTGATCGACAAGAAGCGCATTTGGAATGGATTGCAAATCTTACAAAAGTGAGTTCGCATTTTGGAAAGGAGAATGATGAAGAAATTTTAAACGATTTGAAAGTTGATCTTTTGCAAGACAGGATTTTTGTTTTTACTCCAAATGGGGAAGTGTTGGATTTGCCCGCCTCTTCAACTCCAATTGACTTTGCTTATGCAATTCATACGGATGTTGGTAATAAATGTGTGATGGCTAAAGCGAACGGATCTATTATT
>JAJRYP010000098.1 GCA_024275695.1 Patescibacteria group bacterium | reverse complement strand
GCACAGATTAAGGAACTGCAAGAGTTGCTAGTACAACTGCTTAGCCAAATGGTTGAGATGTTGATGGAGCAGATAGGGCAGTAGAGTGCAAAGAGCCAGTGCAAAGGGTTGCCCTTTGCGATACTTTGTGGTGGGTAGTTTGACTAAGTTTAACTACTTGGCGCTTGGAGCGCCAAGTAGAATTCAATTAGAATTAGAAAGATTTTACCAAGAGCAATCTTCAGTAAATTTTTCTTATATCATTCCTGCAAACTTCTGCGCCATAGCAGACTTAACCTTACTAACGCCATCTCTAAAAGCCGTCATTATAGCTCTCTCTTGATCTTCGATATTTAAATCAGGATTTAACTTTATATCTTTTAGATTAAGAGTCCCGTCAATGGCAATCTTAACTCCGTTGCTTTCTGCCTCTATAATTTCAGCCTGAGCCTGCTTTTGTAAATCCCTCATTTGTTTGATCTGTTTTAATTTGTCGAACATATTTATTTGTTTGTTTCGGCTAGCAAGGATCGTGTGGAAAGCGAAGCCTTACACAACGTCCGAGCGAAGACGAAAGCTTATTTTAATTTTAAATAATAATTCATCAACTTTTATTTCTTCTCCTTCATCAACACCCTCAAATTCAATTTGAGCAGTGTCGGTGGACCTCTTAAGCTCTTCTTCAAATTTTTTCACGAATTCCTGCCCCTTATCATTCGTTTCAATAATCAAAACAACTTTTTCTTGCGGAGTTAAATCTAATTTTTTACGCAACCCCTGAATTGAACGTGTTAAATCTCGCATCATTCCTTCTTCTTTTAGTTCTGGTGTAATATTTGTATCTAGCCTTATCGAAAGATCATCTTGGGCCATTGAATCATCTAATATAATCTCTTTAACATTTATTTCTTCGGCAAGAATTTCTTTCATCTCATCCCAATATTTAGGTGCGTCTCCCTTGTGTTTGATAGACAAGCTTTTTAGTGGCTGCCTAACCTTAATTCCTTCTCGTGCCCTAACCTCAAGAGCCATAGTGGCAAAGTTCCGAACATGTAACATTGTCGCTAAAATTTGATCATCGATCTCTCCTTTTTCCGACCATTCTTCCAAATGAACACTTTCTTTTTCGCCCCTAGCCTTTTTATAGACCTCTTCCGCCATAAACGGCATAAAAGGAGCAATTATTTTAGATAACTCAAGTAAAACAAATCTTGTTGTAGCAAGAGCTTGTTTAGAATCATCATTTTCAGCTTTAAATCTATCGCGGGACCTCCTTACATACCATGTCGATAAATCATCTATAAAATCATTAATCGGACGAGAGGCCTTATCTAGTTCGTACCTCTCCAAGTTTTGGGTTACTTCTCCTTTCAACTCGCTAAGTCGCGCCAAAACCCACCGATCAAGAACATTTTCCGACTTGGGGACCGAGTCCCCAAGTGAACTTGGGGACCGAGTCCCCAAGTGGTTTGCATACATTTCATAGAACGAAACAACATTCTTAAGTCGCAAAATCACTTTTTTATAAACCTCATCAACGCCTTTTTCTGAGAAGTTTAAACCTTCGGCTCGAACCGCCGGAGAAGATAAAAGATAATACCGAAGAGCATCGGCTCCGTATTTGTTTACTATTTCCGTAGGATCAGGATAGTTCTTAAGTCTTTTACTCATCTTCTGCCCATCTTCCGCAGCAATAATCCCGTTAACTATCACATTTTTATATGCAGGCTTATTAAACAAAGCAGTAGAGAGAACAAGTAAAGTGTAAAACCACCCCCTTGTTTGGTCCACGCCCTCTGCAATAAATTCGGCAGGAAAATTTTTCTCAAACTCTTTTTTGTTTTCAAAAGGGTAATTAGCTTGACCGTAAGGCATAGAGCCTGACTCAAACCAACAGTCAAAAACATCGAGGACTCTCTCCATTTTCTCACCACAAGAACAATCCAATTTAATATTATCGATATAAGGTCTATGCAAATCAACCTCAAAATTTTCATTACGAGGAAAAGGAGAATAATTAAGCTCCATAAGCTCACCTGTTTTTATAAAATCGTCTCCCCTTTCTTCCTTCCATGCAATTGTCTCTTTAACATTAAGACCATTAGCACCAGCAAACAACATCCATACAGGATACTCATGACTTACAATTAAAATTTTCCTATTCTCATACTTATTGTCAATATCCTCTAAAAAACGCATCATTCTGTCTTTAAGCTCCGTCAGGTTCTCTCCTTCGGGCGGGCGTTTGGTAAATTTTTCTTCATAATTGTTGAAATAAGCATGATATTCTTCCGATTTTTTCCCATTAAAGGTGCCAACGTTTGTTTCTTCTATGCGCTTATCTACAATTATTTCTGACTTGTCAAAGCCAATAGCTTCCGCAGTGGCTTCGGCTGTTGCTTTCGTTCTTTCAAAAGGAGAAGTAAAAATTAAGTCAATTCCTTCTTTTTTTAATTTCTCGGCACTTGCTTTTATCTGTTCCTTGCCTTTTTCGCTTAGCTGTGGGGCATATCCGTCTCTAAGTTTACAGTCAACAATCCCTGCGACATTTTGCTCAGCCTCCCCATGCCGTATAACATAATATTTATTATTAGATTTTGGCATGAAATCTTGAATTTCCTTAACCGAGCCAATCGCTTTTACTTCTTTACATTTATTACACTTCCAAACAGGTAAAGGCGCCCCCCAATAACGAGAACGAGAAATTGACCACTCACGCGCACCCTCAAGCCACTTCCCAAAGCGTCCATCTTTTATATGTGAAGGAACCCAAGTAATTTGCTGATTGTTCGCCACTAATTTATCCTTTATCTTTGGCACATCCAAAAACCAAGAAGAAGCGGCATAATTCAAAAGAGGGGTATCACATCTCCAGCAATGCGGGTATGAATGAGTAATATTTTCTTTAGAAAAGAATTTATTGTTGTCCTGAAGCCACTTAATCACCTTAATATCTGTTCTTAGATGAGCAGATTTGTCTTCCTTGGTATCTTTAGGCTTAACATATAAACCTTTTTCGAGACAAGTAACCCACGGCTTAATTTTCCCATCCATCCCAACATGCTGGACAAAGGGTAAGTTTTCTTTTTTCCCCAAATTCATATCATCTTCTCCAAAGGCAGGAGCGATATGAACAACGCCTGTTCCATCTTCAGTAGTTACAAAATCCGCGCCATAAACTTTAAAAGCATTAGGCAACTGATCTGGCGCAGAATCCTGGACATATTCTTCAGTGCAAGGAAAGACAGGTTTATATTTTTTGCCGATTAAATCTGAACCTTTAACCTCTTCAATAATTTTATACCCAAAATCCTTTAAAACATCTGACAACATGCTTTTTGCCAAAACATAGAACTCATTTTTACTATTTCCTGACACATCATAATGCCCAACCTCTCTTGACATTTTACCCTCTGACATTGACGACACTGAAACCTTCACATAATCAATCTCCGGATTCACTGCCAAAGCAACATTCCCCGGTAACGTCCAAGGGGTAGTCGTCCAAGCTAACACAAAAGTGCCTGGCTCATCAATAAGCTCAAACTTAACCGTTACCGAAATGTCTTTGATATCTTTATAGCCTTGATTTACCTCAAAATTCGAAAGAGTGGTCTCGCAACGCGGACAAATATGCATAGGCATATGCCCTTCATATATCAAGCCTTTATCATATAAATTCTTAAACACCCACCAGACTGATTCCGTATATCTCCAATCCATAGTTCGATAATCATTCTCCATGTCAACCCATCGTCCAATTCTTGGAATAAATTCTTTCCAGTCATCTCTGTATCTAAGAATGCTCTCTTGGGCAAATTTATTAAACTTCTCGATTCCGTATTCTTCTATGTCTTTTTTACTTTGAAGCCCGAGCTCTTTCTCAACTTCATTCTCAACCGGCAAACCATGACAATCCCAACCCCATCGACGCGGGACTCTCTTTCCTTTCATGGTCTGGTAACGAGGAATCGTATCTTTAATAATACTAGCTAAAATGTGGCCATAATGTGGCAAACCATTTGCAAAGGGAGGTCCATCAAAAAAGACAAAGTCATCATTAGGTGCTTCTTTTTCAATAGATTTTTCAAAAATTTTATTCTCTTCCCAAAATCTTAGTATCTCTTGCTCCTTGCCCGACACGCTATTCTCTGGATTGCTGGCGGGTTTAGCTGAAACACCAGTTTTTTTATCTTTTTCCATAATTAACCTTCATTTTAGCAATTTTTGGCTTTTTTACAAATAAAATATCACAAAAATAAATCCAGCAATAAAACAATAAAATAGCGCCTCTTCCTAGCTAACCTATCTTATGCTATAGTTTGAAAAACACAAAAAAAGGAGGCGAAAGAAAATTTAAAACTAAAAAAATTTTTTCTTAATTGCCATATTCATGATTTTGATTACGCAAGGACACACCGCCATACCAACAGAGGCGAAAAACATAAAACTTAAAGAGCAAATTACCTCGCCTCTCTCTGCAAAAAACACGACTTTAAAATACACAATGTAAGCATTCACACATTACCAGGAAGAATTGTTGTGGGAATAGCATTAGAAAAATAATGGGAAAATAATAAGAATTAATCTCGCTGGAACGAAAAAAGATCAGAATTTTTATTATCTATCTATCCGTTTACAAAGTCCAAACCATATCCCAAACACAAAGAGTAAATGGTATTTACGAAAACGGTGACTGGCACATTAATGGCGCGAATATCAACAAACAAGATATTAGGACAATTAAGCAGGCTATAAAAAAAATAAAAAAATCTGCTATTGTCTACCTTAAAGAAAAAGACAACAAAGAAGGTGAAGAGGTACGAAAAGAGGCTTACTCAAAAATAAAAAAGTGGGCAGAAATTCTTGTTGAAAAGCTAAAATTATAGAAAAAGGGGCCAAACGCCCCTTTTTATTTTATCTATATTTTCCCCAATTTCTTCGCCAATTTTTCGGCCTCTTTTAGCCACTTTTCCATTTCGTCAAGTCCTTTGTCCCAAAATTTCCTATCGGCTATATTTATACCCAGTTTTTTAAATATATTCTTAGGCGAATCCGACGAGCCTGCAGAGAGGAATTCTTTTACTTTTTCAATAAACCTAGGGTCTTCTTTTGTGGACCTTCTCAAAGAACTGGCAATCAACATTCCTGTTGCATACTGATAATTGTAAAAGAACCTTCGCAAATGTCCTATATACAACCACCAGTTCTCCGAGCCCGGTGACTGCTTCACTGAAGAGCCCATATAGGCAACCATATGCCTCTGGAACATCTTTCCAATCTCTTTTTTACTTACATACCCTTTTTTATTAAACGTTTCGTGTAGCTCAGCTTCTAACAAATAAAAAGCAGCTTGCCTATGTATAGCCGAAATACCATCACCAACCCTCTTCATCATTATTGACAATACCAGCTCATCATCCGCACTCTCTAGAATTTTCTCAAGCACCAAGTCTTCCATAAAAGTACTGGCAGACTCTGCTGTTGACAAGGGAGTGCCAAAATTCAAAGCATTTTGTTTTTCTCTCATCAGTTCATCGTTTATTGCATGCCCCATCTCATGAGCCAATGCTTGGACATCAGACAATTCATTATTATGATTTAACAATATATACACGGGGCTTGTTATTGAATTGTATGCGCAATACCCGCCTCCTTTCTTGCCTGTTTTGGGGTAAAAATCAATCTGCCCATTCTTCAAAAAAGAATGAAAAATATCGGCAAATTGTCTATCAGCATCTTCAAGAGCATGTGCAACTAAGTTAACTGACTTTTTATACGTATACTTCCCAGACATATTACCTAAGTCAATGTTCCTCTCGTGATATTCAAGTCTGTCTACCCCCATCATTTTGGCTTTTAATCGATAAAACCTGCGTGAAATATTAAAACGAGCTGAGATAACGCCAACAATTGTTTTAACAATCTCGCTGTCCATATCGTCCGCCAAATGACGGCTATAATCTGAGTATGGCATTTTACGTAAAACATCTATCGTCTTTTTGTTTTCTAAAACAGAATTAATCTCCGCTTCAGCCACACTAGAATATTTCTCTAATATCTCGTTAAAAGCTTTTGCAGCAGAATCTCTAACTCTCTTATTTTTACTATTAAGCAGACCTATTATTTCAGAAAAGTTCCTATTTACTATTTTCCCATTTAAAGATAAAACCTCTCTTTCCTCTTTCGCTAAAAAACCAGAGAGCATGGTCGTCCAATTTTCATGAGAAGTTTTATGAACAAGATTTAATATTTTTTCCTCAGGCTCACTTAAAAAATACTCAGATCTTCTAAAAATTTTTTCTAGAAAGTGTTTATAATCCTCCAATTTCTTATCTTGCAAAAATTTCTTTTGATCTTTTTTATCAATTTTCCCAAGACTCAAAACAAAAAACTCCATCTCATTCCCTATCTTTTGAAAAAACTCTTCCCACTTATTATATTTTGCCTTCAACGAGGAATTACCCTGATCTAAATCTAACCTTAACCCAAGATAATACCCCTCGTCCCCATCATATCCATACAACCTAAACCAATACTCATAATCATCAAGAGCCTGTTTAAGCAAGGCTGGCTTTTTAAGATAGTCTGTTCTGTTTTTCCATTTCTTAACAAATTTATTGGTTTCTTTCTCTATAATCTTGCGCTCTTTCGCCATTCTCGGATCGTTATCACTCTTAAAAAGCGAGCTTAAGTCCCACTCTGTTTTATACTTACTTGTTTTAGTGTTTTGTTTTTTCATAATATTTTACATCTTGTCTGGAACCTGTATACCAAGAAGACTAAGCCCGTTTTTAATTGTTATGGATACAGCTTCCGTTAAAGAAACTCGATAGGACGACAACTCTTTGTTCTCTTCGTCAACAATCTTATTGTTTGCATAATACGCGTTGAAAGAATGAGCAAGCTCAATTAAATAGGTGCAAATATGATTTGGCGCAAAACTAACCTGCGCTTCTGCGACAATATCTGGAAAACGCTGTATGTACTTCTCGATCTCACCAATCTGAAGATTGTTAATCTTCAAAGAACTCTTAACCCCCTTTTCTTTAGCCAAATTCAACACAGATAGCGCTCGCACATAAGTGTACTGAAGATAGGGTCCCGAGTCCCCTTCAAATGAAATTGATTTATCAAGGTCAAAAATAACATCTTTACCAGGCGATTGCTTAAGGATAGAATATTTAACAGCAGCCAGAGCAACTTTTTTGGCAATATCTTTCTTTTCTTCCTCGCTTAATTCTCTATCTGCAATTTTGTCTAAAACTCGCTTTTCAATATTTGACAGAAGATCCATTGCTTTTATAACATCACCTGTTCGTGACGACATCTTACCTGTCGGCAAACGAAGCATCCCGTGAGAAATGTGTTTTGTGTTTCCAGCAAGCTTCGGGAAAATAAACTCCATGGCCTTAAGTAAAACTTTAAAATAATCGTTTATCTCATTTCCTGTAACAACAACGGAGGTATCGTATTTATATTTATCGTGCTTTATTTTAGCCAAACCAAGTTCTTTTGCCTCATATGTCGGCAAACCCTCGGAATTTATAAAAACTCTAGTATGCAGTCCAGATTTTTCTTCTGAAAAAATAACAGCTCCATCACTTTTCTCAAAGACACCCTTTTTTAGATATTCTTCAACTATCTTCTTCCCAAGCTCACCTGTTTTACTCTCAAAAAAATAATAATCAAAATGCTTACCATCTTTTTTAGCTTCCATCCCAAGCAAGCCGTAGATTTCTTCAAAATATTTTAAGCTTAATTCTCTGCCTTGATCATATAATTTGTTCACTCGCTCGTCACTTCTTTCGTAAATCTTCTTATTGACATCCGCTACAAATTCTCTCTCTTTCTCAAAAAGAGAAGACCCATCGGCATAAGACCTTCCACTGTCAGCAATATCCACAAAAGAATCCTCTTCCTTCCTAAGCTTGTTGGCAATATTTTTCGCCACATGCATACCAACATCCCCTTGGTAACAAGCCCTCTTCACCTCTGCCCCGCTAAACTCAAAAAGTTTTGCTGTAGCTTCACCAATAGCATTACTCATCAAATGCCCAATATGAAATTCTTTGAAAGGATTAGGATCCGTATATTCAACGATTATTTTTTTCTTATTTCTCGAGTCATTTGTTCCATATTTCTCTTTTTGTTTAATCACATCCTCAACAGTTTGCACAAAAACTTTATCTTTCAACCAAAAATTTAAAAAACCAGGACCTGCCGATTCGGTCTTAGAAATAATTTTGTTTATCTTTTCAGACTTTAACAATTCGTCTTTTATCTTCTCTGCAGTTTCTTTTGGATTGCCAACTTTCAAAACCATCGCCACATTAGTCGCGTAATCACCAAACTCCAAATTTTCGTTTGCAGAAACAGAGAAAACGACCTCTTTATCGAAAACCCTCTTAACTACTTTTTCTATTTCGTTTTCTAAGGTTTTTTTAATCATTAAGATCTATATTATCATTAAAAAGACCAATTAAAAAGCCCCGACGTTCCCGCCAGGGCTTTAAATTTAAGGTTTTTGAATAAGAGTGAACCGATGTTCGGGCTTTAAATATTCGGCTACGCGACAAATATCATCCATGCTTACTGCGCTTAAACCACTCTTTTCGTCTTCTAGAGCAATTACCTTACCATTGGCCGTCAAATCACTTACGGCCCCGTTTAATACAGACATGGGTGATATATCCAAATCCATTATATTGTGCTGCCTAACAAGCGCCTCTTTAACATGAGAAAATAAGCCAAGGTCTTCAGCTACAAGATCAACAGATTGGTTGATTATATCGTCAATTTCGTGAAATGCCTCAAGACCAAGCGCCTCACTAACAATTCTGAGTTCGTAACTTGTTACAAAATTTTGATATGGCACATCAATTTCATATGTCCACTGCTTCTCTTCTCTTATTTTGTGCATTAAAACATGCTTAAGCATAAACGACATAATAGCCATTGTGTCGTAACTGATCACCCCAGGCAAGGAGGCAGCGCTCTCATACGAAATATACTGAGGAGCAGGTTTTTCTGTGTGCTTACGCACAACACGCTTGCCAGTACCAACAGGTGGAAAATCACGAGGGGTAAGAATAAGCGCCGACTTGCCGCCCCGAATAACAGAAAATGGGCTTGTAGCAACAAATTCGACAACCTCATCAAATGCAAGTCTGCTAACAACAACAATGCTCAAGTTAGACGGATTATAATACTGTTGATAAAATTTTGTAATATCATCAACTTGGATAGCCCTTATTGTTTTTGGAATACCAAGCGAAGATGTGAATCGCTGAACATCGTGCCCAGAGAAAATCACTTTTCTGGCTTCTTGCTGAAAAGTTAATAACCTCTTAGAGGGAAACTTCCTCTCAAACTCCTTAAGAATTACACTTCTTTCACTCTCAATATTTTTCCCCATTTCAGACCTTAAAAGCATTGAGCCAAAAATATTCAGAGCTTCGTTTAAAAGACCTCTATCCAGAGGAATAAAGAACTTGTAAAATGTTGAGTGATACCCTGTCTCGCCCAAGATACAATCTCCACCCTTTTTTGAAAAAAAATCAGATACATCAATCCTGGCATACCCAGGAATATTGTAGGCAACAAGATGCTCAACATAGTGCGCCAGCCCCTCTAGACCATCTGGGTCATCTTTAGACCCAACATTTAGCAAAATACCTGCCACAATAGAGTCAAGAGCATAAGGCCAAGTTAATACGTAAACTGTCAGCCCATTTGGTAAAACAATAGACTGAAAATTAGCGTAGGGATCCCACATTTTTGCCTCACCCCTTTCTTGTTCAAATTTAAAAATGCGTCTAGTTTAATTCCTACCTTTTTGTAGATATTTTGGCAAGAGATATTTGTGAATAGAAAGACCCGCCAAGCTTGGCCTGGCGGGTTTGTTTTTTTGTTTAGTTTTAAGCTGCTCTTAACTCTTTTGTCAGCAATGTCATTTCTGCTTCAGTAATCCCTCTACGTTTTCCGGCTATTTCCCATGCATAACCATATAAGTGAAGACCCTTACTCTGAAACCACATTTCACCAACTCCCACCCCAATTGCAGAAGCCATGTACTCTTGCAATAATAAAATTCCCGCAAGGTTAACAGGAAAACCTCCCCATAAATCCCAACTTCTGAAATAAATGAAGAAATGCAGTTTACCTTCTACAACCCGAGTATCAATGTGTCTCAAGCACGGTGGGTCCTTGAGCATAATATCAGCAGGCTGTCCAACTTGGAGAATAAGCTGATTGTTCCCCGGACCAAACTCTCTATAACGCTGAATAATGTGATCCATTTGATTTACAGCAACAGATCTTTCTCCCTCATCAAAAAAAGTATGCTCAGAACCAATATGAGCAACAGGCTGTGTCAAGGCAGCAACCATTCGTTCCCCATAGGTATATTCTTCATCCGCTTCCTTTATGTTGCTCATCAAATACCTGGCAAAATACGACTCAACATAATCCATACTCTCTACTGGATTAGGAATACCCAGATGAGCTGGAATTTCCGGAATAAGGGGCTTGGCGTCAGGGTGTAGTATTTGCCCAGTAATATAATCGAACTCCAGGCGATACTCTCCTTCGTATGAACCCTGTCCAACTTTTCTTTTACGACTTGCTTCGCCAACTTTAAGCACCTCGCTGACGCACTGAAACCAGGCGTCTGGCAAATCCCTAGCCTGGATAAATGTGTGTTTGAGCATTTATAACCTCCTTACAAGATTTTTTCTACTTCTTGCTGTATACTCTTAGCCACCTCGTCAACCTCCCTATTGCCATCAATGATGACAATCTTTTCGTCTGGGTGATGTGCCGGAAGAGCCAAGTAGTTTTCCTTTAGCTTTTTCATAAACTCAAGCTGTTCAAAAACTTCCTTATGGGTTCTATTTTTATCTCTATTAATCCTTTCCAGTGCAACCTCAGCCGGCACGTCCATGATTATAGTTAAATCAGGGATCAGTAGACCTTTATGCACCTCAATCAACTCTTGTAGATCAAGCCCCTGGGCCCACTGATAAGCCAAGGTCGCATGTTTGTACCGATCAGAAACCACAATTATACCCATACTCAAAATTTTTTTCATTATCTCGCAATGGATCTTGCGATCCTCCTCATACAATTGCGCCAACTGCTTAGCGTTATCTGTTGGATTTTTATTAACCCTAATAATTTCGCGAATTTGATCATGATAAATCGAATTATATGGCTCACGAGTAAGAAAAACATGATTCTTCTTATCAAGGCCAAAAATCAAATCGACTAGGAGTTTAACCTGCTCGCCCTTCCCGCCGCCGTCGATAGCCTCGACAACAATAAATGGTGCTTCGTTACTCATGCCTTTATCCTTCTTGGTTTATTTTTGTAAAAGAACATTATCGTCGTTTATCTATTCTGGCATCTGATGCACAATTTTGCAAACAAACAAAAAACTGCTTATTTTAAGTCAAAATAAGCAGTTTTCCACATTTGCAAAGGGTTACCCTTTGTAGTTCGAAGAAGCTACAAGACCTTCTTTTTCAGCTCTTTCATACTATCTTCCACCCGGTCAATATCTCTCTTAATCTTGCCTTGCTCCTTCTTAACAATCATTTGAACATATATCTTAAAAGCAAACTCCGGATTTTTCTCCAAAAGGGCCAGAATAAAGTCCGCGTGATGCGACGGAATATTCCTGCGCATAGTCTCCATTTCGGAATCACCATACGGTCCACCCCTATATCGACGAACCGACCTGCTCTCGAGTACCCGCTTTAAATCCTCTAGCATTTTTTCATAAGACACTTTAAGCTCTTCCTTTTTTCATCTGGAATCAATTTCTCAAAATCCTTATCCATTTCAGAACTCCTTCCAATCTTAGTAAAATTTCAATCTAAGGTGAAAATAGCACCCTTCCCCAAAAAATCAACACTTGGAGGTAGAACCTTCAAGTGGTTGATTTCAGACAAATTATATAAACTAGCCCCTGACTCCGCAAGCCCCAAAATATGGTTTAAGCATTTCGCAAAACTCGTTTAACTCTTCCAGCGAATAACTCCTCTCTTTTGCAAAATCGGGGTTGAGAGTATTTCTGTCGGCCCTAAATTGCTGTATATAATACTTCTGGGAGCCGCTAAGCCACTCTCCAATTTCCATAAAATCTTCTCTTGTATGCAAACGCGGCAAAGTGGTTGTACGAAATTCATACTCTGGGAAAGATTGGATAATCTTTACACTTTTTTTGATTTTCTCTAAATTGATATTTCTCCCGCAAGCTTCCGTATATCTACTTAAAGAAGCTTTAATATCCATCGCAATATAGTCAACAAGGTTTTCGGCAATTAACGCCTCAACTGCCTCAGGATTAGTGCCATTTGTGTCTAACTTTACTGCAAAACCAAGATTTTTTATTTTCCTAATAAAATCGGCTAAATCTGGAAACAGGGTTGGTTCTCCGCCGGTAATACAAACCCCATCAAGATTGTCTCTCCTGTTGTCCAAAAAAGAAAAAACCTCTTCTTCTGGTATTAAAGGGTGACTTTTCGCTTGCTTGCCATCAGCCAAATTTGGATTATGACAAAATGGACATGCAAAATTACAACCAACAGTAAAAACCGTAGCGGCAATTTTACCCAGATAATCTACCAAAGTTAATTTTTGAAGTCCTCCTATTTTCATAAACAGTATCTTAACACAAAGCTGACCCCTCGTTAAAACGTGAGGTCAGCTTGGAGGAAAGAGATCTAGCATTCGCAAATATACTCTTTTCTTTCACTAAACTCTTGCTGTTTGCCTACGTGCCACTGTTTAAGTGGTCTATAGAAACCAACCACGCGAGAGTAAACCTCGCACTCTTGATAGTTCTTTAGAGACGAATCTTTCTCGAAACATCCATCACATTTGATTACCTCAATCTTCTTCTCAATTCCAGCTTCTCCGATGTCATAAACAAGAACTTTACCGCCAACAATCTCGCTGTTATCTTTTAGAGAAAGTGCTTTCCCGCAATCCCTGCACTTGTAGTTTTCTTTTTTCATAATAGTTATATAGCTAGAGTACTATTAATTACGACCTTTGGCGGGTTCCAAAATTTCTATGGCTTTTTTGGTTGTCTTTTTAGACTTCTTCGCTATTTTTGTAGCTTTTACTTGAACAGGCTCTACGCATTTAGCCTCTACGCAATACGCCTGCCTATCTTTAAACTCCTCTTGCTTGCCTATGTGCCACTGCTCAACAGGTCTATAAAAACCAGACACTCGAGAATAAACCTCGCAAGGTTGCTTAATTAAACACTGAGGGCATGTAAAATGTTCGCCCTTAATATACCCATGATTCGGACAAATACTAAACGTTGGAGTAAATGTTAAATATGGGAGTTTGTATTTCGTAAAAACTTTTTTTAATAAAGTTTTTACCATTTCAGGATCGCTAATCCTTTCACCCAAGAATCCGTGCAACACCGTTCCGCCAGTATATTCAGTCTGGAGATTATCCTGTAATTCAAGCGCTTCAAAAAGATCATCGGTAAAGCCCACAGGCAGATGAGTAGAGTTTGTATAATACGGCTCCTTATCCCCCGCGGTAATAATATCAGGATATTGTTCCTTGTCTCTTTTTGCCAAACGATAACTTGTTCCCTCGGCCGGAGTTGCCTCAAGATTATATAAATTCCCAGTTTCCTCTTGGTATTTAACCATCCTATCACGCATATAATCTAAAATTTCCCCCGCAAACTTTTGTCCGGCAGAAGTCGTTATATCCTTGTCAATAAAATTTAGCAATGCTTCATTCATCCCAACTAAACCGATAGTCTAAAAATGATTGCCCCAATAAGTATCCCGCATTTGCTTTGCTGAATGCAAATAATGCTTCGAGTAAGGATAAAGACCAGATTCTATATATTTATCCACAGTCTTTCGTTTGATCTCAAGACCGTCCCTAGCCAAGTCCATAAGAACATTAAGTCTCTCAAAAAAATCCTTCTTTGTCTTTGAGAGATACGCGATTTGAGGCAAATTGATGGTCACAACTCCAATACTTCCCGTAAGAGGAGCTGATCCGAACAATCCTCCCCCTCTTTTATATAATTCACGGTTATCTAACCGCAAACGACAACACATTGAACGAGCATCATCTGGGCTAATATCAGAATTAATAAAGTTTGCGAAATACGGAACACCATATTTCGCTGTCATCTCCCAAACATTTTCTAGAGCTGGATTGTCCCAATCAAAATCTTTTGTAATATTAATTGTAGGAATTGGAAAAGTAAAAATTCTTCCTTTTGAATCACCCTCAACCATCACCTCAGCAAAAGCCTTGTTAAATAGATTCATTTCCTCCTGAAAATCTCCATACGTTTCATCTTGGGGCTTTCCCCCGATAATCACAGATTGAGTTGCCAAATGCTTTGGTGGGGTAATATCCAAAGTTACATTAAGAAACGGCGTTTGAAAACCAACACGAGTTGGGATAGCGCAGTTAAAAACAAATTCTTGAATCGCTTGTCTCACCTGCTTATATGTAAGATTGTCATGCCGAATAAAAGGAGCAAGTAGAGTATCAAAATTGCTTACAGCCTGGGCTCCTGCAGATTCTCCTTGAAGCGTGTAGAAAAAATTTACCAACTGCCCCAAGGCTGTACGAAAATGTTTAGCTGGGCTTGATTCTACTTTCCCTTGCACTCCGCCAAACCCGCGAACAAGCAAGTCATGTAAATCCCAACCGCAACAGTATGGACCAAGGAAATCTAGATCATGAATGTGAAGAGAGCCTTTTTTAATTCCATCTCTAATCTCTTTAGGATAAATTTTACTCATCCAATATTTTTTACTTACTGCTGCAACAAGGTAATGATGCAAACCCTGCAACGAATAACCCATGTTAGAATTTTCTCTAACCTGCCAATCAGCATCTTTGATATAGTTATCAACCATATCAAGCGCTTCATCAATAGTTGTTGTAGCCTCGCGAATCCTGCGATGCTGTTCCCGATAAAGAATATACGCCTTAGCTGTATCAATATAGTTTTCCAGAATTAACGCCTCTTCAACAATGTCTTGTATCTCCTCAACTTTTATAGATTCTTCTTTTTTAAATCTTTTTTTTATTAAATTGACTACTTTGTCAGTTAGTTTCGCTGATTCTGGGCCATCTCCTTGCCCAGAAGCAGTGAGGGCTTTGTGAACAGCCTTTTTTATCTTCTCAGGATTAAAATCAACAAGCTTCCAGCTTCTCTTCTCTATCTTAATATCAAGAGCTAGCGCTTTCATGTTTTTGTCTGCTGATTTTTTTGTTGGTTTTGCCATTTTTTATAGTATCTGTAGGATTTAAAGACAGTACCGCCCCACATTTTATAACTCTGTGGGGCAAGTTTTTAATTATCGTATACTTATTTTACACCCTAAGAAATTTAAAAGCAAAAGTGTGGATAACACATGAATTTTATCCCATCTTTTGGTAACAAAAAAAATTAGCCCTTAGCCAAAACTTTTTTAAATGAAAAAATATTGCCAATTAAAAGTAAATTGAGGCAACCGCGAAAGAAATAAAACAACAAAAAAGACCCATCCAATAGTGATAAGCCTTTATTTACATTTGGGGGCAAGCCAGGAATCGAACCTGCGAGGCTAGCATCCCGTGCCCACTGTCACACCTGCCCACCCAGATGAGAGTAACCTTTACCATGAGGTCGCCTCCCTAAGATTTGATTGCTATTTTAAAAACTACCGACAATATATCATTTTAAATAGACTTTGTCAATAAGCTAAAAATAAAATTACCCCAATAAATTCAGGGTAATTTTTTGTATTAGTAGCTTAAACTCCATATTTCCTGCTTATTTCTTTCTCTAGTTCTTCCCTAGGACGGCCATATTCCACTGAAGAAAGTCTTGCGACTTCACCTGCAATAGTCGGGTCCCCTTTTTCAAACGGGATTGTCTGAATAGTAAAAGGCCTTGAAACCTGTCCGTCAATCAAGAGTTTAACACAGGAGTTATAGTTATTGATATTCACCAAATCATTAGACGTAAAAACCGGCTCAAATTGCTTGGCAAGAAATTCTCCATCCTCAACACCCACCCTAAAGCTAGCTATTGATCCAACATTTCCGAAAACCGCCTCCTTAATCTTATCTTCCAGCTGAGCAATAAACTGATGAGCAATAGTAAGATTTAGTTTATACTTTCTCGCCTCAGAAAGAATCGTGGAAATGGAATCTGTTGTCACGTTTTGGAACTCATCAATATAAAGATAAAAGTCTTTTCTCTGTTCTTCAGAAATATCAACCCGTGAAAGCGAAGCCATCAAAAGCTTGCCTACAATTATTAAACCTATTAAATTTGAATTTATATCACCCAGTCTGCCTTTAGCCAGATTAACCAAAAGAATTTTTTCGTTATCCATTATGTCCCGAAAATTGAACGAAGATTTTTCTTGACTAATAATCGGTCGCATAATCTCATTTGAAAGAAACGTGTCAAATTTACTTGTGATATACGGCACCATATTAGAAAGAGAGGCTTCGCCACCAGCTTTCTCGGCGACATCACGCCAAAAAGCTTTTACCGTAGGACTCGTACAAGCCATAAGTTTTTGCTGACGAAAATTAGTGTCACTTAAAACACGCTCCAGCTCCAGTAAAGTATTACCTAGCTTCGGACTGTCCATAACCAGTAAGGCAGAATTTCTAAAATATTGCTCAAACATCGGACCACCTGCTGTCTTCATATCGAACAATTTATTAAATATTCCCAAAAGTTCATCCACAATAAAGCTCTTCTGTTCAGGAAAACGTTCATCATACTCAAGCATATTTAGACCCATAGGATTTGCTACATCTGCAGGGTTGAAGTAAACAACATCATCCATGCGAGACTGCGGAATACGCGCCAAGATATCCTGAAGATCGGAGCCATGAGGATCAATAAAACAAATTCCCTTACCATTTTCTATATCTTGAGCAATCATATTTTTTAAGAGAACAGACTTACCAGTTCCCGTTTGGCCAATAACATAAAAATGCCTACGTCTATCAACTTGTTTCATGTAAACATCAGAAAGTTCTCCTCTGTAAAGATTTTTCCCAAGCAAAACTCCCGATTCAGGCAAATTAAGCGGAGGAGGCACCTCTTTTACATTCGCATACTTAAGCTGAGGAGCAATGGTCGAAGCAATACCTCGTGGAAAATGAAAAATAGTAGCTAGCTCCATTGTGTTCAACCAAATAAACTTTTTTTTATCCGGAATCCTAAATGAAAACTTATAGAAAAAATCTTTTAATTTTGCCCCAGACAATCTAACAAAATCCAAACTGTTCCCATGCATCTGACTAAATTGCGAAAATGCACTTTCTAGTTCTAATAAAATTGAATTTGCCTTCTCTCTACTGGTCGATGAAGCAACAAGCCTGATATTACTACTCACTGTCCTGCGGGAAGCTTTATCTTCTAGTAATTTGGCTAACTCTTCATCAACCGTCTTTTGTCTTTCCTCTTCTGCTTTTTTAAGGGGGTCTTTGGCGGGAATCGTTGAACCTGTGGCAAACTTACCCACCTCGGCCATAACGCCCTTTCCCAAACTTTTGTAATTCTCTGTAGCTTCTGAGAAAGTTTTTCCTTTTCTAACCTCAAAAGCAGCATTTTTTGCCCTTGTAGAAATATCTTCTTTTGACGGCCAAGCTAAAATCTGTAAAGCCGCGCCCTCGCCTTCTTCTTGAAGTTTAGAAAAGACATTTATTATAACCTGCAAAGGATCCATCTCGAATTTATCATAAGTTTTGATTGGAAATAAGGGATTGTTTTTCAAAGCAGCAATAGCACCAGCAGAAAAACCCTCTGGCTTGAAAACATTATAGTCACTTTGTTTTATGTGCAAACTCGCCTGAGGAAAAAGACCCTGAACTTGTTTCTCAAGAAGTTGAGCATATTGTTTGTCAATTGCAACATAGAAAACCAATTCCTTCCCCTTTGCGGGAAGACCAATTTCGAGAGCAAAATACGAATCGATATTGGACAAACCATCATAAAACTGCTCCATTATAGCCGAAAGCTCTTTTACTCGATCTTCTTCCTGTGATGGTTTTTCGTGAGGAAGGGTCACTTCGTAAAGAACAATATTAAGAGATTTTGTTATTTCCTGTGTTTTCTTTTTTCGTGACAAAAAATAAGCAACCCCAACCCCCACTAAAATGAGAGTAGCTATAAACAAATAAACGGGTAGTACCATGCTAGACATTTTGTGCTTTTTGAAATTCGGCTACTAAAACATCGTGGAAATGATCCAAAAGATAAGGATCCATTTCTTTGACCACAGAAACAGCCTCTGCTAATCCTTTTTCTCGAGCAATTTGCAAAAGTTCTTGAATTTGATCTTCATGTAATTTCTCGGCTTTTTCTTCGGGAGACAAGGCGGCAACCTTCTCAGCATTTGCTTTTACCACCTCCGAAGGGATCTCTTGCCCACTTGCAATTGCCGCCTTTTGTGTCTCCTCAACATGTTCTTTTATTGCCTGCCCAATAATTTCTTGTCGATTTATAGGCTCAGGACCACTCTCAAGCTCAGCGACTCTTTGCTTAAGAATAGCTATTTCCTGTTCTGGTGATACAAATCTTGTTTCATTCATAACCTTTATTCTACCAAATTGTGAGAAAGAATACACTTCTCATCGCGAAAAACAAAAAACGGTCATTTTAATAACCGTTTTTCTTGTTTGTTTTATAGAGAATTTTAGGCAGATTTTGCTTGTGTGATAACAACTTGTGGAAATGGAATTTCGATGTTTTCTTTAGCAAATTCAACCCAAATCCTCTTACGCAATTCACCGGTAACTGCCCATTGTTTAATCGGTATTGTTTTGCCAAGAATTTTGACAATAACAGCTGAATCACCGAAGCTATCTACACGCTCAAATTTAGGAGCTTCTAGAATAAACTCTTTCCATCCAGGATCGTTGGCCATGTCCTGCCCTATGCGGTTAATAACTTTCTCGAGTTTAATTGGGTCTGTACCATAAGCAACACCTATATTAAGATTCACACCACTGTGTCAACGTGTCATGTTGGTTACTGTTGTTACTGAACCATGAGGAATATGATGAACATTTTGGTCGAGATCTCTCAAAATCGTCTTACGCAAAGTAATATCCTCAACAATTCCCCCAATCCCAGCAATATTAACAACATCACCAACACGATATTGATTTTCTAGAATCATGAAAAGACCAGAAATCAAATCCTTAATAAGATATTGACCACCAAAAGCAATAGCTACGCCGGCAACCCCTGCAGTAGCAAGAAATGGAGCAGCATCTATTCCTGCCGCTGATAATACTTTTATAAAACCAACAACAAAGATAAAAATATCCCATGTCCAATGCAAAGTACGTATCAGGGTGTCTTCTCTTTTCTTTTCTGCTTCTTTAGAGACACAACTATCCCCTTCCGCCTTAATAACAGTCCGAACAGACTTAGCAATAGCCATCTTCCCAATCAAGTGAACAACCAAAGCAACAACGACAACACCGATAACGGCTATACCGTGTTCTAACCCCCAATCTATTATAATTTTTGATATTTTTTCATTCATAGTTATTATGAGCTCATTTTATCAAATACTTTCCATAGCGCAAGACATGTAGCTGTTTTACAGTGCCAATTGTTAGCCCCATAAGAATAGTCACGCCCCGCCAATACCATATTGCCCTATTCCCTAATATTTTAATCAAGATTTTTTAACTTATTTAAAACAGTTTTGTTGCATCAAGACTTTCTTTATTTTAAAAACGTTTTTAATTGTCACGATATTTGTTATCATTTTAATAGGAATATATGGAAGCAAGATTCATTGAGACAACACTTGGCATCAAAGATATCAAGGAATATAAAAAAGTTAACCCTAAAATTTACAAGGAGCTAATTTCGGTCTCAAAAAAAACCCAAAACAAAATCGTCATTCATATAAGCGCCACACCAACTGGTGGCGGAGTTGCTGAACTCTTAACAACTCAGGTCGCCTTAGAAAAATCATTGGGAATTCAAAGTCACTGGCTAACTATTAGTAATGTGCCAAAGCAATTTTTTACCATAACAAAAAAATACACAACCTCCTGCAGGGAGGGTCTCCTTCTTTAACCAGAGAAGAAAAAAGTCTCTACCTCGAAACCGAACGGCAACTAACAAAATCTTTCATAAAATATATAAAACAATTTGAATCAGGGACTATTGTTGTACACGATCCGCAACCTATCGGAATTATAGAACGCCTCCCTCAGGATTTTCGCTCCATATTGCGCATGCATCCAGACTTATCCTCCCCCAAAAAAACAATTATAAATTTTCTTAAGCCCTTCATTAAAAAATATGACTACTTAGTTTTAAGCAATAAAAACTACAAGGAATCATTCTCTTGGCTTGAAAAAACAAAAATAAAATTCATTTATCCTGCCATTGACCCTCTAAGTCGTAAAAATTTAACAATCGATCCATTAACCGCTCGGCGCATATTAGAGCAATTTAATATTAATTTTTTAAATCCTCTTTTACTGCAAGTTTCAAGGTTTGACAAATGGAAAGATCCGCTCGGCGCACTAAAAGCGTACTACATAGCAAAAAACAAAATGCCCAATCTTCAGTTTGTCTTGGCAGGGTTTTTCTTCGCACAAGATGACCCAGAAGCAAAGGCAATTTTTTCAACAGTAGAAAAGCATGCAAAAGGAGATCCTGACGTTTTTCTCTTTGCTAACCCAAAAAGACTACAGAAAATTGATAACGAACTTTTTATAAACGCTCTCTATACTAGCAGCGATGTGGTTATCCAAAAAAGCATAAAGGAAGGATTTGGGTTAACGGTTACTGAGGCAATGTGGAAGGAAAAACCTGTTATAGCAGGAAGAACAGACGGGACAAGCCTTCAAATAAAAAACAACAAAAACGGAATTCTGATTGACACAGCAGAAGAGGCTGGCAATATTATAGTCAAATTATTTAAAAACGAAAAACTAAGAAGAAAACTGGGCAAGGCCGCCAAGGAATCTGTAAAAGAAAAATTCTTATTCTCTAGATTTTTACTAGAGAATATTAAACTGTATAAATAAGCAAAACAAAACAAAAAGACAGGAAGGTGAATCCTGCCTTTTATTGTTGCTTATGTGAAAATTTACTTTGTGTGAGTAATTGAACCCTACTCTTTTGTTAAAAACAGCATTATTTCAATATCTTTCGAAACACTTATTTTAAAAACTCGTTTTACTATGAGCATTAACTTTTACTGGGAAAAGAGCTACAATCAAAATAATAATTGAAAGGTTCGTTTTTATTTAATTTAGAAAATTAAAACCATGAATAAAGAAGCATTTCTAAAACAAACACCCAACCCAAATGAAAGACCTGAAATAAACTTAAAACAAATTGAAAAAATACAATCCGAAGAGAAATTAAAAGCTATTAAAAGACAGCCAATAAAAATAGGAAATGCGACTATAAGCGCAAAAGAAATTGCCCAACATGAAGAAACAAAGCATGTAATAGCTAAGAAGCGCGAAGAAACAGCTACTGCGGGCTCTGGACAAATATTTGAGATAAAACCCGAAGACGTCCAAGACTTAAAATCTTTGGAGGCGCAACTTAGAGAGCACAAAACTGAAAACTAGACACTAAAACCCCACTTAAAGGTGGGGTTATTTTTTGTTTAAAGAGACCATTCTTTTGCGCAAAAATCGTAAATTGGCGGTGTTTTCTGGACGATGTTCGAACTTTCTTTGAAGAAAATCCGCAAGCGGATTTTTAAATCCCGCCCCAGCGTCTCCGCCCAGCCGACCAAACGGCTGAGCAAAACAGAAAAATTTTCTCTACATTTTTTAATTTTTTCGCGCGCCTTTTTTTCTTTTAAAAGGAAAAGAAAATTTTTCTGTTTTGATATTCTGCTAACCGCAGAATGGCGGAGACGCTTCCCACCCCAAGCCCTGCTCCGCAGGGCAGGCGGGGCGGAAGGGAGAGGTCTGGGGGGAATTCCGCCCCGCCTTTTCCCGCTTCTTTTTCGCCGCCGTTTTTGGGCGTATTTCGCAAAGCGAAATGCGCCACTTGAAAAGGAGTTGTGTTTGCCCCGCCCTCCCGTGCGCACACAACAGGATAACTCCCAGATTTTGTTTGACTAAATCGTAAATAATTAATATACTAACTATAGATAATGAAATCTAAAATCGCTTATCTTTATAATAGTAAAACTATACGATAATGTCAAAGCAAAAATCTACAATTGGGGATAATATAAAGAAATACCGAAACAAGCTCGGTATTTCTCAAGATGTGCTTTCAAAGAGGGCGAATCTTGCCTTTCATACTATTGCAAAGATTGAGGCAGGTTCAACGCCTGATCCCCGCATTGAAACCGTTAAAAAGATTGCGGACGCTTTAGGTGTTACGCTTGATGATTTAATGAAATAACTATGGCAAAAAGAGATTATAAAAACTGGGATAAAAACGACTTAATCAAAGAGATTGAGCAACTTCGCAAGCGCAAAAAATATGGTCTTGTTTGGGAAGATAAACCGGAAAATGTTGTTGAGCAATGCAAAACTGAATTGCCGGTCTTGGAAGAAGTAAAATCAAAAGAAATTATCACCGATCCCGACAAGCCGATGAATTTATTGATTGAGGGTGATAATTACCATGCTCTTTCTGTTTTGAATTACACACACAAAGGCAAGATTGATGTGATTTATATTGATCCACCATATAACACAGGAAATAAAGATTTTGTGTATAACGATCATTATGTTGATAAAGAAGATAGTTTTAGACATTCAAAGTGGCTTTCTTTTATATCAAAAAGACTAAAATTAGCTAAAAGTTTATTAAAAAGAACGGGAATTATTTTTATTTCTATAGATGATAATGAAATTGCTAATCTAAAAGCTCTTTGCGATTACTCTAGTTTTTTTGGTGAAAATAATTTTATTGCATGCCTTCCCACAATAATGAATCTCAAAGGGAATAACGATCAATTTGGGTTTGCAGGAACACATGAATACACACTTGTTTATGCGAAAGATAAAACTAAAGCAAAGATCAATAATTTTAATATTGATGAAGAAGATATAAATAGCTCATGGGAAATTGATGATATTGGATATTTTAAAAAAGGTGCAAATTTAAAAGCAACAGGTACAAACGCACCAAGATACAAAAGACCAAATTTATTTTTCCCAATATTTATTAACAAAAAAGATCTTACTGTTTATGTAACGGAAGATAATAAGCCTATACGAAAAGATGATATTACTTTATTGCCAATTACAAACAATGAAGAAATGTCATGGCGATGGAGTAAAGATAAAATAAAAAAAGAACCATTTAATATCATTGTGGTAAAAAATAAAGATGGTTATTCTATTTATAAAAAACAGCGTCCTCAATTAGGTGATTTGCCGACCAAAAAACCAAAAACACTTTTTTATAAACCAGAATATAGTAGTGGCAATGGTACTGCCGAATTAAAAAGAATTTTTAAAGAAAAAGTTTTTGATAATCCGAAACCATTACAATTGATTAAGGATTTTCTGTTTTTATCAACCAATAAAAATTCTCTTATTCTTGATTTTATGGCTGGCAGTGGAACAACGGGAATTGCAACATTGGAATTAAACAAAGAAGATAATGGTAGCAGAAGGTTTATTTTATGCACAAACAATGAACTAAATGGAGTGGGAGCTAAATTATTAGAAGAAAAGCCGAATATCAATAAAGATGATGTTGGTATTTGCAACAGAGTTACATATTCAAGATTTAAAAAAACAATAATTGAAAATAAATAATTGGAGGGAAACTTAAAGTATTTCAAAACCGCTTTTGTTTCTGCCGATCTAACAGACACTAACAAAACCAAACTTACTAAAAAAGCTACTGAGATGCTTTGTATAAAAGAAGATACTTTTGAAAAAGTAAAATCAACCACAAAATATAAAATTTTCCGCAACAAAAAGAAATATACCGGAATTATTTATGACCACTTGGCTATTGATGATTTTAAAAAAGAGATTGCCAAAATAAATGGAAAATTTAGTGTTTATATTTTTTCTCTTGGTGATGATACTTTTGACGAAGAATTTGAAGATGTAAAAAATAAAGTAAAATTATCACCGATACCAGAGACGATTTTGCGAGTGTATCGTAGAATTTTTAAATAACGGAAATTATTATGCAATTAAAAAATTATCAAAATACGGCGATTAAAAAACTTCTCACAAGAAGTAAAGAACTGCTTGAGCAAAGCGGAGAGAAAAAAATTATTTTCAAAGCTCCGACTGGCTCCGGTAAAACCATAATGACAGCTGAATTTTTAAAACGGCTTGTTGATGATAAAGAAATTAAAACTCCGCTTGCTTTTATTTGGACCGCTCCAAGAAAATTACATCATCAAAGTAAAAAGAAGTTAGAAAAATACTATGAAGATTCGCGCGCTTTGGAATGCTCCGATTTTGAAGATTTAACAGACAAGCAAATTGGCGAAAACGAGATTTTGTTTTTAAACTGGGAAAGCATTAACAAAAAAGATAAAAATACGATTGTAAAAGAAAATGAAAAAGAATTTTATCTTGGCAAAATCATTGAAAATACCAAAGAAGAAGGACGAGAGATTGTTTTAATAATAGATGAGAGTCATCATCACGCTACAAGCGAAATCTCTCAAGATTTAATCCGAGATATTGCGCCAAGATTAACGATTGAAGTTTCTGCAACACCAGTTATTCAAAGCCCTGATGAGATAGTTTCTGTTCCGCTTGAAGATGTAAAAATGGAAGGAATGATTAAAAAATCTGTAATTTTGAATGCCAATTTTAAAAATATTCTTTCCGGCGACAGCTTAAAAACCGCTTTGGCTGACGGAACCGACATAATGGTACTTGAGGAAGCATTAAAAAAGAGAGCGGAAATTGCCAAGGCTTATGAAGAGGAAAAAATAAACATCAATCCGCTTTTACTTATTCAATTACCAGACAGAAAAACACAACAAGAAGACAGGATTAAAGATGAGGTAGTGAGATATTTAAAGGATAAACACGGAATAACCACGGAAAACGGAAAATTGGCAATTTATCTTTCAGAAGAAAAAGAAAATTTGGAAAATATTGCTAAAAACGATCAAGAAACAGAAGTATTGATTTTTAAACAGGCCATTGCTCTTGGGTGGGATTGTCCGCGAGCGCAAATTTTGGTTCTTTTCAGAGATTGGAAAAGTCTGACATTTTCCGTTCAGACAGTCGGGCGCATTATGCGAATGCCGGAGCCTGACATAGGGCATTACTCAAAAGAAATTCTGAATCATGGTTTTGTTTATACAAACTTGGCAAACATTGAAATTAAAGAAGATATAGCGCGAAGTTATGTAACGATTTATACAAGCCATAGAATTAAAAACTACAAAAACATTAAACTTGAATCGGTTTATCGCTTACGCCAAAGGGAAAAAACCCGTTTAGCTCCAATGTTTATTACCCTGTTTTTGGACGAAGCGAAAAAATATAATCTTGAAAAGAAAATAGAAACAAAAGGACAAAAGGTAGAGCTTTCTTTTATTTCTGATTATGAAGCAGAGAGTGTGGATTTGCTGACAAAAGAAGAAATAAAGAGTGATTTTAAAATTGATACAAAAAATGAGGTTGATTTGCAAAAACTTTATGATTTTTTTGTTCGCAATAACCTTTCGCCCTTCTATCCTGAAGACAGATCAATAGGACGAGTGAAAGAAGCGATTTATTACTTTTTCCGAATGCGTCTAAGCATGGAATATACCGATCGTTTTGCAGAGATTATTAATATTGTATTAAGTCCGAAAAACATTCAGCATTTTGTGAATGTCATTGATAGCACAAAGGAAAAATACATTGAGGAAACGCAAAAGAGAGAGGAAAAATTGCAGAAAGTATCAAATTGGGAATTGCCTGAAATGTTGAATTTTGGCGGGGATTATACGGAAATGAAAGTTAAAAAATCGGCAATGCTACCGTTTTATTACGACAACAAATGGAAAACAGAGAAAGCTTTTATTGAATTTTTGGAAAAATCAAATCAAATTGAATGGTGGTTTAAAAACGGAGATCGAGACGCTACATTTTTTGCCGTTCCTTATATTGAGAATGGCAAGAATAAACCGTTTTATGTTGATTTTATTGTGAAGTTCAAAAATGGTTCTATTGGTCTGTTTGATACCAAAAGCGGAAATACAATAAAGGACGCACGAGAAAAAAGCGACGGATTACAGGAATATATTAAAAAGCATAAAGGGCTTGTTGGTGGAATTGTGGCAAATACTGACCCACGCGAATTTAAAGGTCGTTGGATGTGCTACAAAAAACAGGGTAAAGATTTAAACCCTGATGATTTTTCTAACTGGGAATTATTGGAGATATGAAAAGTGATAAATTCAACATAATCGAACTAAAAGATATTGTGCAGGATTGTAATATAAATTTCCTGCTTGGCTCTGGTATGTCTATGCCATATCTTTTAACGCTCGGAAAAATTGAGCAATTTTTAACTGAACTTGCAGAGAAAAAAGAAAAGAATAAAATTACAGATGAACAAGAGAAAATTATTCGTGTTTCGCTTTATAAAAAATTTTTTGACGGAGCGATTTCAAAAAATCTTGATATTTTGAATGGCAATAATGGAGCAAGTGTAGTTTTAAGCAATTATGAGAAATTTTTAAAAACACTAAATTCAATATTGTTAAATCGAAAAAGTACTATTTTAAATAAGCAAGTAAATCTTTTCACTACAAATGTTGATATATTTTTAGAGAAGGCTTTAGAAAATACAAATGTTGAATATAACGACGGTTTTAGTGGTCGTTTTAATCCGTTGTTTAATCTAACAAATTTTAAGAAGTCATTTTTCAAAACAAGTTTACATTACGATAATACCTCAGAATTACCAGTGTTTAATTTAATGAAGATACATGGCTCCTTAACATGGAATAAAAAAGAAAATGAAGTTATTGCATTTTCTTCTGAACTAGGGATTGTTAAGAAAATAAAAGCTAAAACAATTTCTGCCGACAAGCTGATTGAGATTGATGATGAAAAAACAATTGACGACTTGATTACTGAAGCAAATGACAAAACCCCAGATGATTCTGTAGACCAATTTATTGCTGAATATGAGAAATTAGCCATAGTAAATCCAACGAAGGAAAAATTTAGAGAAACTGTTTTAAATAGAAATTATTACGAACTTCTACGAATTTACTCAAACGAACTTGAAAAAGAAAATACTGTACTATTTGTCGCAGGATTTTCTTTTGCTGATGAACACATTCGCGATGTTACTACAAGGGTAGCAAATTCTAATCCGACATTGAAAATCTATATTTTTTCTCATTCTAACAATGTCAATAGTGGCATAAGGCAACTAAAGGAAAAATCAAACAACAACAATATTGAAATCGTCGCTCCAGATCAAAAAGAAAAAGACGGAAAAACAGTTGATGAATTTAACTATGATTTTGAAAATATCAATAACAGAATTTTTGGTGAATTGTTAAAAAAGATTGGTGAGGGGGAAGAAAGTAAAATATCTTAATTTTATTATGAACGATAAGCACACACTAAAAGATTCTATTTTCAAAATTGGCAGAGTGATTTCTGTCAAAGGTCGTGCTGTGGACATAAAAGTTGATAAAACAAAGAATACTTCTCATTTGCTTTATAAAGGTGAACTGTTAAAAAATATTTCTGTTGGCGGTTATGTCAAAATTATCAAAGGATTTACAAAAATAGTTGGAAAAGTTGAAGGCGAGTACATCAATGAAGATAAATATTTTTCAAAAAAAGAGTATGGAAATGAAAAAGAAAAAATAAGCCGCGTTTTGAATGTTAGCCTGCTTGGTTTTTTTGGAGATAAGGGTTTTGAAAGAGGAATTAAAGAATTACCTTTGATAGATAACGAGTGTTTTTTACTTGAAAATGATGAATTTAATGAGGTCCATGATTTTCTTAAAAAAGGTGATGAGCCAATAACGATTGGAACTCTTTCTTTAGAAAAAGGGCAAGAAATAAAAGTTGGCATAAACAGCTTATTTGCTAGTCATATTGGTATTTTTGGAAATACTGGAAGCGGAAAATCGTATACACTTGCGAAAATTTATAGAGAACTGTTTAAGCAATATAAAGACCAAAAAAAGTTTAAACAAAACGCTCATTTCTTTTTAATTGATTTTAATGGTGAATATGTTGGTGATAATGTAATCATTGAAAAAAAATATAAAAATATATTTGAGCTTTCCACACGAGAACAAAATGGAAAAGATAAATTTCCAATCAGCGAAAAAAACATCAAAGATCATACTTTTTGGACCGTTTTTTTGACGGCAACCGAAAAAACTCAAGCCCCATTCATTAAAAGAACATTAAAAAAAGATGATATTGACAATATAAAGATTGAAAATGTTATTAAAAATATTATTACAAATCAAGATAGAAAAATTGATAAAGGGGTGATTTTTAACTATTTGGAAGAAATCAAACAATTTTTGCAAGATGAAATAAATATTGGAGAATTAAGATCAAAACTAAAATATCATGCGACAAATAATACTTATAAGATTGAAAATTATTATGCAAATGAACAGCCTGATGACGTTATAAAAGAAATTAAAAAATGTCTCAAAGATGAGAATTATGATTTTGCAATAAAAAATGATTTATCTAATTTACAGAAAATACATCTGAAAATTATTTATTACTACTACAATGAAATTGAAAGAGGATTTTCCAACCAAGAACATTTGGCACCTTTAATCAAAAGGCTTGATAAAAGGATAAATGACTTGGGAAAAGTTGTTGAAGTAAAAGATGACGGACTGACGAATTTTTTAACAATTGTTTCTTTAAAAGAAGTAAACTCTGATATGACAAAGATTTTACCGCTCTTGATGTGTAAGCAACTATACGATGACAAGAAGAAAAAGAATAAAAAAGAAACCTATTTGAATTTTATTATTGACGAAGCGCATACTATTCTCTCTTATTCGTCAGAAAGAGAAAGTGAGACTTGGAAAGATTATCGTTTAGAAACATTTGAAGAAATTATCAAAGAGGGACGAAAGTTCGGTGTGTTTTTAACTGTAGCAAGTCAAAGACCTTCTGATATTTCATCAACAATAATCTCTCAATTACATAATTATTTTTTACACAGACTGATTAACAATAACGATATTTTGGCAGTTGAAAAAACTATTTCGTATCTTGATAAGGTTTCTTTTGACTATTTGCCTATATTACCAACAGGAACATGTATTTTGGCTGGTTTGTTGGCACAAGTGCCAGTTGTTATTGATATAGGAACAATAGAACCAAAAGAACAAGCACCAGATAATGAAACAATGAAATTGATTGAGAATTGGAAAAATGATAAAGTGGACGACTAATCGTGGCGCGCCAACGATGTTGGCACGCCCAAAAACGGCGGCGAAAAAGAAGCGGGAAAAGGCGGGGCGGAATTCCCCCCAGACCTCTCCCTTCCGCCCCGCCTGCCCTGCGGAGCAGGGCTTGGGGTGGGAAGCGTCTCCGCCATTCTGCGGTT
>JAJRYP010000097.1 GCA_024275695.1 Patescibacteria group bacterium | reverse complement strand
TTTTATCTAATGCAATTAAATATACGAAAGAAAAAGGTAAAATATATATTAAAATTTCAATTCAAGGAAAATTTGTTCAGTTTGAAGTTAAGGATAATGGAATGGGAATACCTAAAAATCAGCAGAGCAATATATTTCAACGATTTTTTAGAGCTGATAATGCAATTAAAGAAGTTTCCGTTGGCACCGGACTTGGTTTGGCAATAATAAAGCGACTGGTTGAATTGCTTGGTGGTAAAATCTGGTTTAAATCCAAAGAAAATAAAGGAACGAGTTTCTATTTTAAACTCCCGTTAAAAGGAATTAAAGGAAACAGAGGAGAAAAGGGGCTTGTAGAGACTTAAATAGTTTAATTCCAAAATGTTACATCCTGCCAAACTTCATTAAGTTTATCTCCAACTCCGGAAAAATCGGGAACTAATCCAACCATAAATTCTTTTAACGCCTCGACATTAGACTGTAAAGCTTGAATGTTACTGTTTATTAGTGTGAAGACATAGTATCCAAGGGCTGCAATAATAATAAACGGAAGTAGACTCATAAAGACATGAAAAACAGTCCGCCATGTTTGTGCTCGATGTTCTTTAAGTTGAAGTTTTAAAAGCTTTTCCAGGAGCCGGTTGTTTTTTTCAAGAAGTGCGATGATTTGTTCATTTGGATTCTCCGGTTCTTGGTTCATGAGATTTATATGTTAAGTATTATTTCTTTACAAGGGTGTCGCATTATGTCAGTTATAGTTCCATAATAATCTTTTCTGCTTTTGCTTCAACCCCAATGTCTCTTGAAACATCAATTATAAAGTCCGCCGTACTTATATAGCTTTCTTTTCTTTTTTTCCAAATTTTTTTAATCTCATCTTTAAGTGTTTTTTCCGAAGTTAATGCCGGTCGTTTTGTTTTGCTTTTATGCAGTCGATTTTCAAGAATTTCAAGATCACATTTTAAGAAAACGATCTTACTTGTTCTTTTGAGCGCCTTTACGTTTTCCTTGTCCAAAATAACCCCTCCGCCTGTTCCGATTATTACATTATCCATTTTACTCACACGACGAATTACATATTTTTCTTTTTTTCTGAAATAGAACCAATTATGCTTTTTTATGATATCGGGAATTTTTATTTTTTCTTGTTTTTCAATTTCATCGTCAGTATCAATAAAGGCTCTGTGTAGTTTTTCTCCAAGCGTTCTTCCAATTGACGATTTTCCACTTCCACGCATTCCCGTTAATGAAATATTTGGAATTATTTTCTTTTTTATATCCAGATTGGTCTTTTTAAGATCTTCAAAAAATTTTGGGTAAGTTTTTGAGGTACAATCTGGATTCAAAATTTGAATATTTTTAATTTTACTTGCTGCGACTGCGAAGCACATTGCCATTCTATGATCGTTATAGGTCGAAATAAGCTCTTCGCCGTGAAGTTTTGAAGGATTACCGTTTATTTCTATTCCATCATCTAATTCTTTACATTCTACGCCGATTTTTGAAAGTTCTCTAACCAGTGCGGCAATTCGGTTTGTTTCTTTTATTCTAAGGTTCGCAATATTTTTGAGTACGGTTTTACCTTTTGTAAAAGCGGCCATAATTGCAACTGTCATGGCGGCATCCGGCATGTGATTTAAATCTATTTCTCCGAGTGTTTTTAATTTTTTTGGTGCTCTTATCTTAATTCCGTTTTCATCTTCGATAGTTTTACATCCCATTCTTTCGAGAATATCCAAAAAATGAATATCTGCTTGTGAAGTTTTTCGAGAAATATTTTGTAAATAAATGGGAGTATTATGTAATGCCGAAAGTGCAAAGAAATATGTCGCCGAAGATGCATCACCTTCAATTTTATATTTGCGCGCGGTATATTTTTGTCCACTTTTAATTACAAACTCCCGATAATCTTTATTTTCAATATTAATTCCGAACGCTTTCATAATTTCAATTGTCATATCAACGTAAGGCTTTGAAACAAGTCTGTCTGAAATTTTAATTGATATATCATTTTGAGCATATGGTGCAATTATTAGAATCGCGGAAAGAAATTGACTACTTAATTTCCCCGAGAGTTCAACAGTACCCCCTTTTATTGTTGCAGCTTTAATGCGTACCGGAGGACATCCGTTTTTATTAACACTTTCGATTTTTGCCCCAAGTTGACGAAGCCCTTTTAGTAAATCTTTTATTGGTCTTTTCTGCATACGTTTGTTTCCTGTAATTTTCGACTTAAATGGTGCAAGTGTTAAAAGAGCTGTTAAAAATCTTATACCGGTTCCGGCGTTCCCCAAAAAAAGTGTTTCTTCGGGATTCGTGAACCGCCCACCTTTTCCATAAATCTCAAGATCATAATTTTTTGTACGTTTGATTTCTATTCCGAGTTTTTGAAGTGCATCTATTGTATATTTTGTGTCGTCACTGAAGAGGGGATTAATCAAAGTTGTTTTCCCATCCGCCAACGCAGCAATAATAAGTGCACGATTCGTATAACTTTTAGATCCCGGAATACTAATCGAGCATGCTTTAAGTTGTTTTGGAATTATGAGTGCTTTTTGCATGCTTTTATAATATTTCGATTTGTAATTTTATCACTAATAAAAACTTTCCCCAATTTTTGAGGCACAACAAAACAGATTTTTCCTTTTCTCGTTTTTTTATCCTGTTTCATTATATTAATTAATCTGTTCGGATCGATTGACTGTGCAAATTTTGTCGGAAGATTATAGAGTTTTAAAATATTTTTTATGTAGAGTTGATTTTTTATCGCGAGTATTTTTTTATCAGCGGCAATTGTGTTAATAATTGCCATTCCCAAACTTACGGATTCTCCATGTTGTACTTTGAATTTTGTGATTTTTTCAATTGCGTGACCAACAGTATGTCCATAGTTCAAGATTTTTCTAAGGTCTTTTTCTTTTTCATCTTTGCTTATAATATCGGCCTTAATTTTAATACATTTCATTATGATTTTTTTGAGAATTTTTGAATCTAGACTCATTATTTTTTTATGTTCCTTGAATAAAATTCTTAAAATGGGTGGAGCTTTAATAACTCCATATTTAATGATCTCGTCGATTCCGTTTGCCACTTGTTTTCTCGGTAAAGTTTTCAAAAATTTTGTGTCAATATAAACTTTTTTCGGTTGATAAAACGTTCCAATTAAGTTTTTTCCCCACAAGCTATCCACACCGGTTTTCCCACCTACTGAAGAATCAACCATTGCGAGCAGTGTCGTAGGGATTTGAATGTAGGGGATACCGCGCATATAAACAGATGCAACAAAACCGGCCAAATCACCGGTAACTCCGCCTCCAAGAGCTATCACGCAATCATCTCTATGAAATCCCAATTTAGAAAGTTGATCTAAAAGTTTTTCCGCCTGATCGAGTGTTTTATTTTTTTCACCAAAGGGGAATGAAAGTAAACTTGCATTAATTCCGGCACTCTTTAATCTTTTAATCAATGTTTCTCCGTATAATTTTTTTACTTTTGAATCTGAAATAACGGCGTACTGTCTCACGCATTTATTTTTTTTAATATCTTCAATCAATTCAGGAATGTAATTAGTTGAATAACTAATCTCATATGAATAATCAACTCTTTTTTTTAGAGGAACGATAATTTTTTTCATAGCGAATCATTTAAAAATGCAAGTTTTCGTTTCGCGAAAATGTTACATTGTTCTTCCAACCGCCTTGGCAACGGGTTTTAACTCCTCGATTAATTTCGCGAACTGTTCCGGAATAAGTGCTTGTTGTCCGTCGCAAAGCGCTTCGTCCGGCTTAGGATGTACCTCAACAATAATTCCATCCGCGCCACATGCGATTGCCGCCTTTGTCATTGGTGGAATTAATGAGGGTTTTCCCGTGCTATGGCTGGGATCGACAATTATTGGAAGATGACTCAATTCTTTGATAAGCGGAACTGAAGAGAGTGCAAGAGTGGATCTTGTTTCTCTTTCGAAAGTTCTAATACCGCGTTCACATAAAATAACGTTCGGATTTCCGTTTGATAGTATATATTCGGCTGCGAGTAGCCATTCTTTAATTTTTGCCGAAAGTCCGCGTTTCAATAAAATCGGCTTTTTAATTTTTCCAACCTCTTCAAGAAGATTAAAATTCTGCATATTCCTGGCACCGATTTGCAAAATATCGGAATATTCCGCAACCAAATCGATATCACGAATGTCAAGGATTTCAGTAACAATTGCCATATCTTCTTCATCACCAACTTGTCTTAAAATTTTAAGGCCTTCTTCCCCAAGTCCTTGAAAAGAATATGGTCCGGTTCTTGGTTTAAACGCTCCCCCGCGCAAAATGCGTGCACCGGCCGCTCTACAAGCTTTAGCCGCTTCTTTTGTAAATTTATAATTCTCAACCGCGCAAGGTCCGGCCATCATTTGAATTTTGTTTCCACCGACTTCAATATCATTTTTAACTTTGACAATTGTGTCTTCATACTTTGTTTCACGGCTTACCATTTTATATGGTGGAAGTACCATCATTGCCTGACTTACACCGGGAAGTGATTTGATATGTTGTTGATCCAGGATACGTTCATCGCCGATAACTGCAATAACGGTTCTTTCAGTACCGTAAAGCGGCATCGGCTTAAGTCCTTTTTCGTTAATCTCGTTTATAATTGCTTTTATTTGATCATCCGAAGCAGACTTTCTCATTACGATAATCATTGTCTATGTGTGTTATATAAGCTTGTATAAAATAAAAACATGCGTTTATAAATTTACCAGCGTAAAGTATATTTGTAAACGTGAAGTGTTTTTAGGTAAACTGTAACGGTGCACAGTCAAAGACGAGCGTAAAGCGAGTCTTCCGCCAGCGAAAATTTATCGCGAGCGTAGTGCTAGCGAAGCGAACTCCTTTTTAAAAAATTATATGCGACAAGAAAAATTATTTTCAAAAAAAAATATCCGGATATTAAGAGAGATCGCAATTTCCGACTTTAAAGTACGTTATCAGAATTCTTTTTTGGGATACGTATGGACACTTATAAAACCGCTTTTACTTTTTGCCGTACTTTATGTGGTTTTTTCTGTTTTCATGCGGTTCCCCGTGGATAATTATCAGTTATACCTTCTCTTAGGTATAATAATATGGAATTTTTTTGCTGAAGCGACTTCGATTGCACTTAGGGCGTTTGAATCTAAAGAATCTTTAATAACAAAAGTATATTTTCCGCGAATTATCATCGTAATTGCGTCGACGATTACATCGTTCCTCACATTTTTATTGAATATGATTATATTTTTTATTTTTGTTGCTGTAAGTAATATAGGTTTCAGCTTTTCATTTTTCTTTTTTCCGGTTTATGTGATTGAACTATACTTCTTGATTTTATCTTTCGCATTAATTCTTGCTGTTTTATACATCAAATTTCGTGATCTTTCACATATTTGGGACGTACTTCTTCAGGTTGGATTTTGGATGACACCGATTATTTACCCGGTTTCACTAATTCCGCAAACCTATCACAGGCTTGTATATTTAAATCCACTTGCTCGAGTCATCGAATATAGTCGAAGTGTTTTTATTCAAGGACACGTCCCCGCAATTAATTTAAATCTTGTTTTGTTTTTCATGACGATAATTCTTTTTGTTATAAGTATTTTTCTTTTTCAACGTTATCAAAAATCAATTCCGGAAAACATTTAATTTATGTCCTCAATAATTGAACTTGAAAATGTAGGCAAAATATTCAGAATTCCGCATGAAAGGCGTGATACTTTAAAAGAACATATTGTGCACTTTCACAGGAGAATTAAATATGACGACTTTAACGCGCTTAAAAATATTGATCTTGAAGTGAATGAAGGTGATTTTCTTGGAATTATCGGAAGAAACGGAAGCGGGAAAAGTACGCTTCTTAAAATTCTTGCAAATATTTATACGCCAACAAAAGGAAAGATAGAGGTTCATGGGTCTATATCGCCTTTTTTGGAACTTGGAATAGGTTTTAACGGCGATTTAAGTGCGCGTGAGAATGTTTATTTAAACGGGGTGATTCTTGGATTAAGTTATAAAGAAATTGATAAAAAATATCGTGATATGGTTGCATTTGCCGAACTTGAAGATTTTATGGAAATGAAACTTAAGAATTTTTCATCGGGAATGCAGGTGCGGCTTGCATTTACAATTGCATCTCAAGTAAATGCTGACATTTATTTGTGTGATGAAGTTTTTGCGGTAGGGGATTTACCTTTTCAAAAAAAATGTCTTAACACTTTTGAAAATTTAAAACGTTCCGGCAAGACAATAATTTACGTGAGTCATGATTTGGATAGTGTTGAGAAATTTTGTACTAAAACAATGCTTCTCGAAAATGGTGAAATCTTAGCGTTTGGTGATACATCCAAAGTAGTCGCAAAATATAAAAACAGCATTCAATAATTATCCACGCGCAACTTTTTTATAAACTTTGAGCGTTTATTTCGCACAATTTTCCCACGAAAAATTTTGAGCACGTTTGAGGCCGAGTTTAGAAAAAATTTCTCTTTCTTTTTTCGATTTAATAAATTCAAATAACTTTTCAGCAATATCCCGAGGTCTTTTCGGATTAATATATTTTACAGCATCTCCTCCAATTTCCGGCAAAGAAGAAGTTTTGGAAGTTACAACAGGTGTTCCACACGCCATCGCTTCTAAAACCGGCAATCCAAACCCTTCATAAAATGATGGATAAACAAACACATCCGCACCGTTTAATAAATGCGGAATTTCTTCATCGGGAACAAATCCCGTTTTAATAACATCATTATTTAAATGAAGTTCATTTATTTTTTTGTAAATATTTTCGTAATACCATCCCTCTTTTCCAATCAAAACCAGTTTATGAGGGATACATTCTTGTTCTTTTAATTGATGAAAGGCCTCGAAAAGATTATTTAGATTTTTGCGTGGCTCAATCGTTCCCAAATAGCAAATATAAGGATCAACGATTTTATATTTATTTAAAACTTCTTTAATTTTATTTTCGTCATTTATTTTTTTAAAACGTTGATGAGTTCCAAAAGGAGTTACAAAAATTCTGTCAGCTTTAATTCCCAGATGTTCAATGATGTCATTTTTTGTATATTCGGAATTTGTAAAAATCGCGTTCGCGTATTTTTTTATATTTTTAAATCGATGATGATATAAAATTTTATTTTTAAACAAATGGTATTCCGGGAAAAAAATCGTAGTTAGATCATGTATAAAAGCAATGGTTTTTTTCTTTGTTGGTTGTTGACAGATTTCCGAAATTTGATAAATATCGCAATCTTCGGTTATTTGTTCCAGATTTGGATAGCGAACCATCATCCACCATGCTGTAATAAGACGCTGTGGAATTTTATAAGCATGCATGTTTACGTTCGCGTACTTAATGTCAAAATTTATATTGGCGTACTTATTGTTGTCCCGCAAATTAAACGCGTACAAACAGTACTTGTTTTCCTTGTCCAATTTGAAAAGTGAATTCAATAAATTGTACTGGTATTGACCAATACCGGTTTTTGGCATACTTAGCGCCGTAATGTCGAAACCAATTTTCATAAGTATGGTTTGAGTTACCCGATTACTTTCGTTACAATGAAAAAGTCTTAAAATCTTATATGAATAGTTTATCAGATGTACAGAAGAAACGCATTTTAAAGTTTTTAGAAAAACTTTCCAAAGATCTAAACGCTTTAAAGAAAAAAGAAGCTCTTGAAGGTAAAGAGATTGATATTGATGAACTTAAAGAACATGCGGATCTTTTACGTTATTATCGTCGTTTTGTTTCTCCGCGAAAATTTACCGGAAAAATAATTGATAAACTGAAAAATAAATTCTATTACGAAACAGAATATTTTATTGGAGATGTTATTGCGAGACAGGAAAGATATAACAAAGAAATTCTTTCGCGTCTTCAGCAAATGGAACGTGAAATTAAAAAAATAAAGAAGAGCTTGAAGCGTTAATCGGAGTTTTTTACTAACTTTTTATAAACTTCATGTGCTTCCGGAGTAAATTTCTTCGAATCTCTTAAATTTTTAATTACAGGATCAATAATTTTTAAGAAATGATTTTGGAAAATTTGTTTTTCATATTTTTTGCTGTCTTTTTTTGCATTTTTTTGAATACGTTTTAACAAATTTTCATTCCTAATTAACTTTAAAGTAAATTTTTTCAAATCTTTTTCCGAATTAAATCGGAATCCGTTTTTTTTATGATTTATAATCTCACGCTGCCCGCCGCCGTTAATTACAATAGGTGCACATGCATTTTGCATTGCTTCAACAGTCGACATGCCAAAATGTTCAATTAAATGTGGATTTTTTTTCTTATTTTGATTTAATCCACACGCGTGCCAGAAAATTTTTGCACTTGCGTATAATTTTTTTAATTCTTCATTTTTAACATTGGTTTGAAGTTCAATATTGCATGAATTTGATTTAACAAATCTTCGAATTTTTTTAAGATAAGGATTTTTTTGAATTGTTCCTCCGGCAAGAATTAATTTCCACTCATTTGCAATTTTTTTATCTTTTTTACAAAGTTCACTGAATGTTTTTGCAAGTTCGTATTGTTTTTTTGACCCACTCTCTTCAAATCTTGCGACAGACAAAATAATATTTTCTTTTTTTACAGCTTTTCCATATGCCATATCAATTGGCGGATAGATTATTTTGTCCGCCTTAAGATCCCATTTTTTTTCTAGCCAACCGTTTGTATATTTTGAATTTGCGACAAGCATGTCGTATTTCTGCGGGTAGAAAAAATTTCTTTTTTTACCATCCGGAAAATGGCACAGAAAAATTGAATACAATGCCAACGCGTTAACGTGAGGTGTCATATTCACGTTAATAAAAATATCATGCTTCCAAACATTATCTTCAACAGGCGCGAAAGGATTCACCGACGCATCTTCCGCAAGAGACGGATTAATAAGCTTGTCTTTTTTATTAATCTTAAGTGAAACAATTTTAATGTTACATCTTTTTAGATTTAAGTCATACCATTTTTCTAAATGCGGGATGTCAACTTTTTTATTCCCGATAAAAAGAACGTCATATTTTTTTTGCAGAGCTTCGGCGATTGTACATCCGTATTTTTGACCTACTCCAATAAAATGGAGAGCGTGATCATAAAGTAAGATTTTGGGTTTTCTTAATCCGAAAACAATCTCCATTTCATTAATAATATTTTGAACTTTATCAAAAGGATATATATCCGCAATGACTTTTAAAATTTCGGGAAGATATTTTTTAACAACATTTTCGGGTTGTTCTTTAATCAATTTATAAATTCCGGCTCGAATAAAATCATATAAATCATCATACTTTTTATGTATATAATACGCGGAAGTTTTAATATTTTTCGCGAAATTTTTCGGATAATGTTTCGCCATTAAAAGGAATCTGTTGCGATTGCAAAAATACGAAGGCAAATCTACGCCTTTTGTCGTTCCATGGAAAGCATGATAGACAATGCTTTTCGGGTTCACTTTTAAAGTCCGGTTCTTTTTGCGAAGTTCGATTCCAATATTGACGTCCTCCATATACATCACAAAATCTTCATCAAAATATCCCACATCTTTAAGTGCTTTTTTTCGATACATTACGCTGCATCCGCTTGCATATTTAATTGAACGCATACGAAAATCTTCGGAATCTTCTTCGTTAAAAGCCGTGTCGCGATAGTAATAATCTCCAATTTCTTCAATGCCGAGCGAATTGATTTTTTTTGATTTTTTAAAAAGAATTTTTGATGTTACGCCGGCAATTTTTTTATCTTTTTTAAAAGTTTTTAAAAGTTCGGAAATACAATTTTTATCTAAAATTGTGTCGGGATTTAAAATATGAACAAACTCTCCCTTGGCTTTTTGAATTCCAACATTCAAAGCGTGACAATAATTATTTTTTTTCGATTTTACGTAAATAATTTTTGGAAATTTTTGCTTAAAAATCTGTTTCTGTTCATCATTGCGATTATTATCGACAATAATCACTTCGAAATCTTTTTGATCAATCGCAGATTTATATATTGACTTGATACACGCGATTGTTGGCTTTACGTCGCCGAATTGTACAATTAGAACGCTTAGTTGCATATATGCAATTATTTAAACTCACTCTTAAATTTTATGCGAAACAGTGCTAGATTGAAAGTCGATAATCTAAAAAAGATTTCATATGCTAATTGATACACACTGCCACATCCAATTTAAACCGCTTTCAAATGATATTGAAGGAGTGATAAATCGTGCGAAAAAAGAAGGCGTTAAAAAGATGATTGTTGTTGGTTGTGATATTAAAAGTACGCAAGAAGCCATTGAAATTGCTAAAAACCACGAAGGAATTTTTGCTTCTGTTGGATTGCATCCTCAGGATGCCAGGAAATTAACCGGCGAGATGTGGCAAATTTTGAAAAAACTTGCGAGTCATGAAAAAGTTGTAGCAATAGGGGAAACCGGACTTGATTATTTTAAGGAATATTCGCCAAAAAATGTTCAGATTAATGTTTTAAAGCAACATATCGCTCTTTCGAATGAATTGAATAAACCGCTTATCATTCATAACAGAGATGCGGATGAAGAATGTCTTGAAATTCTTCGGGAAAATGGTGCTTCAAATGCTGTTTTTCATTGTTTTGGAAGTGATGCCATATTTGCGCGTAAAGTTTGGATGGCCGGCTACATGACATCCTTTACCGGAATTATTACCTATCCGAAAGCGCATAATTTACGCTCCGTTGTTGAAGAATGTCCTTTGGATGCGATGATGATTGAGACTGACTGTCCATATCTTTCTCCGCAGAAATTTAGAGGTAAAACAAACGAACCTTCCTATATTCTTGAGGTTGCTTTAGAGATAGCACGTATAAAAAATGTGCCATTTAGCGAAATTGCGGAGATTACAACAAAAAATGCGGAGGAATTTTTTGGGATCTAGAGTAATTGAATAGCCGACATTACATCTTTTACTTTTTTTGGCGTAATAATGTTTTTAAATCCTAATTTTTCCGCTTCTTTTACTCTTTTTTCGATTTGAGTAACTGTCCTTGCTTCTCCCGAGAGTCCGATTTCGCCAATAAAAGCCGTCTCGGAAGGGATTGCTTTCTTTAGAAATGAAGAAGCAATAGCGATAAGGATTCCCAAATCGCACGAAGGATCGTTAATTTTAATACCTCCGACAACATTTACAAAAATATCTTGATTAGAAAGGTTTAAGTTTGCGTATTTCTGCAAAACCGAGATCAAAAGTTGCGTTCGATTTACGTCATAACCCGTTGCTGTTCGTTTCGGATATCCGAAAGGCGTAATATTACTTAAAGCTTGTACTTCGACAACTAAAGGACGGGCACCTTCCAAAGTTATCGTGATTGCAGATCCGATTGCGTTTTCTTTTCGACCTTCAAGTAGGTGAGCCGATGGATTTTTAACTTCTTCGAGTCCGTTTTCGTGCATTTTAAATATCCCGATTTCATTCGTTGTTCCAAATCTGTTTTTTTGACTGCGCAAAATTCTAAAATGTTGATATCTGTCACCCTCCAAATATAAAACAGTATCAACAAGGTGTTCCAGAACTCGAGGACCGGCTAAAGCCCCATCTTTTGTAACATGACCAATTAAAATTATCGGAGTATTTGTTTGTTTTGCGTATTCCATGAATTGCTCCGTTGCATATCTGATCTGACCGACACCTCCCGAAATACCGTTTAAATCAGCACTATGCAATACCTGGATTGAATCAATAACAACAATATTTGGTTTGTGTTCACGCAAAGTTGCAATAATTGTTTCAAGGTTCGTTTCGGCCAAAAAAGAAATGTTTTCAGATGCAACTTTAAGACGTTTCGCGCGTCCGGCGATTTGATTTTGCGATTCTTCACCGGAAATATACAAGACCGACTTTTTCAAAGCGACCAGTTGATCGCAAAGTTGCAAAGTAAGCGTGGATTTTCCGATTCCGGGCTCACCTGTTAAAAGAGTAAGACTTCCCTCAAGAAGTCCTCCTCCAAGAACACGATTAACTTCGTCCATTTTTAAAACAAGGCGTTTTTCCTTAAAAGAGGTGAATATAAGCGGCTTTGGATCTTTGGGCTTTATCGATTTATGTGCTCTAACAACCGATTCGTCGATAATATTTTCTTCAAAGCAGTTCCATTTGTCGCACGAAGGACATTTCCCCGTCCATTTTGGACTTTCAAAACCGCAACTGTTACAAACAAAAAGTTTTTTGACTTTCATATCTATATTTTATGTGAGGACTTCATCATAAATTGTTTCAGTATTTTTTGCCATCATTTTTGCGTCAAAAGTCTTTTTTAATGTTTCAAATCCCGCCTGAACATATTTTGCGACCCTATCCGGATCATTTATCAACTTTACAATTGCTTTTGCCAGTTTCTCTTTGTCGTGCGGGGGAACCAGCGTTCCGTTTTTGCCGTTTTCAATTATTTCAGGAATACCCCCCGTGTCGCTTGCTATAATTGGTAATTTTGTGGCCATTGCTTCAAGAATAACAAGCCCGAAGGCCTCTTTAATACTTGGCAGAACAAAAATATCCGATGCTTTCATCAAATGAGGTATATCCTTTCTGAAACCAAGAAACGTTACGTGATCCATTACGCCTTCTTTTTTAACCAATATTTCAAGCTCATTACGCTCCGGGCCGCTTCCAACAATAACCAGTCGGCAACTTCTTTCTTTCTCAACAATAAGTGGCATTGCTTTAATTAAATAATTAACGCCTTTTCGTTCATGAAGTTCGGCAACAGTCAAAATTATCTTTATATCATTGCCAACATTAAAAGTTTTTTCACGATATTCGTTCCGCTTATTCTCATTAAAACTTAGAAGTTGAGATTCGAACCAGGTAACATCAATTCCGTTGTGAATAGTTGTAATTCGATTTTTAAGTTGCGGAAAAAGATTTAACAACAATTTTCTGTTCGACTCGGAAACAGCGATTACATGATTAATTTTTTTCAGAAGTTTTTCTTTAAAGTATGATTTAAATTTTGGAAGTTCAAACGGATCATGTTCGGTAATAACAGTTGCGATATTATATTTGCCGGCAGCCATTAACGCATAACGACATGCCGCCGGATTCCATACATGAAGATGCACCAGATCAAAATGATTTTGTTTAATTATCTCTTTAAATTGGAAATAATGTCTTGGATCGTGTTTATGAAATACATTTAAGCGCATAACTTCAATATCTTCGTTTTCAAATTTCTTTACCCATTCATCAAGGTGAGCATAATCCGAGCAAACAAGAGTAACCTTGTATTTTTCTTTGTCCAGAAATTTTGCGAGAAGATACATTTGGTTTTCCGCGCCACCGATTAACGGTGTGTCCGTATAAAAAAGTATTGATTTCTTGCTATTTTTCGGCATTGAGTGCAATTAAAAGTCGCAGGTATTCTACTTGAAAATTTTGCAACTTGAAAGAGTGGAGAGAAAATGCTACATTCTTGCGTGCTATTATTAGGAATTAGCAATCAAAAATTAGAAATTATCGTGGGTGTGTAGCTCAGTTGGTAGAGCAGTTGCCTCTTAAGCAATTGGTCCTGGGTTCGAGTCCCAGCACACCCACCACACCCACCACACCCACCACAGACACGAGCATAAGTGAGTGTCTTTTTAATTAGACGTAACGATTTGACAAAAAACAACAAGGATGTTAGATTACGCTCCAATTTTAAATTGTAGTTTCTTATGAATATGGATGAAGAAAAAAGAAATGAATCTGCAGAGGTTGATGAATCTCCGGATCTTGCGGGGCCTGATGCAATAAATATACAAAACGATGAAGAATATTTAAATACAGCTTTATTCGCATCCCTTGCTCGTAATTTGCTTGATGAAAAAAGAAGTGGAAGACCTGCTATTCCACGGGAAGTTGTCGAACAAAAGCAAGCGGAGTCAAGAACCGAAGATAGCGTGATCGCCAGTTTACATGAAATGAGACGCAGAAATAAACTTAAAACGGAAAAAGACGCATTTCAGGCGATAGCTCGCCGTGAGTTATTTGACCATTTATCAGATAGCAGAAAAAAACAATATTTTTATCTCAGTATATTGTTGAAAAAATTAATCGATCTTCTACAAGAAGAAAAATATTATTTTGAATCTTTTACAAGTGACGTTGATCAATCTGAAAAAGCTCATGATCGTACTTTGGCTCCAAGGGAAATTTTGCTTTTTATTCAACATATACAAAATTTATTGGCTGAATTGCAAAACGGTCGGACTAAACTAGAGATTGAAGATAAATCGGTGAAAACTTTAATGCGTCTCATAGCGTCTCTTAAAGGAGCATTGATTCGTTGCAAATATTTAGGTAAAAGATTAACAAAACTGAATCTAAAAACATTTATTGAGAAAAAAATCGGTATGCAAGTAATTGAAGATACGGAACGTATTTGTGAAGTGCTCCGGTTAAACGATGCTCAAAAAGAGGATTTAGCCGCATATGCCGAATTACTGACAGCTATGATTGAAACCGGAGACGGTGTGGAATCGGATAAATATGTTGCTGTTGAAGATTTGGAAAAACTTGTATCCGGATATTCGAACATACCTGCTTTCAGACATACTCTTCCTATTGGGGTTAACGAGGGCATGCTTGGTGTGCAAGAATTACCGGATCGTCTTGAAATAGCTCAAGTTATGCTTAGACAAATGTATGAACTGGAGTCCTCTCATGCTCTTTTGAAATTAAATGCAATTATAGGTGTATTAAATAATCTTGAAGGACAGGCACATATCCTTGTTTCCAGTCATGATTTGCTTGCGGAAAAGATAAATAAAGCATTTTTCAATCTTATCCCAAGTGAAGTGCCGCAAGATATTCAGAAACGATTAAGATCGATAATGTTTAGAATGTTAAAAGTTCTTTCTTATATTGAATATATTGATAGTGCGTATAAACAAAAAGATGCTGAAGCACGTCCCGGTTATCTCAAAATAGCTTTGCCTTTCTACGCGCAGATTTTTCAAGAATTAAAGGAGATTTTGAAGGATGTTACTTCGGAAGATAGTGGATTTGACGGAGGGAACTTGGATAATGAAGATGAAGATCTTGATTTGGAATTCAACATTCAACTTGAATCGCAACCGCCTCCTTCAATAGAAAAACAAATACAAGCAATAGTAACATCTCTTGGTCAAAATGAAGATGAATCAAGGCATACTCCTCAAAAGAACGTAGCCGGATTTTATTTGAGAATACAAGAGTGTCTTTTTGTGATAGAGCAAGGTGTTGATAATGCTTTAAAAGACGCACAAAGAGATCTCGGACTTGCAAAAAATCATTCTGCCGGAAATTATCTTGGGCCGGAAATAGAAGCTTGTAACGGCTATATTAAAAAAGCTTTGCAAATGGGAATTTTGCATTTGGCACAATTATTTAAAGAAAATATTTCAATGGTTGATATTTTCCCGGAGATGAAAGAAGAGATTCAAACTTCACATATGTTAAGAAGTGTCTTTTTGGACTTTAGAAAAGAACTTGCAATGATAAACCGTCAATTCCAACGACTACTTGAAGGTGGAAGAAACGAAGTTGGATTGCGTGGGATATTATTAGGTCTTTATCGTCGAATGCATAATCTTTCCGATCAAAAATATCTGTTGAGATTTACGGAATTTGAAGTTTGGCAAGATATGGAAAAACATCTTGAAGAATATTTGCGAAACAATACGGATCATACCGCTGTCCAATATTCTGCAATGGTTGATCATATTAAAGACTTCTTAAATGCTTTTGATAAATTTCCGTTGGATTTAAATAATCGCAATGTCCTTCAAGAGTCGGATAGCAAAAAATTGCAAAATGCGTGTGAAGCATTACGAACTGCAAGAGATTTATTAAAGTCGGTTGAAATTTCCGAATTCGAACTGCAAGAGGCCTTAAAATATTTATCTTTAGTGTTGGAAGAAATTAAGAAGTGTAAAGATAGAGATCGAGAAGGACTGGAATACGCTATAGATCAATTGTTTGTCATTCTTAATTATTATCATTCCAAATATCGACAAATAAAAGAAGATTCGGTGCTTCATGAAAGCATGATTGATGAACTGGGTATGATTGAAAGATATTTGGAAGGTTTGTTCAGCGGTTTATAGATTTGTTATAATAAAACTACAAGTAGTATTAATATAAGGATAGGCTGATGTATTAAATAAATAACCAGTGAGTTTTTTCCAAGAAAACTAACCGGTCTTATTAAATGATGCTCGGATCGATTCTTTATGCTGAATTTTCTTTCATAATCCACATAAAATTTTTTCCCGATAAATGTTCCAATAAGTATGATACCGAAATATGGAAAAATCGGGAAGTAATCAACGGAATAAAAACCCTTCGGCTTGAATCCAAGCCATACAAGCCATGAAAAATCGAATGAGTAATTGCTTAACAGCAGTCCGATCGAAATTATAATTAAGCCCAAAAATAAATTTGTATAAAACAGCTTCATTAAAGGATATGCAAATATTATTGATAATCCGATAAAATGAAGCACGCCGAACCAAACAAAGCCTTTTCGCATAAATATAAATGTTACCAGCGTGATTATTAATCCCCAGAAAAAAACTCTCAATCCTCTTTTTAAATATTTGCCAAACAGATTAGTCTTATTTTTTATTTTTGATCTGGAATAACTTAGATTCAATGAAATTCCGACTAAAACGAAAAACAAAACAAAAACAGACTTCCCGAAAATAGACCAAAAACCTCTATGCATTTCAATTTCAAGAATGTTAAAATAATTAAGATCAAAGGCGGCGTGATAAATAACCATTGATATTATTGCAATGCCACGCAGAAAATCTATTTCCCAGAATCGTTTATTTAGATCTTTGGACATTTTGTGAGGATGTGTTAAGTTGCTAACTCAAATCTTGATACACATATAACATCAATATAATGAATCTCAAAATTAACTTGAAATAGAGCAAATGGAAAAATAAACTCAAGAAAATCCGATTGCGGAAATATTTTAGATTCGTTAAAATTTAATCTCCGAACCAAACAAAATATTAACAAATTGAAAATGATGAACGAAAAAGTACAGGAAGCAATTAATAATCAAATTAACGCGGAAATCTATTCTGCATATCTTTATTTGTCAATGGCGGCATATTTTGATTCTATTAGTCTGGAAGGTTTTTCCAATTGGATGAAAATTCAAGCTCAAGAAGAAATGACTCACGCTATGAAATTCTATGATTTTGTTTTCGAACGTGGAGGCAAAGTTGTAATGAAAGCGATTGAGCAGCCGCAAGCGGAATTTAAATCACCTTTGGAGGTTTTTGAAAAAACTTTGGAACACGAAAAAGAAGTAACATCACTTATTAATAATCTTTACGAATTAGCCGTTCGTGAAAAAGATTATCCTCTCGAATCGATGTTAAAATGGTTTATAGATGAACAGGTTGAAGAAGAAAGCACTGCCGCAAATATTGTTGATAAAGTTAAGCTGGCGGGGGATAAAGGTCCCGGTGTTTATATGCTTGATAAAGAACTTGGGGCCAGAGTTTTTCTTCCTTCAACTGAAACAAAAGAAAAGTAACTCCGTTGTAAAAAATTGAAATAAAAAAAGAGACTGTGCTGTTCACCTATAGGGAGCACCTCCTGACATTAAAAAATCAAGAGCTATAGATGAACAACACGATCTCTTTTTTTCAACGTATCAAAAGCTCCGAAACGCATGATATATCAGCGACATGAAAAATTCCTGAAGTTATAATAAAAAATTCTTAAATTTTTCGAGACTTAAGATTATTTTTCCAAAGCAAGTTTATAACCAACTCCATGAACTGTATGAATAAGCCGTGTAGGGTGTCCTTCGTCGACTTTTTTTCGAAGAATTGCGACATGTGTATCAATTGTATTTGAATTCACCGCCGCATTATAGCCCCAAATTTTTTCCATGATAGTATTTCTTGTAATCACTATCCCTTCGTTTCTCATAAGATATTCAAGTAACGCAAATTCTTTATTCCTTAAATTGATTTTTCTCTTTTGCCTGAAAGTTTCTTTTCTTTTCGGATAAAGTTCAAGATTATCGATTTTTAGTACTTCAACATTCTGTTTCGCGTTAGTCCTTCTTAGTACCGCGTGAATTCTTGCCAAGAGTTCCGTGAAAGAGAAAGGCTTCTCGATATAATCGTCCGCGCCATTATTAAGAAGTTTAATTTTTGTATTGTTATCCTGAATTGCCGTTACGGCGATTATAGGTGTTTGCACTTGCTCCGTCCTTAAACTTTGCAAAACACTCAAGCCATCTCTTCCGGGAAGTAACAAATCCAAAAGAATAATGTCATATTCACGCTGAATGGCTAATTTAAAAGCCTCATCTCCATTATATGCAGTGTCAACATAAAAGTTTTCATAGCTTAGCCCCTTTTTAAGGAACTCAACTATTTCATTTTCGTCCTCGACTACGAGTGCTTTTAACATAGAGGTAGGTAGAGAAGGTTTAACAATAACAAGAATGATTTTTTGAAAGGCCGGATAAAACTATGAATAAAAAAATGAAATTTGTCAAGAAAAATACATGAATATTTTAGAAATATTTTAGAAATTCAGTTGCAATCCTTTGTGGAGCCTGCAAGAATGTTGAAGGTTTATTTAAGCCGCGGTGGCGGAATTGGTAGACGCGCAGGACTTAAAATCCTGTATGGGTTATACCATGTGAGGGTTCGATTCCCTCCCGCGGCACCAAGGGCGAAGCGAATGTAGTTAAGCTGAGCTCTTTAAAAACCTCCCCCCCCGGGGAAGGTTTAAAGGGGGTGCTTTTTATGTCTACATATTTATTCTCACCGGAGAAATAGCCCTTAAATCCTTAACAATTTTAGGCAGTTTTTCTAAAACATAATCAATATCTTCATCTGTTGTATTTTTTCCCAAACTAAATCTTAAACTCCCGTGAGCAATTTCATATGGAAGTCCCAAGGCGAGTATTACATGAGAAGGATCCAGGCTGCCGGATGTACACGCCGATCCTGAAGATGCCGCTATTCCAGCCATATCGAGCCTTAATAAAAGTGCTTCTCCTTCTATATCCAAAATTGACATATTCACATTATTTGGCAGGCGATTTTCCGCGTCGCCGTTTAAGCGAACTTTAGGGATTCTATCCTCAATTCCTTGAATTAACTTGTCTCGCAATCCAATTAAACGTTTATTTTCTTTTTCGCGTTCACGTTGTGCCAGATATAACGCATGCGCCATTCCAACTATTGCCGCAACATTTTCGGTTCCGGGGCGTATGCGTTTTTCCTGTTCTCCGCCATACATAATTGGCTTTAAAGGAGTTCCGGAACGTACATAAAGCATACCGACACCTTTGGGACCATATATTTTGCTTCCGTTTATTGTCATTAAATCCAAATGTAGTTTATCCACATTTAGATCAAGGGCCCCGGCAGCCTGACACGCGTCGGTATGAAATGGGATACCTTTTTTCTTGCATGCTCTTCCAATTTTCGCAATAGGCTGAATTGTGCCTATTTCATTATTAGCATACATTATTGAAACCAGAATAGTGTCTTTTCGCATTGCTTCTTTAACTTTTGCCGGATCAACTATTCCGTTTTTTTCGACTGGAATATAAGTAACTTCAAATCCTCCTTTTTCGAGTTCTTCACATGGATTAAGAACCGCATGGTGTTCAATCGCGGAAGTAATTATATGATTACCCTTTTTTTTCTTGGCTCGTGAGACTCCTAAAATAGCCAGATTATCACTTTCGGTACCTCCGGAAGTAAAAATAATTTCCTCAGGCGAACTTCCGATAATCCGTGCAATCATAATTCGTGCATTATCAAGAGCATTTCGTGCTTCTTGAGCTTTTTCGTATATTGAGGAAGGATTTCCGTATATTTCATTAAAAAACGGCTTCATTTTTTCGAAAACACGTGGATCCAGCTGAGTTGTAGCAGCATTATCCAGATAAACTTTCCTGTATTTTATATCTTTAGACATAATTTATTATTCACCAAAGTATTGAAGTTTATATTCCTCAATAAGACGCTCAATCCGTGGTCTGCATGCCGAGCATCCAGTTCCGCATTTTGTTTTCTTTTGAATATCTTCAAATGTATGTTTACCTTCAAGTACGGCATCTTCAATTTCATGATTTGTAACATCAAGACATTTGCAAATTACCTTTGTTTCCTCTTTTTTACATCTGTCTTTTTGACCGCTTTTTCTGAAATAATCGTTTATGGCGGCACGAAGAGCTTTATCTCCCAGAACCGAGCAATGAATTTTTTTATCGGGCAGACCGGAAAGTCTATCAACGATATCCTGCGGGCGAAGTTCCATTGCGTCGTCCAGAGACATGCCACCTTTTTCAGTTACCATTTCGGATAAAACCGAAGTTGAAGCTATTGCCGAAGCACAACCGAAAGTCTGCCACTTGCACTCTTTAACGGTATCCGTGAGTTTGTCCACTTTAATCCACATTTTCATCATATCTCCGCACGCGGGGCTACCAACATAGCCAACACCGTCGGCTTTATAGTTCTTCGGATCCGATAATATATTTTTAGGATTAAAAAAATGTTCTTTAACAGCGTCCGAATATGCCCATCCAATTCCGTCCCGTTTTTTATTAGTCTGTTGTTCGTTCATAATTATAGATACTAGGAATAATTCCTGGCTAAGATAATAAACGGTTCTAAATCCCAAGTCAATGATATCGC
>JAJRYP010000096.1 GCA_024275695.1 Patescibacteria group bacterium | reverse complement strand
CGCCGAACTTATCCCGAATCTTGTCCGATTCATAGCGATTTGCTTTGCATCCGAGAGTTTTAATAACAATATTCATATAAAGCTCGCCAAAAAACTTGCTTGCACACTCTACTACATTTATACTTTCGAGTGAATATTATTTAAAAAACTACGTATGAAAAAAACATTAGTATTTTTGGGATTATTAATATTGGTTGTAGCATTTTCAGGATGTGTGCAAGAGACAGCGACTGATACTCAACCAGATACTACTCAGACTGTAGATCAACAGGTGACTGACGAAACAACTCCGGAAGTTACTCCTTCGGATGAATCTACAGGAAGCGATGTTGTTTCAGAGGAAGAACAGAATAAGTTAAATGAAGCACTTGATAAAGAGCCAAATCTTGCCAATTGCGATTCAATTACCGATTCAAACTTAAAAGAAGTCTGTGTGCGTAATGTCGTAACAGATTTAGCTATTCTGAATAACGATCCTACTCAGTGTGACAGATTAAGTTCAGATGATGATATAGGTCGATGTAAGGAAAAAGTTCAGAATAGACCAGCGACCGAAGAGGCTGAAGTTTAATAGGGTTCTTCATATGTTCCTGATCTTGCACCCTCTGGATCAAAACATCGAGCGTAGATAGTGACTGAATCATCGCCACCACCACCGTCTTTTACTTGAGCTCTACATGTTCTATTGCCTGCTGAATATGTCCCGTAAAAACGATCACTTGCGCTGTCATAGTTGAAAACTGCCGAGCATCCCGATAACCAGTCACCTAAATAACATGAAGTTCCAGGAATTTCTGTGCCACCAGTTCTAACTGCTGTTGTCATTCTTTTTGTATAAAAACTTCCGATATCTCCAGTATGGGTAATTATGTCACCGTAGGTGTCCAGATCATTAAAGAAGGTTGTTAAGCCAAAAAATCCTGTGTCACCGTTAATAATAGTACTACCGGTGTTAACCATGAAGCGGTCAGTCGAAAGACGACCCCCAACAACAAGGTCATCACCGATTGTTGCATCAACCGCAACATTCAACCCCGAAAAATTCGGACTTACATTGGCAGTTGGCGGATTTCCGGGAGGCGCCGCAATAGAAGGCATGGGTGCAATAAGAGCAATGCTAATACCAATCACTCCAACGATTGCCAGTGCAAGTAGTTTAAATTTGTGGTCATTCATGTTTTGTTTGTTTAAAAGATTATATTTTACTTACGCACGGAGCAAAGCGGAGTGCGCAATATATATAATTTTACCACTAAAAAGACTTTTTTGCAATTCAGCAGTACTTCAAAAAGCTTTAAATGCTGTCTGTAATTAGATTTACAATGAGTGTGGCAAAGGATTCATCCGTTGATCCATCCTTGTCACGCACCAGAAGTCGTATAATATATTCTCCGGATTTATAAAAAGTGGCATATGCCTTGTTTGATCTATACCAGGTTGTGTTCCATTGGATATCGTTTTTGCCGTTATAGTCAAAATCCCATCTATAGCTTAGCTTTTCATCATCCGGGTCGGAAGAATCACTCGCATCCAGCTCGTATCGGGCAAAATTATCACCTTGCTTCATCGGAGTAATTTTAAAATCGGCCTTTGGCTTTGAATTTTCTTTAACATAAACAAGCTGTGAATATAACGAAGTTGCTCCTTCAGGATCACGAACTTCCAAAATAACTTCTTTTAATCCGGGCTTTTCGAAATTGTGATCCCATATTTTTTTAGATTTATACTTGGTATCATAAACGCCGTCACCGTTATAATCAAAACGATAGTATAAAAGACGGCTTGCATATTGATCATCCGAAGATAAACTTGTATTTAATTTAAACTTTGTTCCGGGCGTCCCAATTTGCGGCGAAATAGTAAAATGTGCTTTAGGCTTTGTATTTTCAGCAACATATATTTTTTGATAAGTCTCGGAAATATTTCCTTCGAGGTCTAAAACTTCCATTTTAACTGTTTTCCAACCCGGACTTTTATATATATGTTTTGCTGTTTTTTTACGTGAAAAATACGTGTCAACTATTCCGTCATTCTCAAAATCATATCGTACTTCAAGATCGCTTGATGAAGTTTCTTCATCGTACGAACCGTTTCCGTCGAATATGAAAGTTGTGGCCAAAGTCCCGGAAAATTGGTCTTTGTTGCCGGTATTGTTGCGTATTTTTAAAATAGCTTTAGGTGGAAGGTATGGCTCGTTTTTATCATTAATTGTAGATTTGAAAACGCTATAATCCTTTGGAATAGGCATCATACTTTGCGCAAAGACATCACTCGAAAAAGTGAAAAAAGCAACGAACAGCATAACAAATGCAACAAGAAAGTGTTTTTTCATAATTCTAATTTACAAGGAGGATATTGTGCGTGAAGAACGCGCTTTTGTCAATAGGCGAGAACTAAAAAGACCCCTGTTTTTTGGGAGGTGTTTTGAGAAATGGTATTGAAACGGGTCAAAAGGGAAGTTAAGTTTTTGACGAAGACAAAAAATTGATACCGTTTGTTTTGTATTTAAGCGCCGTTGACACATTTGAAAAAGTGAAAGGTTTAAATGCGAGTTTTCGGCCTG
>JAJRYP010000007.1 GCA_024275695.1 Patescibacteria group bacterium | reverse complement strand
TTCTTTCATTTCGATTAATTGATGTATTGATCCTTTTCTTGCCATAGAAATAGTGGTTAGCAAAATCTGGCCACCATCCTATACTACTTCGAAAACAAAAAGGTAACCCTAATTGCTGCAATCTTAACATATTTATGTCAAAAACAGATGTTTGACACCTTGTAAGAGCGAAGGTTATTATGCATTAGTCCCATTAGCAAATTAATATGAAATCAAAATTATTCAGGTACCGAGGTATACTCATTATTATACTATTTTTTCTCCAATCAACCGCGGCATTCGGATCAACATTCTCTGATGTACCAATAAGCCATCCAAATGAAGTCGCAATCACTTACCTTCAATCAAACAATATTGTTCAGGGATATGAAGACGGCACATTTCGCCCTGATCAACCTATAAGCCGAACTGAATTTTTGAAAATTGTCCTTGAAGGAACCGGAGTAAATTCAAACATTGATACGACAAGCGGCTTCTCCGATATAGACGAAAGCCGGTGGTATGCTCCTTACGTTCGTAAAGCCAAATATGAAGGATGGATTAAAGGATACCCGGATGGAACATTTCAACCTTTAAAGCATATTAATAAAGTGGAGGCTCTAAAGATTTTAGGTGAAGTTCAAGAATGGGACAGGCTCGATTTAGCCGAAGTTCCGGAAAATTCTTACGACGACACATACAGATTTAGTTGGTATTCACCTTATGTTTATTTTGCCAAAGAAGAAGGAATTTTAACCGCGGAAACGAATTTTTTAAATCCCGGAGAAGAGATTACAAGAGGATATATGGCGCAGCTCATGTATCAAACAATCAAAAAAAATGTAATTAATTATAGTGCTGATAAAACAGCGGAAGATAAAATTAATGAAGTACGGCAGGTCGATAATCCCGGAGATTTTTCAACCATAAATCCGGACTACTTTGATGAAATCAAACTGGATACGGAACTTCCAAACACTTTTTATAAAAACGAGATATATATATTGGAAGGCGAAATAATCAATGGTGGTTCATACGATACAATTTTTGCTTTTTTAGCGGAAGACAACGGAAACGGAAATGATTACACGCACTTTATAGGCACGGTTGAAGGAAATCGTTTTGAAATTCCAATGATTTTTAGAAATCCGGGAACATATCAATTAGGTGTAATTCCGGGAAATAACGGAGAAAGCAAGATCGTCCCGATTCATGTTTTAGATGGAATTCCGATAGAAGGAACAGCGACAAATTCCGATACTCCATCCAATCTTTCAATAAGCTTTAAAGACGACGCTACAACGATTTCATGGGATAAAGCTCAAAACGATATATTTAGAATCTATTTCATGCAGAATAACAATGTAGAGTCTTACTTTGTTCGCGACGCAGATACTCTCGAAATCTTCTATAATGACTTTAAAACATTCGAAGAAGACAATATTAAATGGCGAATTTACGGAGCACGGGCGGATTCGATCGCACCTGTCAGGCTCTCGTCCAAATGGGAAAAAAGTGCGGACATGTCTTTTAAAGGAATTAAACATCACTTTAAATTAACACTAGACGATGCGCTTACATACAACTCTCTCCCCGAAACTTTAACATCAACGCAGATCATCTCCGTATCCGGATATACGGAAGAAAACATATTCGCGGAAGGGGCAATTATAAAACCGGACGGCGTAGTAGATACTTTTAATATTTATACCTCGGCAAACCTGCTGGACTATTACGGGAACGATGTAATTCCGGCAAACTCATCTTTTAATTTTTCATATAACCCGTCACAAACCGGTACATATATTTTGGAAATAAACGATCAAGGCGGATCCGCAGTCATTAATGTCCCTATTTATATAGGTAATGGAATTCCCATTATTCCGGATTTTTTTGATTTGCAGGATCCAATGGAAATTACAGAGTCATTTCATATTGGAACTTCAAGAAGCGAACTGCTTTCATACATAAACGAAGAAAGAGCAACGCACGGACTTTCCGGCATTTCCATGCGGGACGATTTAAACGATGTTGCACAAGCGCATGCCAAGGACATGGCAAATCTTAATTATTTTTCGCATATTAATTTTGATGGAGAAACTCCGGACGATCGTAGAATAAATTATGGAATATCAACTGAAGTCGGTGAAAATCTTGCACATGCTCCAACAGTTTATTTTGCACATAAAGCATTAATGAGAAGCGCAATACACAGACAAAATATTCTTGATCCAAAATGGGATAATGTTGGAATAGGTATTGCGTTAGACGATTCCGGATACTTATTTATTGCGGAAGAATTTTCACACACCCCATGGGATGACAATGATCTGGAACAATTTGAATATAAAATTTTAAACGCTATAAACGACAATCGCGCGGTTCCGCTTACATTAAATAATGAATTGCGAAATATATCGCGAAAATGGAGTGAGGACATGATCAATCAAAATTTCTTTTCTTTTACTTCTCCATCTGGTATAAACCTGATTGACGTAGTTCAAAGTAGTGGAATCACTTCTGAAGGAAAAGCATACATTTTAAAAGAAGGTTCTGTTTCCACGCTTCAAGAGAAACTATTGGAAGAAAGCGATATTTCGAGCTCGACATGGAAAGAAATCGGAATAGGTATAAAACAAGACAAGTGGAGCAATTTATTTCTAACTGTAATTTACACTGAAGTTTAAAACACGAAAAATACGGCAAAGGAGAAAAAAATCTCTTTTTTCAAAGTTGTTCGAGAGTCTTAAAAGCAAGAAAAAAGACCTGAATTTTTATAGACCAAAAATTAAAAGTCGCGTTCAATGGGGCGTTATTGTTGCCGTAATTACTGTTTTTGTTTTGTTTTTATACGGATGCTCGGCAATCATCAAACAAATCGGATTCATTAATATAATTGGCATTTTCGGACAACAACTTCAAACTGATTTTTACGGAAACACAAACATTCTGCTTCTCGGAACAGGCGGAGGAAATCATGATGGTGCCGATCTAACCGACACAATGATCGTTGCGAGTATCGATCAGACAAATAAACTTGTTCCAATGATCTCCATCCCGCGTGACTTTTATGCTGATAAAGAAAAAATCGGAGGAGGTGTTCGAATTAACAGAATTTATGAACTTGGAAAACAAATGTACGATTCGCAGACAGGCCTTGAATTGGCGGTAGAAGCTGCTGAAGAAATCACGGGAGTGGACATTCAATATTACATTAAAATCGATTTTCAAGGTCTTAAGGACATCGTTGATAGCTTAGGTGGAATTGAAGTTTATGTTGATGAAGCAATTTACGACCCATACTATCCGCTGGATGGAACCATCTTGTACCAAACCTTCTCTCTGCCCGCCGGACTTCAGGAAATGGATGGAGAAACTGCGCTTAAATATGCCAGAAGTCGTAAAACAACAAGTGACTTCGATCGCTCAAAACGTCAACAAAAATTACTTTTTGCCATTAAAAAGAAAGCTATGACAAAAGACGTACTTTTGAATCCCGGAAAAATTAAAGACTTACTTGATGCCGTTGAAGACAACATCGAAACAAATCTAACACTCGGACATATCATAGAACTGGCGAAAATTTCTCAAGACTTTAATGAAGAGAACATAATCAGCCGTGTAATTACGGATAATCCAATTGGATGCGGAGGCTTTTTGTATGTCCCTCAAAGAGATCTGTTTGGAGGAGCTTTTGTTCTTGTTCCAATCGGCGATCATTTCAAATTCATTCATCAATATGTTGATTTGATTTTCCATTATCCCGAACTAAATTTGAATCCGCCGAAAATACAAATCTTAAACGGAACAAAAACGGGTGGACTTGCGGCTGAAACCAAAGCACGTCTTAACCGTCTATGCTTCGATGTTATCAGATTTGGAAACGCACAAAATCAAGAAATAAAAGAAACAAAAATTTATTATAAAAATATAGCGGGGCCCGAAGAAGCTGAGAAAAAACCGGCAGGCCTTTCATTCATTCAACAATTAATAGGTGGACAGATTTCAAGCGAGATCCCGGAAATTTACATGGAACCGCAATATATAAGCGAAGCGGATATAATTATAGAGCTCGGCGAAGATTACGCAGAGAAGCGCCCGGAAGACATTTTCTATTATTATTTCCCTACACAGGCAAGCGCTGATGAAGCGGCAGCGGAAGAAGAAGACGAGCAAACAGAAACAACCACGGAATAATATGCGCCTCCAACGTTACATCGCCCTAAACAGCTCTTATTCCAGACGAAAAGCGGAAGTTTTAATTGAGGAAGGACGTGTTTCGGTGAACGGAAAAATCGTAACTAAACTTGGCACACAAATTGATCCGGAGACGAATCCGAAAGTTACTGTTAATGATGAAATCATCAAACCAAAAAAAGAAACTATTACGTTGATGCTTAATAAACCGTCCGGCTATATTACAACCCGCATGGACACGAAAAACCGAAAAACCGTGATGGATCTGATTCCATATGACGACCTGTTTCCTGTTGGCCGTCTTGACCTGGATACGGAAGGTCTGCTTCTTTTAACAAATGACGGAGATCTTGCGTATAAAATCACTCATCCAAAATTTGAACATGAAAAAGAATACATGGTGTACAGTAAAAAAGAGCTTACATATGCCCAAAAAGAAAAGCTTGAAAAAGGAGTTACAATTGATGGAAAAAAGACATCTCCATGTAAAGTTGAGATCAAAGATCGAAAGACTAAGAACAGTCATGGAGTATGCCACGTAACAATTCACGAAGGGCGGAAACGACAAATTAAAAGAATGTTTGAAGAAATAGGAAATCCCGTTATATACTTAATGCGCGTCAGAATCGGGAAATTGCGTCTTGGCTCCCTTAAGAAAGGAAAATTCCGCATTCTGAACAATAATGAAATCGATAAATTACCGGCATAAACAATGCTCACTTACTTTTTACAACTTTACGCCGCAGTTTCAATCGGCACCGGAAATATCGCGATAGACACTCCTGCTCCGGAATCTGCGAAAAGTCCCGTTTCGTACGAAGAAACGCTTCCGTCTTCTTCGATACCTGTAAAAAAAGAATACGCGGTTGCGCCTGTAATAGAAGCGAGAGCCGCAATTATTGTAGATTTCGATAGTGGCAGCGTTTTATACGAAAAAAACCCTGATACAAAGTTGCAAATTGCAAGTATCACAAAACTTATGACTGCTATAATCGCGCTTGAAGAAGGTAATCTTGATGATAGTGTTTATGTAAGTAGTAAAGCCGCACAAACGGAAGGATCAAAAGTTTGGCTTTATAGCGGAGAAGAAATCACGCTAAGAAATCTTCTTCTTGCGATTTTAATCCACTCTGGAAACGATGCCGCAGTTGCAGTTGCCGAACATATCGGAGGAGACGTTCCGACCTTTGTTCAAAAAATGAATGACAAAACAAAAAAAATCGGTTTATATAGTACCCATTATGAAAATCCGGTAGGATTCGATGCGCTTGAAAATTATTCAACGGTTCGCGACCTCGCTCTACTAGCAAGATATGCTTATCGTAAAGCGTTTATTCGCGATGCTGTTATTATTCCGTCTATGAGTATTTCTTCAGTTGACGGCAGCTTAAGTCACGATCTTGAAACAACAAATGATCTCCTGGAAGGGTTTATGAATGTCCTTGGATTAAAAACTGGACATACCGAACTTGCGGGATTATCATTTGTATCGATAATTGAAAATGACAACGGTAATAAAATTATCACCGTTGTACTTAATAGTCCGGCCCGGTTCACCGAGACAAAAAGACTCGCATCCTGGGCATTTAAATCCTATATTTGGTAATTCCACATCCTTTCCCATGATCTTTGAAGTCGATTTGAGTCTTATTCTGCGCTATTTAACCCTTATATTCCTTTCTTTCTCAGCTGCTTTTGTTTTGGCTTTATTTCTTGCAAAACCACTTATAAAAATCTTGAAGAAATATAAAATTCATAAACAAATTCGAGAAGTTGCTTCAACAGGTGAACCCGCAAAAAGATATCACGCGCTACATAAAGGAAAGGCCGGTACACCAACAATGGGAGGAATTCTTATTTGGGGCACAACACTTATTATTGTGCTTGGAAGTCGCATTTTGTCGGCACTCGGATTCGTGGATCATTCGCTGTTAAACAGAAAAGAAACATGGCTTCCGGTAGCTACCTTGCTTGTTATCGCGGTTCTTGGAGCTATTGACGATTATTTTAATATAAAAGGATTTGGAAAATCAAAAGGAATCAATATAAAACCAAAATTTTTCTGGCTGTTCTTTTTTGCGCTTCTTGGCGGTTTATGGTTCCATTACAAGCTGGGCTACGATCAGTTCCATCTTCCCGGATTTGGAGATGTACCTCTTGGAATCTGGTATATTCCCCTATTCATGCTTGTAATAATTTCCACGGCTAATGCGGTTAATTTCACGGACGGCCTCGATGGACTTGCGGGAGGTTTACTTGTAATCGCGTTCGCGTCATTTGGAGTAATTGCGTTTGCGGAAGGACTGCTTCTGTTGACAGCTCTTTGCGCAGTCATAACAGGAGCAACACTCGCCTTTCTATGGTTCAACGTACCACCCGCAAAATTCTATATGGGAGATACCGGCTCTTTATCACTTGGAGCCACATTAGGCGTGATAGCAATGCTTACGGACTCTTTTATCCCATTAATTCTTATTGGGTTTGTTTTCGTTATAGAAACTTTATCCGTAATCATTCAAATAACTTCAAAAAAAATATTCAAGAAAAGAGTATTTAAGATAGCTCCGCTTCATCACCATTTTGAACATATAGGATGGTCGGAAGCAAAAATCGTAATGCGTTTATGGATTATTGGGGGGATCGTTGCAATGATCGGGTTGATTCTGGCTCTGTTGGCTCTTCTGACGTAGATTCCGTGTCTGTCGACTCAGCCACTTCTTCAATTACAGGATCTTCGGTAACACCAATTCCTTTAATTGTAACCGTATCTCGATCCGCAAATTCTTCTTCTTCTTCAACTTCGGAGACCGGTGCTTTTTTAACGGCAGTAACAACCACATCTTCTTCTTCAATAAGCGTATCTTGATCAGCCGGAGCAACTTCTTCCATATAATCTTTATCTTCGGCAGTGTTCACATTAACCCACAATTTATCTTCAGCATCTTCATTTGAATGCGCCACAAGTTCAAGTTCTGAAGTATTACTAACTTCCACCGCATATCCTTCCTGGACAACTTGCGCTTGAGCTTCCACATCCTGCACGGTAACTTCAACTTCATTATCAAATACGGAAACCGTAATCCCTTTATCTTCTTCTTTGTGTTTAACATCAAATGATGTTGTTACTTGGGCGTTAGCGGTAATATCTTTAGCGGCAACTTTAAAACTGGCCTCGTTGGATGGAGTGTTCACAACCTGCGTCCATACGCGACCTTGTGTTAATTCAACTTCAACTTCGGTCTTGGTTTCATCAAAAACATCCTGATATAATTTATGTATTTTAAGTTCGCTTTCCGGAGAAAGACGTGTGATAGAGTTATCAACATAACGAATAACAGCAATTCCATCTTCACCGGTAACAACGATATCGCCCTGTTTAAGACTCATATCTTTTTTAGCCTCAATTCTCTCACCGTTTCTTATTACTTCAACCGTTCCAAAAACTTTATTAAATACTGTTTTAAAAGCGGCATTTGTAATCGGAATATCTTCTATATAGAGAGTTATGGCTCCAAAAGCGAATATAACTATAAATAAAGACGCAAGTACTCTTTGCCAATTGCCCAAGGTATTTCTAAAAAAGCTCTTTCTAAGAGATAAGTGCCCGATACCGGAAAGAATCGCTTCTTTCATTCCGGCTCTTACGTCTGCTCGCGGTTTTACACCAATTGCCAGCTTACGGAGTACCTCTTTTAATCTGGAATAGCTTGCGGGAACAGGATCGTTTATTTTTATTTGCTCAATAATATGATTTTTCATACGCTCTTTGGTACCTTGGGTCAAAGAAGGTTTTTTAAGAGCGTTTAGCGCTTTCCCCAATTTTTCATAATCGTTTTTCATGGTTTTCCCTTAATGCCTTATAGCGTTGTAATAAACGACAAAAGTTATATTTTGTTACTCATAAGAATTTACACCCATATCGGATAAAATAATCTTCAAAGCTTTAAGCGCTCTAAATTGCAAAATTCGAACACTTCCTTCGCTCTTCTTTAATACTTTGCTAATTTCTTCGTTGGATAATTCATTAAGAAATTTTAGAATAATAATTTGTTGATAATTCGGCTTTAATTTTTCAATAGCCTTTTTCAGTCTATCATTATTCAAACTCTCGGAAGCCTGAATAACAGGATTAGATTCTTTTTTAGTATCGGAAAATCGTGGATCAAGCGATGCATGTTCTCTTGTAAGACGATAATGATCAACAACAAGATTATGTGCAATTCTGAAAAGCCAGGATTTAAAACTGGTTTGCTTCCTTTTTTTGTACTTGCGAATATTCTCCCATGCTTTAAGAAAAAGCTGTTCAACAAGATCTTCGACATCTTCTCTTTTCACTTTATAAAAAATATAACGATAAATGGGAGTAACATAAGTATCGTAAATGATACCGAAGGCCTCGGCATCTCCTTGCTGGCTTTTTATTACCAGCTTTTCAATCTCTTTATCCGAAATTTTAGAATCTTTAATATTCATCATACATAAGTAAACGTGTTCTTGTAATTTTCTTTACAATTTTCTATGAAAGAATTTTCTCAACCTTTTTCACTTCGTTTTCACTTCCAATAAAAATAGGAGTTCTTTGATCCAGTTTTTCAATTTCAATATCAAGTATTCTTTTATCGCCGTCGGTCGCTCTTCCACCGGCTTGTTCCATTAAAAGTGCCATAGGGGCACATTCATAAAGAAGCCGAAGCTTGCCCCTGGGCGCATCCTCATAGCCGGGATAAGTAAAGATTCCTTGTCCTTTCATAAGAATATGATTGATGTCGGGAACCATTCCTCCCGAATATCGTAGTGTATATTTCTCATCCATCCAGCTTTGTACCAATTTTGCATACTTTTTTTCCGTTGCGGTTGCACGCAAATTTCCCGGCGCGAAATTCTTCGCATCCTTTTCGACTTTGATATTTTCCTGAGTAAGAATAAATTCTCCAACAGCGTTCAAAATAAACTCATGGACACCACTTTTCACAGTATAGAGAAGTGTTACACGCGGCCCGTAAACGATAACAAGGGATGCAACTTGATCGTCACCCTTTTTTCCAAGAATCTTATCAGTTTCGTAAATTCCAAAGATACTTCCTATGGATAAATTAGCATTAACAAGAGAAGAACCATCAAGCGGATCAAAAACAACAGCGTACTTACCTTGTTTTTCGGGCGGAATTTTACAAATCTCCTCCATCTCCTCAGACGCAAGACATGATGTTAAATGCGAATCTTCAAGCTCTTTAACGAAAATCCGGTTCGAAAGCACATCAAGCGCAAGTTGCGCTTCTCCATACATATTGCTGGTGCCGGCAAGTCCAAGGTCGCCGGTTTGCATTGCGTTATGAACATACTTGGCACTACGCGCGATTATTCCTATAACATGTCGTAAATCATGATCGATTTTTGCATCGCGCAGATGCTTGTCGAGTGAAACTACTGACATAATTTAATATTTTTAAGTATAAGGTATTCGCTGCGCTCACGTTTATGCTTCGCCTTGGCTCAGCAAGACACTCAGCTCTGCTTCGTGTCGTACAGATCAGCTTTCCCCTCACAAAGGAAAGCTTCTTTAAACATCATTTTCAAATGCTCCGCAATCTCTTTTTTAGCCTCCGTGTGATCAAGTTCATTAACTTCATCGATAAATATGTAAAGAACTTTTCTAAAAGGTTTACCGTTTTCTTTTGCGGATTTATCCATAGCCCGGGTAAGCTCTTGCGGGAAATATTTAAACCAAATGTTTTGAAGTGTTGTAGCGTAGTTAAATTTTCGAGCACCGGCTTCAACGGCTTTTAGGAACATTTCCGGCGAAATTCCGCTTCCTCCGTGGAGAACTCCGTAAGCCCCATACTCCCGAATGCCATCACAAATTTCTTTAATGCGATCAAATCCCAAATGTGGTTCTTTTAAATAAACCCCATGACCGTTTCCAACAAAAAATGCCAGTGCTTCCGGCTTAACTCCTTCTACAAGCTTCACCGCATCTTGTGTTTTTGTGTAATAATTAGCGATATTTTGTTCAACATCCGGATCCGCCAAAGCGCTGGCGGCCCCTATCTCACCTTCTTCAACTTCTAACGAAATACCAAGCGGGTGAATTTTTTCAACCACCTCGGCACATTTCGCTATGTTTTCATCTGTTGAAAGTTTGGAAAGATCAACTTCTACAGATGAAAATCCGGCATCAATCGATCTTTGGATGCATCCGTCAACATCTTTTTGAATATGATCATGATGAAGACAAACGGGCACGCTATACCCATATTTTGCTATTCGTTCTTCAATTGCGTTGTGAACAATGTCGGAAAGCATATCGGGCTGCATTGGACAATATCCCGATTCGCTTTCGGCGATTTCTACAATAATCGGAGATTTTGCTTCCCAGGCCGCGTCAAGAATCGCTTCGGCAATTGTTTTATGACGAGCATTGCACGCCGGGATACCAAAACCGTGTTCATCCGCGACGCTAAGAAGAGTTTTGAGATTTGACAATGTATATCCACCCGTAAGTTCGCGAACGTGAGGATTAACGTCTTTTGAAAAAGGTGCTAAATCAGCCATTTTTGTTAGGTTATCAAATTGGAAAAGCCGGATATAACTATAACGGAAAAAAAAGACGTGAGCAACGTGATTCAACTAAAAAGACCCCAGTTTTAAGGGAGGTTTTTTGAGAAATGGTATTGAAACGGATCAAAAGGGAAGTTAAGTTTTTGACGAAGACAAAAAATTGATACCGTTTGTTTTGTATTTAAGCGCCGTTGACACATTTGAAAAAGTGAAAGGTTTAAATGCGAGTTTTCGGCCTGAATCAAAGCAATTTTCTTACGTTCG
>JAJRYP010000095.1 GCA_024275695.1 Patescibacteria group bacterium | reverse complement strand
TGAAAGGTTTAAATGCGAGTTTTCGGCCTGAATCAAAGCAATTTTCTTACGTTCGTCCTCCCGGGAGGAGGCTGTTTTAGTAAAAGTTCGTCTATAACACGTCTCGCGTGTGAAAAAACATAAAAACCTCCCCTAAAGCGATTTTCATCGTTTTCCCGTAAAAATTCCGGAAAAACAGGGGTCTTTTTAAAATGAAAACATTGTCAAAATTGATTCTTATGGCGCAATAGGTAAACCATCCCCGGGGATAGAATTTTATAAAACATCCATTCTTAGAGATGCTCCTGCAAATATTGTTCATTTTATAAAGTTTCAGATTCGACCCGGGTATAATTTAGTAATCGCTTCTAATTCACATATTTTTTCGAGTACCCGGTACTCATAAAAAAATCCCCCCGGAAAGCCTATCGAGGAGGATTTTTTATTCGTGGCCCAACCTTAGCAATCTTATTCTTGAAAATCGGTCAGTCAATAACTTGTGCAACTGTGCTATGTCCCGCAACATAGCTGATTTTTCCCGGCTTCACCATCGATCTCGCTTTTTCGCTTTCAATTAACACTGATAATGCCTTTTGCTGTAATAAATCTTTTTTAATTTCTTCGTGTTTTTCCCAAAGTTCTTGCTGCTGTACCTCTAAATATTTGATCGTGTATCCTTTTGTAGAAGCCATATTAAAATTCACAAGCATCATTACGCTTAAAAAGCTTATAAAAAGCCCCATGGAAACCATGATTAAAAACGGCTTTATGCTGATTTTTTGCATTGACTGCCTGCGGCGTCTGTATGCAAGTGAGTTTCTATTAACGATAACTTGTGACATTGAGGGGGATTGTTATTTGTATATATAAGGTGTTCGCTTTGCTCACGCTTGCGCTTCGCCTTAGCTCAGCGGGACACTCAGCTTTGCTTTGTGTCTGTTAGATTTTTTCCGAGGCTCTGAGTTTTGCACTTCTGCTTCGCGGATTCCTCTTAACTTCTTCTTCTGTCGGTATGATCGGTTTTTTTGTAAGGATTTTAAGTTGCGGCTTATGATTGCAATCGCATATCGGCTTTTCCGATGGACAAATACACTGTTTTGTAGCTGCCTTCATTGTTCTTTTCACTATCCTGTCTTCCAGTGAATGATACGAAATAACTATTAGTCTGCCTCCTTTATCCAGCACATCTATTGCTTGCCGTAACGTGTCTTCTAAAATCTCAAGTTCGTTATTAACTTCGATTCTGAGGGCCTGAAATATTCTTGTGGCGGGATGTATCCTTCTTCCTCTTCTTTGTCGCTTCATTGGGTAATGTCGCTCTATAAATTCCGCAAGCTCCGTAGTTGTGTGAAAAGGAATATTATCTTTAATGATCCTTGCAAATTTTTTGCTGTAACGCTCTTCTCCATAAGCTTTAAATATTTCCTCCAATCTTTTAACCGAATATCGTTCCAGGATTTTTTCGGCGGTAAGGGGGTTTCTTTTATCGAATCGCATATCGAGCGGCCCTTCATGTAGAAACGCAAACCCTCTCTTCGGATCATCAATGTGCACAGATGCAAGTCCCAAATCCATAAATATCAACTTAATTCCTTCTATCTTTCTCTCTGAGACCTCTTGTTGTAAATGAACAAAGTTTTTGTGAATAAAAAGAATTTTGTTTTTGTTTTCATTAAGACGTTTTTTGGCAATTTTCAAATTTTTCTCATCTTGTTCAAAGGCAACTAAAGTTCCATTTTTCCCTATCATTTTCAGGAACATTTCGCTGTGCCCTCCAAGACCTAATGTGCAATCTATGACCGTGTCACCTTTCTGTAATCCCGAATACTTTTCAACAGTTTCAATAAGGACAGGATCATGACCATAGTTCTTTTTATTAAGCGGCATTCTAGATTTTTATCACTTCTGCTGTTCAAAACTTGTGCACAAAATGTGTATAACTTTTTAGATCATTGGAATACGCCTATAAATTAAGGTTTTAACATCCTTCTGTCAATAATTTTGCCAAAAACAGATCAAGTTTTGTGTTCTAAAACAACTGCGGAACACTCTCTCTCCTTTTGAACAAGCCATTTAAGCCGAACATATATTTATATTGTCCAAAAGTGTAAATATTGCGTAATTTTTTTGTACAAGATTATAGCTTGGCAATTGGTATCGACTATGATAAAACAAAAACAGGCGCACAAAAAATTACCAGTATAAATCTTTTGAACATGCCTCCGGAAATTATCGTTTTTTTCTCCTCAATGCTTCCAATTATAGAATTGCGCGGATCCATACCGGTTGGATTTGCAATGGGAATGCCACCCGAAGCTGTATTTTTATGGGCATATATAGGTAATTTAATCCCATGTTTCTTTATTCTCTGGCTTCTGGAACCGGTTTCGCGATTTTTAATGCGTCATTCCAAATTTTTTAACAAATTTTTCACAAAACTATTTGAAAAAACACAGCATAAACACAAGGATGCATTAGAAAAATACGGGCCAATCTTATTAATAGTATTCGTAGCGATACCGCTTCCGGGAAGCGGCGGATGGACAGGAAGCCTCATTGCTTTCCTTTTCGGCATAAAATACTGGAAAGCAATTGGACTGATTGCAATTGGACTTGCGATTGCCGGGACAGTAATTACTCTTGGAGCAATGGGAATTGTCAGCATCTTATAGCTCGATACTCCCCCTCAAACAAATTTCATTTTCAACATCATAAATAGTTGACGGTTCATTCTCGTTAATCAATCCAACGTCTATAATTAAATCCGGTTTTACCGAATTATTTTCACCTTTAATTTGTCCAAGAAATTCCGAAACATCATAAGCTTCCGGTCTGCCGGAAATATTCGCACTGGTTGTGCTTACCGGACGACCGAATTTATCAACAATTCTGATAACATTAGGCGCATACGGATTACGTAATCCGACTTTATCAATACCTTTATTAAAAAACATCGGTAAAGTGCTTTTTCGTTTAACTAAAAAAGTATAAGGACCCGGCCAAAATCGCCTCATTAAATCTTCCGCTTTCACATCCACTTCACCCCATCGTTTCGCGTCCTGAACAGAAGAAACAATAATACTCACAGGTTTGAACATGTCCATTCTCTTTAGAGAATACAATTTTTGCAAGGCCTCTTCATTAAAAACATCAACCGCAAGTCCGTAACAAGTATCTGTCGGATGCATCACCACTCCTCCCTTTTTAAGAATCAAAACAGCTTCGTCAATAATGGAATCTTTCCATTTTTCTTTTGAAACATTTATTCTTCTCATAAAAATTTTTAAAAAATAATTGACCGTGAGCATTTGGTGCGCTATATACTATGCGTGCGCATCCTTAACACACTATATATTATGAAACCGCGAGTAGCAATCAATGGCTTTGGTCGAATTGGACGGCTTGTTTTTCGTATAAATTTACTGAGAGACAAATTTGATATTATCGCAATCAACGACCCAAACAAAGCATCAACAATGGCTCACATGCTTAAATATGATTCGAGTTATGGAATTTTAGATGCCGATATTGAGGTGAAAAGCGAAGATGAAATGATCGTAAATGGAAAATCAATCAAACTTTATCATACACGTGACCCGCTTGAGCTTCCTCATCGTGATAATAATATTGATATTGCTATTGAAGCAACCGGAGCGTTTAGAACCAGGGAAGGGGCATCAAAGCACCTTCAGGCCGGAGCAAAAAAAGTACTTATTAGCGCACCGGGAAAAGATATCGACAGAACTCTTGTAATGGGAGTTAACGAAGAAGAATTGCATGCGGAAAAAGATCTTCTTATTTCAAATGCTTCTTGTACGACAAACTGCATTGCGCCGGTTATCAAAGTTCTTCACGAAGAGCTTGGGATAGAAAAAGGACTTCTTACAACAATTCATGCGGTTACAACATCTCAGAACATGCTGGATGCCGCTCACAAAGATCTCAGACGCGGAAGAGCTGCAATTTCTTCAATGATTCCAACAACAACCGGAGCCGCAAAAGCGGTTGCACTGGTTATCCCGGAAATGGAAGGGAAATTAAATGGAATGGCGATTCGTGTGCCACTTCCGACTGTTTCGCTTGTGGATTTTGTATGTAATGTAAGCAAAGAAACAAGCGCGGAAGAAGTAAACGCAATTTTGAAGAAAGCATCCGAAGATAAATTAAAAGGAATTCTTGGATATTCAGAAGAACCGCTTGTATCAATCGATTACAAAGGAACTCGCTATTCATCGGTCATTGACGGACTTTCCACAATGGTAATGGGAAACATGGTAAAAATCATCACATGGTATGACAACGAATGGGGGTACTCTGAAAGAACCGTAGATATGGTTGAATATATTGGAAAACAGATGTAGTAGCGACGCAAATGCGCCACAATTGCTACTTTCTTTTACGATGTCTTAATAAAACGCCTCCGATACCCGCTCCCGCAAGATATAAAAGCATTCCGGGACCGTTCTCCGGCGATCTTGGTATAGCGGCAGCATGTACAGCCGGAGTAGGAGGAGGCTGCGGTACCGCGACTTGTTGAAACTGTTGTTCAGACGTAATTGGAGGTGGTGGCGGTGCCGGCGTTGGCGGAACATAAGTGGTAGCCGGTGGTGCCGCGGAAGCAGGTGGTGGCTCGGGAGTATTTATTTGTACAACAAATGAATCATGACACTCTTGAATACCGGCTCCTTCATTATCTAAATCCCAAACTGTAACTATATCGCCTTTACTGGTATCAGTATGATTCATAATTACGGAAGTTTTGATTGTGTCGTAAATATGCCCTTGATTGTCAAAAGTGATTGTAGCCTCCAAAGATTTATATCTATAAAGACTCACGGCATCCGGATCCGTATCAACCTGAATCGCAAGTTCTTCATTAACATATCCTGATAAAGGAATAAGAATTGTAGGTTGATCTCCAACAGCCGCATCAGGTTTTACAATTTCAAGTGAACGACACTGCGGAGCAGGTGGAGCTTCAGGTTCCGGCAATTCGAATCTTTCATTGAACACATCACCAATTACACTATCAACATCTTCTGAAAATTCACCGGATTGCGCATATGCCGTAGGGATAAACGACCTGAATATTCCCGCTACTTTTGGTTTCTCTTGAGGAGGTTTGTACATAAAGAACATGCTATCATCAAATTCAAGTCCATCTTTAAATTCCTGAAGGCTCGATGGCGCTTCACAATAATCCAAAGAACTTTCTAAAAGCTCACGAAGCATTTGAGCATCCGTATCTACGAAATCACTATAGCTCGACATTAATTTTGCGGCATATCCGGCAAGTGCGTTATACATAATGCAACTTGTACAATTCTCGTCATCATAATATAAACGTGCCGCGATCGAATCGCGTAAAGAAATATACATAATCGTCCAATAGAATTTTGATTCGCAGTATCCAAAACATTCATCATCATCGAGAGTCTCCATTGTTGATTCGTAAGTATTACAATCTAAAGCACGAAAAGCCTCCGATAAATTTGCAAATAACCGGTCGCATGTTAACACGGCTTCTTCCGGAACAGCTTCCTCTTCAAGAACTTCTTCCTCGGGTGCTGTCTCTTCCTCGGGTATAACCGCTTCCTCAACTGCCACGTCCGCTGCACAATCTTGCTCGTAAGAGCCCTCTTCTTTGTAATAATCTTCAATCAATGCTCGCCCTGCCACGGATGTATGATCATAAGATTCAGTTCTGTGGTTATAAGTTTCCACAACTCTTTGTTTATCAAAATCGCAAGTAATATCCACACACTCCTTGTTAACGGAATCAAAATAAGTATCATCGGGACAAATGCAATTAGCATCCATCGAAGAATCCGCACATTGCGGAGTCGTTATTGTTTTCGTAATTGTATTTGTTCCTCCAAATCTGTCACTTACATCAACATATGATTTCTGAATTGTACTTTTTTCGGTTGTGTCATCCGTTTCTACGGTTTCGGCTTTTGTATCATTCGTCGTTGTTGTAAATCCGGTGGGTTTTAGAGTGATCGGAGCAAGATTTACAGTTTTCAAACTTTGTACACATTGCCCGTCTTTAAGCTCATATCCTGATGCACATACACACGGCTCCGGATATTCCTCCAATCTTAAACAGGATATATTTTCTCCGCAAAATTGATTTGGAACATCGGGATTTTGCCTCCAGGTTTTACTTATATCACATGTACACGATTCATCCTGAATCCCCCACCAACTTTCAGGAAGTTTTTCAATTAGCCCCTTGGTTTCATCACAATCTATAAGTGTATGATCACTTACAATTGTTTTTCCTTGAAAAATTTCTCCCGACGGTGAATAGATTAATATTCCCGCAATCGAACCGACAACAAATACAATACCAACAACTATCAGTAAAATTTTCCCTATCTTTACGGTTTTTTTTGATGTTTGCGGTACTTGTCCTTCCGTATTTTTCATAATGATTATATTTATTTTTATTTTCTCTCTATTTTAACACAAAAAGCCCTGTTTTTCAAGTATGCTAAACCAAATCTTGCCAAATCAGACTGGCACTGTATAATACACAGTGCTAATAACAATAGTATGGACAGAAAACAACAAATCTTAAAGGCAATTGTAAAACATTTCGTCCAAACCGCCGAGCCGGTGGGATCAAAAACGATACTTGTGAGCTATCATTTTTCTGTAAGTCCCGCGACAATTCGTAACGACATGGCATCACTTGAAAAAGATGGCCTGATTTATCAACCGTATACTTCGGCCGGGCGTGTTCCGACAGACCAAGGATACCGTCTGTATGTAGATGAAATTGCGGATTACAAAGAGGCGAAGAAAAGAGCTATTCAAAAAATCAAAAATATTCAGGAGCAGTACCAAGCGGAAAAGATTCGCGAACATATTTACGATGCGGTATCTCTTCTTTCCCGCGCTACGGAAAATGTTAGTTTTGCGACACTTCCCGACAACAAAAGAACCTTTTATCTTGGTCTTTCAAATGTTTTAAAACAACCTGAATTTGCTTTAAATAATATTCAGGCAAGCCAAGTTGTTGAAGTTCTCGAAAATGACGATAACTTTATAAGGCTGCTAAAAGAGCTTGATATCGACAATTTCGTTAAAATATTTATTGGAAAAGAAAACATACTTGAGCAAATTCAAAGCTGCAGTCTCATTGTTACAAAATATGAAAAAGACGGCTTCCAGGGATACATGGGAATTATTGGCCCAACAAGAATGAACTATCCTTTTAACAAAGCAATTCTTGAAGAAGTCAAAAAGCTTTTTCAAGGTAAAAAATAATCTTTAATCACTTTTAATAATGAATGATAAGGATGATACAAACATGCCTCAAAAAGAGGAAATAAACGCACAAGAAAACTGTCCGAGTGAACTCGAACTTGCAAATAAAAAAATCGATGAGCTTAACGAACAGGTAATGCGTGCAATGGCCGATCTTCAAAACTATAAAAAACGTACCGAAGAAGAAAAACAAACATTCATAAAATTTGCATCGGCAAATGTGTTTTTGGAAATCTTGCCGATCTTCGACAGTTTTGAGAGAGCGGCAGAGCACTTACCGGACGATTTAATTGAAAACGACTGGGTTAAAGGGATCCAAAGCATCATCAAACAATTTGAACAAATAATGGAAAAATTCAAAATAACCAAAATGAAAACAGTCGGAGAAAAATTCAATACGGATTTTCATGAAGCCATAGCGCAAGGCCCCGGAGAAAAGGATGTCATAATAGAGGAATTTGAATCGGGTTATTTGATTGAGGACCAGACATTGCGTCCCGCAAAAGTTAAAGTTGGTGACGGCAGTCATGCGGATGCGTAACCTATGTAGTAAATCCGGAAAAATTATTACATATGTCCCGCCCCACGGCGGATTTGTCTTATAAAAGACCGGGAGCTAATTTTGCAATTTACACGCAATTGACCAAAAGCCATTTCTATTGTATAATTAACTGATAAATTAAAAAAACTCCATGGCAAAAGATCGCGACAAGGAGCCAAAAGACCAAGACAGGCCGAAACAAGAAAAAGAAACGCAAGCGCAAGCGGAAACAGAAGCCCATTTCTTAAAAGAAGGGGCAGCGGTACAATCAGCTGCGAAAGAAATCATATCGAAACCTCGGTTCGATCCGGAACAAATGAAGCGTGATATGGAAGTTTTTATGAGTTCACGTGAGGATGAAGAGAAAGTCAGAGAACTTTCCGCACTTTATGCGGGAATTGGAGAAATTGCAAATCGAACAATCGAGTTTGACCCGGACTTAAAATTATCTCCGGACGGAAAGAGAAAGCTTGCCGAGGCAATTTCGCAACTTGGAGAAAGATTTTTTGAAACATTAATAAATCATTATAACGAACTTGAAAATTTAATTGATAAATTTCTTCATGAATTAAAAGGCAAAGGAGTGTTTTTCCTTGTACGGTCCACCCCCGAGCATTACAGATATAATCAACAATTTCGTGAAGGTCTGGTTAAAATGATGAAGAAAATGCTCGAAGGGAAAACTCAAATAAGCGATATGGAACTCGACAAACTATCCGATAAATATAGAAAAATACGTAGTGACGCGGCATTTGATAGCAATAAAAAAGCTAATTTCAGAAAAGAAACGGGCTTGAATACGGAAGATAGAGTTGACAGCGTGCTCGAAACTTGCGCTTTACGAGCATTTTTAAAACAACTGGGAGCTCCTTTGAAAGAAAAAGATTTGCAAGATAAAGCATTAGCTAGGGTTCAAGAATCATTTAGCAAGTACTTTCGGGAAGAAGGTCGTGATACGACAGATTTTCTCGCTGCATTAATAAAAAGAATACTCGAACATCAAAAGAATTCCATTGCCGGACAAACTTATACTATAATTCAAAGTGATGAAAATATGTCTCTTACATTTGACGATGAAGATGAAAATGGCGATTTGGTCGACAATCCATATGACAAATTGAAATATATGTTGGCAAGATTAGTTCAAGTCTTACGCGTATTGAGATTTATTAAATACCAGAAAAAGCTCTTCCGTCTCAAGAATTAAATCGCTTCTTCCATATCAAATAAAGCATCTTCTTCTTCATACTCCCCGTTTTCCAGTGCCGCAAGAACAAAGTCCGCCTCTTTCAAGCTTTCTTCACGTAGCGCTCTAAGGCGTGCCTTAGCATCACCATGTTCACGAGGAACAGTTAAAGATTTACCTGTCTGTGGGTTTTCTCCTAGTCCGTCCATACATGATTTAGGTTAAGAAACCCATTTGGGATCTAAATATAGCACCTCTGTGAAGAAAGTCAAAAACTTTCCCTTGACCTTCACTTGCTGGCACTCTATAATTGCGAGTGCTAAATCAATTAACCTAAAATAAAATGGCTAAAATACTTGGAATCGACTTGGGAACGACCAACTGCTGTATGGCAATTATGGAAGGCTCCGAGCCAACAGTAATACCTAATGCCGAAGGTGGAAGAACTACCCCGTCAATGGTTGCAATTAAGGACAAAGAACGTCTTGTTGGTGTTGCGGCAAAACGTCAGGCGGTTACAAACGCGGACAATACAATTTTTTCATCAAAACGTTTTATTGGACATTTGTATGATGAATCCAAAAAAGATATCGATCGAATGCCGTTTAAGTGCGTTAAGGGAAAAAGTGGAGAAGTTGAAATGGTGCTTGATGGAAAAGAACGAAGACCTGCTGAAATTTCAGCAATGATTTTGCAAAAATTAAAAACGGATGCGGAAAAATATACAGGTGAAGAAATCAAGGAAGCTGTAATTACAGTCCCGGCGTATTTCAACGATTCGCAAAGACAGGCAACAAAAGACGCGGGGAAAATCGCGGGACTCGAAGTTAGACGTATTATTAATGAACCGACAGCCGCGGCACTTGCATACGGAATGGACAAAAAAGGCGGAGAAAAGAAAATAGCCGTATATGATCTTGGAGGAGGGACTTTTGATGTTTCAATCCTTGAAATTGATGATGTTGAAGGAGAAAAACAATTTGAAGTTCTTTCTACAAACGGAAATACTCAACTTGGCGGAGACGATTTCGATCAAAAAATTATTGATTGGCTTGTAGAAGAATTCAAAAAAGATCAAGGTGTGGATCTGTCAAAAGACAAAGTCGCGCTTCAACGTTTAAAAGATGGAGCGGAGAAGGCAAAAATCGAGCTCTCTTCTCAACATGAAACTGAAATAAATATTCCTTTTATTACGTCGGACAGTGGCGGAGCAAAGCATTTAAACATTAAACTGAGTCGCGCGAAAATGGAAGATCTTGTTGCTGATTTAATTAAAAAAACTGTTGAACCCTGTCGAAAAGCAATGGATGACGCAAAAGTTTATCAAAGTGATATCGATGAAGTTATTCTTGTTGGAGGAATGACAAGAATGCCGGCAGTCCAGGCAAAGGTAGAAGAAATTTTTGGAAAAGAAGCACATCGCGGATTAAACCCGGATGAAGTTGTGGCAATGGGAGCCGCAATTCAGGGAGGAGTTTTGCAAGGTGACGTAAAAGACATCCTTCTTCTGGATGTAACTCCCCTATCTCTCGGACTTGAGACTCTGGGAGGTGTGTGCACTCAATTGATTGAACGAAATACAACCATTCCGACTTCAAAATCTCAAATCTTCTCAACCGCCGCGGACAATCAAACATCCGTTGAGATTCACGTTCTGCAAGGAGAACGTCCAATGGCAACTGACAATAAATCCCTTGGGAAATTCATGCTTGACGGGATTCCGCCCGCACCAAGGGGAGTGCCTCAAATTGAAGTTACTTTCGACATCGATGCAAACGGCATTCTGAATGTAAAAGCGATGGATAAAGCAACAAACAAAGAGCAACATATTACAATTACAGGATCTTCGAATATGAGCGAAGACGAAATTGAACGAATGAAAAAGGAAGCCAAGCAATATGCTGAAGAAGACAAGAAAAAACAAGAAACGATCGAAATGCGAAATAAAGCGGAAAGCCTGGTATTTCAAAGTGAAGAAACTCTTAAAGATGCCGGAGACAAAGTTAGTGATGACGTAAAAGCGCCGGTTCGGGAAAAGATAGATGAATTGAAGAAAGTCCTTGAAAACAAAGAAGCTGCAAACGAAGAAATCAAACCGGCTTACGAAGCATTATCGGAAGTTATTCAAAAAGTTGGAGCCCAGATGTACAAAGCCGCCGGAGGAGATGCGGCCGCAACCGAAGAAGCCACTGCGGAGGGAGCTTCGGCCGAAGAAGCCGACGAGGATGAAGTTGTTGAAGGCGAGGTTGTTGATGAAGAGAAGAAATAAGTTATGCCGCCTCCATACGTCTTTTTCTCAAATAAGGCCTGGGATCCCTCGGATATAATCCTAAAGCATACAGAACTTCCTCGGGAGTACCTTGTAAATACGTAAATTCATCTTCATTTAATATAATTATCTGTTTGCTAATAAGTGATCTTAAAAACTTACGTGTCTTTTTTGGATAAACCAATACTGCTTTACGTACAATCCAAAGAAGATTTTCAGCAAAGAATGACGAAAACTCTTCATCTTTCAATATTGCATCCATTTTAGTTTTGGCATCTGTTAAAAACTCTTCAGGCTTATCATAATCGGCGGCGACTTTTAACAAATTGCTTTTCGAACTCCAAAATTCCTTAAATTCTTCATTATGCATTATCGCATCAAATTTTTTCCAAACTTCAATTAAATACCCTGTCGGACC
>JAJRYP010000094.1 GCA_024275695.1 Patescibacteria group bacterium | reverse complement strand
TTTAAGATAGACCAAAAAGTTGTTGAATATAAAATGGCTGCGGGTCGAAAAACGGAGGGTTTTGAGGCTGCGGATAGTAAGGTTGCCGTATATAAAATTGAGGTTGGTCGGTTAACGGAGGGGCTGGAGGTGGCCGAACCGGGTCGGCTGACAAACGCACCATAATCACTCGCCCATTGCGGCTATCTAGACGAACAAAAACGCTCATCAAGCCGATCATTGATCCTATCAAACAATTTGTTGATCAGAAGATGCTGGCTTATTTGCGGGGAACGTAGTCCAAGTATGAATTTCGCAATTTCTATCTTGCCTCACGCTGATGTCCTTCTTAGTTGCATTTCGAATGCGAATCCAAGTTGATGTAATTGACGTTCGCTCGCTTATCCTCCTTTACATTTCACTGCTCACTCTGTATAATCGCAATCTGATCTAACAATTAAACAATTAAAAATATGCAAAACAGAGAAATTGCCGCTCAGCGGCTTGAAGAATTTACACCTACGTTTTTTGGAAAAGTAATGTTTTACTTTGCTCTCGCAATTCTGGTTTCAACAATCGGGGTATGGGTTGGTTTTACTTACTTTCTTGAAAGTTTTATAACAACGCCGGGATTAATTTGGGTTGTATTTATTGCGGAACTGGTTCTTATTTTTACATCAAGCAAGTGGAGTACAAAACGTCCTCTCAATTATGTGCTTTTTTCTGTTTTTGCTCTGCTCACGGGAATTACAATTACACCACTTTTGTTGATGGCGACTGTTATTGGTGGAATTGGAATTGTTGTTAAGGCGCTCCTTGCAACTTTTTTGATGTTTACGGCGGCGGGCATAATCGGATATACGACAAAAAAATCACTCGAAGGAATGCGAGGATTCTTGTTTATTTCTTTAATTGGGATGATTATTGTCGGTGTAATCGGGATTTTTATACCATGGGGAAGTACTTTCGAAATGATTTATGCCGGTATTGGCGTACTTCTGTTTAGTGGTTTCACAATGTATGACTTTCAGCGTATTAAAAGTTTTCCTCAGGACAGATATATAGATGCGGCGATACATTTGTATCTTGATATATTCAATTTATTCATCTTTATTCTAAGATTGATTTTAAGTCAACGATCATGAAGCGGACTACATATGTGTTTGATATAGGCGGCCTTGTTCGCTCCGATCAAGGAACAAAATATAAATTTAAATTTGATGAAGAAAATATTCTTAAATTTGAAGATAATGTAAAGCAGAAGTCCGGAATAAATGCTGATATAACTTTGATGAGAGTTCGGGAGGGGATACATGTACATGTTGAAAATATGCAATTTTCTCTTGAATTCAAGTGCACCAGGTGCGCTACCGGCTTTATACAAAAAATTGTTGTGAGAAGCGCGGAAAGGGTCTTTTTTTTCGAAAAAGAAAAGGAAGATTCAGATATGTTCGATCTCTTTTATGTAAATAAAAAAGCATTAACCATAGATATCGCAGATTTTTTGAGACAGGAAATAATCTTGCATTTTCCAACTATTCCAGTATGCTCTAAGAGCTGTAAAGGCTTGTGTCCAACTTGTGGTGCGAATTTGAATGAAGAAAAGTGTTCATGTGCAAAGCGCTCAAGCGAAGAAAAGCCTTTAGCTGCTCTAAAAAATCTTTATAAACCTAAATAAGAAATGGCTAAGCATCCGGTTCCTAAAAAGAAAACATCCCCGGCAAGATCCAAGAGGCGTTACAGCCAGTTTCGGGCTCGAGCAAGAAAGAAGCTTGAAAATCGCGTGCATCTGGGTAAATGTCCCGATTGTTCCGCTCAAAAGATGTTGCATCATGCTTGTCCGGAATGTGGGAAATACAAAGGTAGACAAGTACTCGATCTTGAAAAAAGAGTCAAAAAAATTACCACCGTTAAAGCGTAAGAAAGAAAATATGGCAAGCTATCGTCACCTTGCAAGAATTGCAGTAATGCAAACAATATTTGAATACGAATTTCTTCAGAAGTGCGACACTCCTGATTTGAATCCGTCGTCCATGCTTGCCTATAATATTCGTCAACTTTCTAAAAAAATTGAGGATAAGAGTTTTCCGGAGGCTTTACTTAAGTGTGTCCTTGAAAAAAAAGACGAAATTGTTAAAATCATTCAGGAATATGCTCCGCAGTGGCCAATCGAAAAGATAGCTCCGGTTGATCGCGCGATTTTGGAAATTGGTGTTTGCGAGATAGCTTTTTCAACTGATATACCCCCGGTTGTGGCAATTAATGAGGCGATTGAAATCGCAAAAGTATATGGAGATACGAACTCCCCAAAATTTATTAACGGAGTACTTAGTAGTGTTATGACGAACCACACAAACAAAAGGAAATCATGAAGCAAGCAATGAAGTACTAACAAAAAAAATCATGAAAAATCGTTATGAGGAATTAGAAAAAAAATTGGGAATAACTTTTAAAAACAAAAAGTTGCTTGATATGGCTTTTGTTCATAAATCGTATATGAACGAATACAAAGGAAAAGAAGATAATGAAAGGCTTGAATTTTTAGGAGATGCCGTTTTGGAATTAATAGTCACCGAATTTTTATATAAAACATATCCTCATAAGTCGGAAGGTGAACTTACAAATTGGCGCTCGGCACTTGTTAAAGGGAAACATCTGGCGGAAATAGCCATCGATCTGGATTTGGGAAAATATTTGTTTTTGAGCAAGGGAGAAGAAAAATCGGGAGGAAGAAAGAAAAATTACATTTTGGCAAATACTCTTGAAGCGCTCATAGGTGCCATGTACTTAGATAAAGGGTATAGAGTTTCACATGGATTTATTGATACATATATATTGAAGCGACTGGAGGAAATTTTAGAGGCGGGACTTCATATTGATTCGAAATCACATTTTCAGGAACTTGCTCAGGAAAAAGCAAATACAACTCCCGAATATCGCTTGATTGCGGAATCAGGGCCGGATCACGCCAAGCAATTTGTAATGGCCGCCTATGTTGGAGATAAAAAAGTCGGAGAAGGAAAAGGAACAAGTAAACAAAAGGCCGAAGAAGATGCCGCCAGGCAAGCATTGGTGGAAATTGATTGGGAACAATTTTAAATATTGCTCAATGTTGAATAATTCAAACACTACTAAGGAAAAATCCTGCGGAACTATTGTTTATCATAAAAAAAATGATAAATATGAATTTTTACTGCTTCATTATCCGGAAGGACACTGGGATTTCCCGAAAGGCCATATTGAAACGGGAGAAACGGAAATAGAAACCGCTTTAAGAGAACTTTCGTATGATAGGGCATACGAAAAAGTGACTTTTAAGAACGCAAAAGAAATATTAAAAAAAGCCTTTGAATTTTTGACTCGTTAGATTACTCTAGTAAAGCACATTTATTAAATATATCTCAAAAATGAAAATCTCTTATACTCTCGCTCGCAGTGTTCAATCAGACGTATTGATTTGTCCGGTTCTTGAGGACCAAAAAACTTTTTCATCATATGAAGTCTCGCTTCGCAAATATATTAAAGACTTAAAAAAAAGTAAGTTGTTTAGTGGAAAAAGCGGTGAAATCGAAGCGGTTATAACAGGTTCGAAAAAGCTTCCCAAAAAGATTTATTTTGTGGGACTGGGGAGACAGTCAAAATTGGAATCAAATGTTGTTCGTGATGGAATTGCAAATGCTACAAAAAAAATCATGAATAAAAGGAATAAAAAAGTAGCTTTCTATTTGGTTGAAGATTTTGAAAAATATGTACAGGAAATTGCCGAAGGCCTTATGCTTGTAAATTACACTCCGGCCAAATATAAAACGGGGGAAAATGCAAAAAAGGCTAAGGAAAATCTTTTTGTGGAAATTCAATTTGTTGGGAAAAATTTCTCGAAGACGATTAAAGATAAAATCAAAAACGTATTGAAAGTAGTTGAATCGGTAAATATGGTGAGGGATCTTGTTAACGGTCCTTCGAATATTGTTTCTGTTGAGCATTTTACAAATGAAGCCAAAAAGATAGCAAAGAAAAATAATTATTCCTTAAAAGTTTTTGAGAGGCGGACTTTGAAAAAAATGGGAATGGGATCTTTTTTAAGTGTTAATAAAGGATCCGGTAACAAAGAAGCAAAACTTGTTATACTTGAATATAAGCCAAAAGGATTAAAAAAAGCGGATGTGGCCGAGCCAATTTTGCTTGTCGGGAAAGGTGTAATTTTTGATAGTGGAGGATATAATTTAAAGCCTACGAAATATATTGAGGATATGCAGCAGGATATGGCGGGGGGGGCTGTTGTACTTGGAATATTTAAACTTTTGAAAGATCTCGGAATCAAAAAAATAGTTATTGGCGTCGTGCCTTTAACTGAAAATCTGATTGATTCGCAAGCTCGAAAACCGGCCGATATAGTTACATCGTATTTGGGAAAAACAATTGAAATCAGAAATACGGATGCGGAAGGAAGAATGATTTTGGCCGATGCGCTTTCATACGGAATTGAAAAGTATAAACCTAAATATACAATCGATCTGGC
>JAJRYP010000093.1 GCA_024275695.1 Patescibacteria group bacterium | reverse complement strand
ATGTCCGCACGTTTTAAGGCCGGCGCGTCATTAACGCCATCTCCGGTAACCGCCACTATGTGTCCTTCACGTTTTAAAGCGGAAACGATTCGCAGTTTGTCTTCCGGTGCCACTCGCGCGAAAATATAATCCTTTTCTTGAGCTTTAAACATTTCATCGAGTTTTTTGTCAGATATTTTGGCAAGCTCTGCGCCTGTAATGATTTCGTGATTATCTTTATGATTAATAAGGCCGATTTGTTTTCCGATCGCTTCGGCGGTAAGACCGTTATCTCCGGTGATTATGTAAACTTTAATACCGGCTCTTTTGGCTAAGGTTACAGCTTTTTTCACCTCCGTGCGCGGAGGATCAATCATGCCGCAAAGTCCGACAAATATGAGATCGTTTTCAGTGTTTTCAACATGATATTTTTTCTTTTTCTCCACCTTTTTATAAGCAAAACCAATTATGCGAAGCGCTCTTTTTGCCATTTCTTCATTCTGTTTAAGTATTTTTTTACGTGTTTCTCTATCAAGCAAAATTACGCGTCCATTCATTAATATATGAGAACATTGTTCAAGAACCGAATCAGGTGCTCCCTTTGTATAGAGATGATAATCGTTTGTTTCTTTTTCTTTATATACGACACTCATTCGCTTTCGAATCGAATCGAAAGCAAGTTCGTATTTTTTCTCATAGTTATCGAGGAATGTTTTTGGATCAAAACCCAGTTTTAATGACATTGTTAATAGAGAGCCTTCAGTCGGATCGCCTAAAACGGAATACCTTTTTTCTCGAGATTCTTTACCGATGCTCAATTTGGCATTGTTACAAAGCGTACTAATTTTGCTTACCGTTTCGAGCGCATTATATAAAGGAATGACATCCTTTTCGAATTTAGAGATGTCTTTCTGACGCATGGAAAAATCTTCTTCACGAGAATCAATATCGCCGATTGTATGAGCTTGACCTGTCTTTGTTTTAATTAAAATCGGTCCGTAAGGCTTATATCCGGCACCTCCAAGTTGCGCCGCATACTGATCAACATAAAGTTCCTTCACAGTCATCTGGTTCTTCGTAAGAGTTCCTGTTTTGTCAGTACAGATGTGGCTCGTTGATCCAAGTGTTTCAACGGACGCAAGTTGTCTGACAATCGCTTTTTTGCGCGCGAGTCGTTGAACACCGAGCGCGAGTGCGATGGTAACGGTGGCCGGAAGTCCTTCGGGTACTGCCGCTACGGCAACGGAAGTGGCAAAAAGAAAAGTATCCACAAATTCCTGGCCTTGAATAAAATATCCGACTGCAACTAGAATCGCGGATATAAAAAAAGTTATTTTTCCAACCAGCGCACCTATTCTAAAGAGTTCTTTCTGGAGTGGGCTTTTGTCCTTTTTAGTAGTAGTTGTCAAATTTGCGATATTACCAAATTTGGTATCCATTCCGGTATGAACAACAACCGCTTTTCCGCTTCCGTGAATAACGTCGGTTCCCATGTATATGAAATTGGAATGTTCGCCCGCAACTATTTCTTTTTGTGTTTCAACATGTTTTGTAACAGGCATTGATTCGCCCGTTAAGGCCGCTTCTTGCGTTTCCAGTTCGTTTTCTTCGATAATTCTCGCGTCTGCCGTAATTCGATCTCCTTCACTTATGATTATTATATCTCCGGGAACCAACTCTTTAGCTGAAATTTCCATTTCCTCGCCGCCCCTTATTACGCGGGCCGTGGGCGCAACAAGTTTTTTCAAAGCCTCAATTGCCTTTTCGGCCTTATATTTTTGAACAAAACCAATAATTGCATTAATAAATACAATGACAAGAATTACAACAGCATCCTTCATTTCACCGGCAAAACCTGCAATAACGGCGGCGAAAATAAGAATAAGCACCATTAAATCGGTGAACTCTTTAATAAAATGAAGCCACCACGGGGTCTTCCTTTTCACTTTAAGTTCATTTGCACCGTACTTTTTTAGTCTAAATAATGCTTCTTTCGTTGTTAATCCGTCTCGTGAAGTTTTAAATTCCTTTAGTACGTCATCGATGGTTTTTTTGTGCATGTTTGTGTCATTAGATACGTGTTATAACATTATACCACAGCTTTTATCTTTATTTTAAGTGTTTCTTCCTCCACTTTTCGATCTTCGCGTGATTCCCGCTACGTAAAACCTCCGGTACTTCGAGGCCTTTAAATTTAGCCGGTTTTGTGTAATGCGGGTATTCTTTCCGGCCGCCTAAACGACGCGAAAACGAATCTTCTTCGGCGGAATCGTCATCTCCAAGCACTCCCGGAATAAATCTTGAAACAGCATCCGCAAAGACCATTGCCGGCAATTCTCCGCCCGTTAAAACATAGTCGCCAATTGAGAGTTCATAATCTACCAAAAGGTCACGTATACGTTGATCTATGCCCTCGTATCGTCCGCATAGCAGAATTAGAGAGTCATTGGTTCGCGCGAATCTTCGAGCGCGTGTATGAGTCAATTTTGAGCCTTGAGGTGTCATAAAAATTACAGGTCCTTTATTCTTTTTTTTAACTGAGACAATGCAGTCGTATAAGGGTTGCGGGGTCATTAACATTCCGGCTCCGCCTCCATAGGGGGTGTCATCCACTTTCTTATGTTTATTTTTACTGAATTTGCGAATATCATGAAGATGAATATCCAGTAGACTTTCATCTTGGGCACGTTTTAAAATGCTTTCATTAAAATAGGATGAAAACATTTCGGGGAATAGGGTGAGAATGTCAAATCGCATGAGTTATTTTATTAATTTGTCGAGGACTTGAATTTGAACTGAACTTTTATAAAGTCGTAGATTGCGGCCAGTGTGTTTATTAGTTAACTCCACAAATTGAAATCTAAAACGCATTCAAGTTATACCAAAGAGATAATGTTTTGTCGAAGCGGATTTAATAAGATCCCGGGATCGACAAATCTATAACACCATAAAAAACGGTTTTTGGGAACTCGTACAGATATAAATTAACGTTTGCTGAATTGCGGCGCACGTCTTGCTCTTTTCAAGCCATACTTCTTTCGTTCTTTGCTTCTTGAATCTCTTGTGAGAAATCCCGCTTTTTTCAAAGTTGCGCGAAGCATTTCGTCATGCTCGAGAAGTGCTTTTGAAATACCGTGCCTTATTGCACCGGCCTGTGAATTCCATCCTCCACCTTGAACTTTTACCGAAATATCGAAATTTTTGGCGAGCCCGGTAAGTTTTAATGGTGCTAAAATACAATCTTCCTGTATTTTAACCTGGAGATATTCTTTTAACGGTTTTTCATTTATCGTGATGTCACCTTTCCCTCCAAAATATAACCGTACTCTGGCAATGGACTCTTTGCGTTTTCCGTTCGCGTATACATATTTATCATCTTTCTTTTTAGCTTTCGGCTGTGCTGGCATAATTTAATTAAGTTAAGGCTTTAGGTTTTTGTGCTTCATGAGGGTGTTCTTCTCCCGCATAAATTTTAAGTTTACTCATGATTTCTTTTCGTAGTTTGTTTGGCGGAATCATTCCTCTAATAGCTCTTTTTAAAGCTTCGGTCGGTTTTTTCTCAAGTAAATCCTTTAATGGTTGTTTTTTGAGTCCACTCGGAAATCCGCTGTGCCTGTAATACATCTTGGTATCTAATTTATTTCCGGTAACTTTGATCTTTTCAGCATTTATAACCACAACGAAGTCTCCACAGTCAACGTGTGGTGCGAATTGAGGCTTATCTTTTCCTCGCAGCTTCACGGCAATTTTAGTCGCGATTCGTCCAAGTGTTTGGTCTTTTGCGTCAACAATATACCAATTTCGTTTTATATCCTTCTTTTTAGGTGAGTAAGTTTTCATAGTTTTAATTAAGTAGGGGAGTCACTTGCCTTGCTCGTGACTGGTTATACAAGTTCAATAAGTACCATAGGCGCGGCATCACCGGAGCGATAACCGACTTTTGTAATTCGAGTATATCCGGAGTTTCTGTCTTTATATTTATCAACAAGTTGCTCCATGATTTTTCTGGCGCAACTTTCATGATTAACAAGACGATCAAGCTCTCTTATAACATGAAGTTTTCCTTCTTTTTTCCCGACATTAATCAATTTATCTATAAACGGAGCCACGGCTTTTGCTTTTGCCTGCGTGGTTTTAACCTTTTCATGAATAATGACGTTCATTGCAAGATTTCGGAGCATAGACTTTCTGTGAGCCTTACTGAATCCTATTTTTTTAACTCTTTTTTGATGGCGCATTGTTAATTACTGATTACTGATTACTAAATGCGAGGTTGCACTTTAGCATATGTGTTATTCTTCCGAAAGGTTAAGTCCTTTCTTTTCAAGTGCTTCTCTAACTTCGGTTAGCGCTTTCTTACCAAATCCACGCAAGTTGGAGAGTTTACTTTCCGTACATTTGGATAGCTGTTCAATCGATCCGATCCCTCCGTTAATAAGTGCGTTAAGCGTTCGCGGAGAAAATCCGAGAATTTCAATTGGCGTGTATGATTCTTGAACCGGTTTAGCTTGCTCCTGTTCTTGTTCTTTCTGTGCAATCTTGGCAAAATCACTCATAAAATCCGCTTCAACCATTACACCTTCTTCATTGAAAAGATTAAAGTATGAAACAATAATATTTGAACTGAATTTCAGAGCATCTTCAGGAGAAATTGTTCCGTCGGTCTGAATTTCAAGTGTCATTTTATCCAGGTTTGTCATTTGCCCCACGCGAGTATCTTCCACATCGTAGCGTACCTTGATGACGGGTGTGTAAATCGCGTCAAGAACGATCATGTTCGGATCCTTTTCTTCTTTAATGCGTTGTGAAGCAGGCACGTAACCAACTCCTTTCTCAACGCGCATTTCCATTTTCAGTTTTGTACTTTTTCCTTCGATTGTAGTGATATATAAATCGGGGTTCATAATTTTAACGTCACTTGGAGTTTTAATATCTTTTGCCGTTACAACTCCTGTCTTCGAAACATTTAATTCCATGATCGACGGTTCTTTCGTATCTTTCTGAATATGAAGTTTTTTCAAATTCAATGTAATATCAAGGATGCTGTCTTTTACTCCTTTAATAGTGGAATATTGGTGAGTAACACCTTGAATTTTGACGCCAGTTACACACGCTCCCGGAAGCGATGAGAGAAGAACTCTGCGAAGGGCATTTCCAACAGTCATTCCGTATCCGGACGGAAGCGGCCCGAGTGTGAATACCATATGGTTGTCACCCTTTTCTTTAGATTTAAACTTTGGAATACCGATTTCTTCTTGTATTTGGTGCATATTTAAAATATTAAATAACGTGAGAAATAAACATATTACTTCGAGTAGTACTCAACTATAAGTTGTGCTTCGATGATTTTTTCCAGATCGTCTCTTTCCGGATCCCTTATCATTTCACAATTCAAGTTTTTCAGATCTACTTTTAGCCATTTTGGTGCTCTCGGTTTGTTTTTCTTAATTAGTTCAAAGAGAGGCGAACTCTTTGATTTTTCTCTTACTTCAATTTTATCTCCGATTTTAAGTTCAATGGACGGGATGTCAACCCTTCTTCCGTTTAATTTGATTAATCCGTGAGTTACAATTTGACGAGCTTGTCTTCTGGTTTCGGCGAGACCCGCTCTGTAAACAATATTATCCAGACGTTTCTCAAGGATAGTCAATAGTGCAATGTGAGTTGCAAGTTCCGCGGAATCGGCTTTTTTGTAATATCTTCTGAACTGTTTTTCAAGAATTCCGTAAATACGTTTTGCTTTTTGCTTTTCCCTTAATTGTTTTCCGTATTCGGACTGTTTGGAAAAACTACCTTTTTTACCTTGAGCT
>JAJRYP010000092.1 GCA_024275695.1 Patescibacteria group bacterium | reverse complement strand
TTACTTTAGCTATGAGATATATAAAAGCATATAACGGGCCTTCTCGGATTTGGTTTGCTTATCAAAATTCTTTGGATGAAGGTTGTGCAAGATTATCAAAATTGGTCTCGGAGTTGCCCGTAAGCGAACAAACAGCCAAGTTATTGGTTGATATGTTATTGCGACTTGATAAAAAATTATGCACTGGCGGGGTTGATGATTCCAATGGCACTGTCGGCGGATTTATGCAAGAAGTGGTATTAATGCTTCAAGATTATGCTAAACTCAATCAGAATTGCATAACAACCTTTGAAAAATTGTGCGGTCGGGAGACTTGTTTCGGATGGGAGGAACCTCTAGTGCGTATAGTTGATGAGGGCTTAGATGAATAAACAATAGTGTAACGCGGGGTAGGATAAAATTATACCCCTGCATATTCCCTCACCTCGGGCACATAAATATACTCTTCACTTTCCCGAATAACAGTTCCAACACTGTTCACTATGTGGAGCCATCGAAAATTTTTAGAATTTCAGAATTTCTCCTTCTTTAAAATTTTCCATTTTAAAACCCCCAAGCAAATCGGAGCAGATTATTTTTAAATGCGGTTTGTTCAAATAACAAAGAACATGATAATCGGGAGCAATACTGTTAGGTGTAAAGCGACACAACGCATAAATGTTTTTTGTGTCCGCAAGGCCTATATTAAGCGCGTGAAGAGTTTTGGTATGTTGATATAAAAAATCAGATAAATCTTTTAAACTTTTTTCCGGATTCATTTTAGTTAATCTTTCTTGCAATAAATTCCAAATTTTTTGCGCACCAATCGCACCCGGAACTCTTTTATTTAAGCAAACTCCTTCCAGATCTCCATTGAAAACATAGCAATAATTATCATTAAAATAAGGTTGATTTACATTAACATCATTTAAATTTTTCATATACGAAGCACTACGAGCATGAGTAAGAAAAATATTAACTTCCGGAAATTCTTTAAAAATATAATCTTCCTCCCAAACAGGTTTTACAGATTTGTACGTTTGCCAGCGTTTTTTATCATCAAGATAAGAAAATCCCCAACCATCTCCTTGCCAATCTCCATTTAAAGCTTTGCTTTTTTGGGAAATTTCAGCAAATTGTTTTAAGAATTTTTGCGGCTCAACTTTTTGTTCGGATTTTACTAATAAAAATCTACACATGATTTAAAATATCTTTAAAGATTTGAATAAAATGATCTATGTGTTCTTTTTGCACTATTAAAGGCGGCAAAAGCCTAACAACATTTTTCCCTGATGGTAGCGTTAAAATGCGATTTTGCTGAAGTAGTTTTAATATTTTATCTCGATCAGATTTTACTTCGATTCCAATCATTAATCCTGCTCCTCTTACATCAACAATCAAATCACTTTTGACACGTTTTAAGGATTCAAATAAATAATTACTCATTTTATTAACATGACGCAATAAATCTTCGTTTAACAGGCTGAGCGTTTCCAAAATACCCGCGCAAGCGGCGGGATTACCTCCAAAAGTTGAAGTATGTATACCTTTTGGGATAGCTGCATTTATCTTTTTACTTACAAGAGTTGCCCCAACCGGATAACCACCGGCAAGTCCTTTGCCGAGCGTTAAAATATCCGGCCGGATATCGGCGTTTTCGATTGCCAAAAAGTGTCCGGTTCTGCCAAGTCCGGTTTGAATTTCATCAACTATTAATAAAATTCCGCTATCCCTACAAAGTTTTTCAACACTTTTTAGATAATTTTTATCCGGAACGTTAATTCCACCTTCACCTTGCACCGGTTCAAGAATAATTGCGGCCGTTTTATTATCGGCTTTGCTCGCGGCCCCTTTTACAGCTTTTGTCAGAGCTTTTATGTCCCCGAATGGCACATGATCGAATTCCCAAATAAGTGGTTTAAATGGATCACGATATTTTTCTCCTGATGTTGCAGACAAAGAGCCAATTGTTTTTCCGTGATATCCGTTTTCCATTGATATAAATCTGTGTTTACCGGTCGCAAGTACGGCAAATTTAAGCGCGGCTTCCACCGCTTCGGTTCCGGAGTTCGCAAAATATACATTCGTTAAACCGCAAGAGCATCTCTCAATTAAATTTTTTGCCGCCGATCCTCTTTTATCGTTATTAAAACTGCAATGCAGAGTGGGTAATTTCTGGAATTGACTAGTCACAGCTTCTGTGATTTTAGGATGATTATAACCAAACAGATTAACTCCGTAGTTAGTCGTCATATCGAGGTATTGATTGCCTTGCCGGTCATATAAATAGACTCCGTCACCGCGTACCAGAGTAATACCTCTGTTAATATAGGTTCCTACCAGGTACTGTTTTTGTAATAAGAACGGATTTTGCATAAATGCGGTTATTTAATAATTGTTCCTTTGCCGGTTAAAGCGTTTGTAACGGGATTTTGAACACGAACATCTCCAAAATACACAGCTTTAACACCTTTATTTAAAGCTTTTTCAGCACTCATTATTTTTTTCATCATTCGATCTTTTGCAAATTCAAAATAATCTTGAATTTTTTCCTTGGCGATTTCTTTAATAAGAGATTTTGGATCGTTCACATCTTTTAAAAGTCCGGGTGCTTCAAAAAGAGACACAATTTTGCGCGCTCCCAAAGCCAGCGCCATCAGTGTTGTGGCCGTATCATTGTCGGTATTGATAATTTCCCCTTCGTAGCTTATTCCGGGTGCCGAAACGACCGGAACATAATTCGCGTCAAGAAGCACTTCAATTAAGTTTTTATTAATTTTTTCAATTTTCCCGGTATGATTTCCTCGCATTACTTTTACTTTATCTCCTTCTTTAACCAAAGTAAGGTCTTTTCTTTTACCTTCCCAAAGTCTTCCGTCAATTCCGGATAAACCAACCGCGTTAATTCCGTTTCTTTGAAGACCGGCCACGATTTGTTTATTTACGAGTCCGCAATAAGCCATTAAAAATATTTCCAATGCTTTCTCGTCTGTAAAAACACTCGAAACTCCGGAAGGTGAAACTACCGTTTTTGCAGGATGGCCAAGATTGTCCGCAATTTCATCACGAGTTTTACTTGCTCCGTGTACAAGTATTATTTGATCATCAATATTTTTTAGATCTTGAGCTATGTTATCAAAATCGATATTTTTAGCTCCGCCAATTTTAACTATAATCATTTTAAATTTTAAATAGGATGTAAACCCGGAAAGCCAAGCCCTAACTCTTCATCAAATCCAAACATTAAATTCATTGCCTGTACAGCCTGGCCGGCAGTGCCTTTTACCAAATTATCAATAGCTCCAACAACAACCAGGCGGTTCGATCTTTTATCTTTTTGCAAACCGATATCACAAAAATTCGTTCCCGATAAAAGTTTGGGCTCGGGAAATCTGTAAACCCCGACTTTGTCATTTATCAAGCGTATAAACGGTTCATTTTCATAAGTTCTTCTATAAATTTGCCAGATATCAAGTTCGCTTAAATCTTCTTTTAAAAATGTCTGACAAGTTACCAAAATCCCACGGACCATTTCTATTGCGGTCGCGCTAACATTAACTTGAATATTTGTATCGGAGAACGTTTTAAGCTCTTGTTCAATTTCCGCGGTATGCCTGTGCATTGTCGGCATATAGCTTCGCACGACTCCCGATCTTTCCGGATGATGAGTGGAAAGAGACGGTTTTCCGCCTGCTGCGCTGCTTCCCAATTTAGCGTCAATAAAAACATTTTGCGGATAAATTAAATTGTTTTTAAATAGCGGATACAGAGTGAGAATTGAACAAGTCGCTTCGCACCCGGCACAGGCAACATAATTGGTATTACGTATTTTTTCTCTATGTAATTCCGCGATCCCGTAAATAAACTTTTGTAATAACTCGGGCATTTCGTGCTTCCCGTACCAATTTTCATAATTTTCCAAATTGTTTAGTCTAAAATCCGCGCCGAGGTCGATAATTTTCGGAGCAATCTTCATATATCCATCCATATTTTTTTGAGATACGCCGTTTGGCAGACCAATAAATAAAATATCGCACTTTTTCAAATCTTCAACTTTGGAAAATTTTAAATTGGTAAGGCCGCGTAAATTTGGATGCGCGACAGTAACGGGAAATTTTGCAAATTTTCTTGAAGTGGCTTGCGCAATTTCCACATTCGGATGGTTTAAAAGAATTCTTAGAAGTTCTCCCCCCGCGTATCCGGACGCTCCAATTATTGATACGGATATTTTTTTCATTTCGTTTGAGTTAACAAATAATCTGTAATTGCTCCCGAAATACTCACTCCGGTCGGCTCTTCGCTATTTTTAAACTCCATTGTGTGATTCACTTCGTTTACTACGAGTCCTTCGGTAGTTTCGATTAAATCTATTGCTAAAATTCCTCCACCTATGGCATTGGAACTGTTTTCGCAGATTTCCAAAAGTTCATCCGTAACCGGACAGTTAGACACTTCTCCTCCTTTGGCAGTATTCGTAATCCAGTGAGAAGAGGTTCTATAAATCGCACAAATACACTCACCGTTAATTACAAAAGCTCTAATGTCTCGATTTTCTTTTTTATCAATGTATTCTTGCAAGATAAACACATTATGCCGGGGACTTAAGTGCCGCCTATGCGCAATCGCGGCTTCCAAAGCATCTTCATCATTAATTTTCCCCATTAATCTTCCCCAGGAACCTTCACGAGATTTCATCACAACAGGATACCCTCCAAGACTTTCAATTGCTTTACTTGCCTGTGATTCATCACTTACTAATATTGATCGAATAACCGGCACTTTATTTGCACTTAAAACACTGGCTGTTTGAAATTTATCATTGCAAATAGCAACTATATCTTTGTTATTAACAATTTGCCTTCCCGTATTCGATAAAAATTCGATAGCCGCGTTACCTCTTGCCGTAGAAATGCATCTTTCCAAAATCACGTCAAACTTCTCCCAAAAAGTCAGATCATCGGGGTTTAAAGGAGTTTGCCTAATGTCGATAAGCTCATAATCTACTTGTCTTTTTTTAAGGGCTTTTATTAAAAGCTTTTCGTCGGCACGTAAGCCCGTATGTATGAGACCTATTCTTGGCATAATATAGTTGGATTATCGATATTCACGGAGCGGTTATTGCCCCCAATCTTCATCTACGGATACTTCCGACAAATTGGCTTGCCCGTTTTCAATAACTGTAACTTCAAACATCGTTCCGTCGTCAGCTGTAATAATTTCGCCAACTTCGGTGGTTGCGGCCAATTCCATATTATCTCCGGTTATAGGATTTGTTGCTGTAATCATGGTTTTTTTGATTAATAATAAATTGTGATTCCAACTTAAGATATATAAAACAGATTGACAATTTTTTTAAAAAAATGTACAAATTTAGTATGATTTGTTAAAATTTTAACAAATAATGCCCGTTAAATGATTACAATTCAAAAAGTTGTTGAAGAAATTGTTTCAAAAATGCCTTTTGTGGAAGAAGGCATTTCACGAGGTATCATAAATCTTTCCGGATTGGCGCGAGAGATACGGCCTCAAATTAAAAAAAAATTGATGAAAGACGCACAAGAAGGTGCGATTATAATGGCGTTAAAAAGGTTTACTCCTCAAATTAAAGCTCGCTCGTCACATCTCGCAAAAGTCTTAAAAAAGACCGGAGACATTACGGTCAAATCCGATCTAATAGAATTTACTTATGAAAATTCGCGAACTCTTTCCAAGAAAATAGCTAAATTATTTGATGTAACAACTAACAACAAGAATTCTTTTATAACGATAAGTCAGGGGATTACGGAAACCACCATAATTGCAAACAGCTACTTTGAAAAAGATGTTAAAAAAATATTTAAAGATGAAAACGAGATTCTCTCATTGAAAAATCTATCTTCAATTACAATAAAACTACCCCCGGAAAATATTGAAGTTTTTGGTATTTATTACAGTATTACAAAAGTTCTTGCCTGGAATAATATAAGCATCGTAGACACCGTTTCCACATCTTATGAACTTACATGTATTTTTAAAGATGTTGATATAGACAGGGCGTTTAGCGTACTAAAAAGATTGGTGGAGTAGAAATTGTAAAGTGTAAAAAACAATAATATTTATTTACCGAGAACGGTTTTTTATAATTCTTGAAACTACCGATGATAAAAAGATTCTCTTTTTCTCGTTTGTGGCAGTAATCGAGTATTTGCGATTTTTGGTGTTGTGATAACTTTTTTATATTGGAATGATTAATGTCCGAATTTCTATCCATAAGCTCTTTGGCTAATTTGTTTAAATTTTTTGTCTGTTTTTCGGTTTGTGAGACACATGATTTTGATTTTTCTCTCATAATGAATTATTGAGAAAAATAAGAATATAAGCAAGCTGTCTCATCTACAAAAGTAGAAATTCAATAGGAATTATTGAG
>JAJRYP010000091.1 GCA_024275695.1 Patescibacteria group bacterium | reverse complement strand
CTTTCTTCCTCCTCTTTTAGATGCAGAATTAACTCTGCCGCAGTGAAAGCAATTTTTACGTAATAGATTTCTTCACTAGGAACCATGTGTATAAGTGAATTAAAAACATATCCACTTTTATCCTTCTTCTCAGAACCATGTTGATATCTAAATGGACCAATATTTTCTAATAAATAACTAGTGACATCTTGCTCAGCTTTAAATTCAAATGTTTTCATAAAACCATTAATTATTTCGCTACTTACGCCTATTTGTGTAAAAAATGCAATGCACTTAGCAATCCATCCTATTAGTTCATGTTCCTGAAAAATTTGCTTGCCATCAATAAAGTTCTTCAAGTCTTTCAATATTCCCAATAATTCTTTTGTTTTAAGTGTCATATTTATAATAAGTTAAATTTTCTTTAATTACTCACCTGCACCCTACTCAATCCATATTTCTCAAATTCCTCATCATATTCATCCAAAAAACTCCTTGTTTCTTCTTCCAACAATCTGCTTGGATCAATTTCTCCATCCGATTTATCAATCATTTTTTCCATCCCGAAATCTTTGACAAATGACATTATGTATTTAAGCAAATCGTCATAATCTTTATCTCTATCCTCATAAATATTATTGGAGTTTATTACCCATTCAGCTATGTAGGCCATTCTTATAAGTTTTGCGTATTGCTTGTTAGTAAAATTGATTTTCATAAATGATGGTGGTTAATGTTGACGATTATTTATAATATTTTTTAATAAAAATGATTGACTTTATATTGTATTTTTTATACAATATAAATGAACTTGAACAGGCGTTGGCCGTAGGGCCCATGGCCGTCAAGTTCTTTTTTTATACTTCTTTTTTGTTGGGTCAAAGGTCATAACGTTAAATTTTTCAGATTTAATATGTTGAGTAAGGTCTGTTACACCGAGTTTGTTTTTTAGAAAATCCAGCAGTTCAATCTTCGCTTTAGATGGCTTCTTAATGAGGTTGCTTTTTAGTTTAAATTCATAATTCACGGCTCCCATCAATAAATCCGCAATCTGAATTAAATCGCATCCTTTGGAATGAATGCGCACTACACTATGGATGCACATCCTTTTATTGTGGTCATTCACATAATTCCTTACTTTTGCTTCGAATTCATCCTTATTTGGCGTTGAATAGTGATCCGCAATAATAGTTGCGATTTCATCATCCCGAATGCTTTTTTTAAGGAGCAACGTTGTGAAACTTTGATAAGCCTTGAAAAAATCATTATTAAAGTATTTTTGGAAATCCATATTGTCTTTATGTAGCACGATGCAGTAGAAACTTGTGTTGTATATCGAAAAAAAATAATCAATCAGTTTTTTCATTATAGAAAAGTTCTTTGCATTAACTTTTTTCCATTTAATCTCGTCATAAAAATGATTTTTATCTCTTAATTTACGTAATAATCCATTCAGCTTGTGCGGCCGTAAGCATTTGACCATGCCAAGTACAAAAAACTTATCAACGGCGTTATTTAAAAGGCCTGTTTCATCAAAGAAACAAACCGGTGTTTTAATTTTTTTTTCGAGGTACATCTTTTTGAGATAATACGACATATGTTTAATCATTATTTATTTGTATACGACCGAGACCGTTTTTTTTAAACTCCTTCGCATATTTTTCCCTAAAAGGATCAATCTTGCTTTCGCGTTCCAAAAAATCCATTTTCTGAATTTCTTCTTTTGAATAATGTTTATTGAAATCCCGTAAAGCCAATCGGTCAATCAGTTCATCCCAAAAATTTTCTTCCGAATATTTATCCAAAAAACTCCTTGTTTCTTCGTCTTCGTCCAATAATCTGCTTGGATATATTTTTCCGCCCGATATATCCACCATTTCTTTCATGCCATAATCTTTTGCGAACGAAAGTATGTATTCAAGTAAGTCGTCATAATCTTTGTTTCTGTCTTTATGTAGATTGTAAGAGTTTATTACCCATTCGGCTATGTAGGCCGTTCTTATAAGTTTTGCGTATTGCTTTTTTGTAAAATTGATTTTCATGATATTCAAAGGGTTATTTTAGTAAAGTTTTATTTAAGCCTTTTCATACCGGGACTGGCCGCAAGTGATTTCATTTGAATAATGGCGATTTCATTTAATTTTAAAAGTCTTTCAGATTGTTCCAGGCCTTGTCGGATTAATTCCGCATTTAGCGATTCCAGATTTGTCAGGCATACCAATTGAGCTGCCGTGGCATGATCTCTGATATTTCCGCCCGCTTTTGGATTTTCTGTACGCCAATCTTTTGCGATCATTCCAAATAAAGCCATATTCAAAACGTCCGCTTCACTCGCGTATACTAAACTTGCCTGCTTTTTGGTAATTTTATCGGGAATTAAGTGCTTTTTAACAGCATCCGTATGCACTTGATAATTAATTTTCGCCAAATTCCTTTTAAGATCCCATCCAAGCTCTAATCTTTCGTTTTCTTCTTCTTTGAGACGCTGGAATTCCTTTATGAGGAAGAGTTTGAATTCGACACTTATCCATGAAGCAAATTCAAAAGCAATATCTTTATGCGCAAAAGTGCCTCCATTTCTTCCTGATTTGGATACGATGCCTATTGCGTTAACCCCTTCAATCCAACGTTTTGGTGTCATTACAAAAGCATTTAAACCTGCCTGAGATCTAAACCCGTCGAATTCGACGGGTTTAAAATCCGGATTGTTTAATTTTTCCCATAGACCTAAGAATTCCAGAGTGTTTTTGTTTCTCATCCAGTTTTTCACAACATCGTCTGATCTTTCCGCATTTTTATGTCTCGCTATATCTGTAAGAGAGATGTAATCCTGCTCATTTTGTTGAAACAACACAATTTCAGTTCCCTTCACATGTATTTTCTGTTTTTTCATGACAGATTTAAGTTATTTGTTAATATTTTAATTCTTTTAAATAGCCTGCCACTTCCTTGTCGATCTTTCCTCGCTCTTTCTCAAGTATTTGTAATTCTTTCCAAACCGCGCTTATATCAATTTCTTCCTCTTCCTCTACATTTTCGATGTATCTGCGTACATTCAAATTAAATTCGTTTTCTTCAATTTCCTTTATATCAACTATGCGGGCGTATTTTTCAACATCTTTATAGTCGTCGTATGCTTTCACTATCTTGTCGATATCTTTTTTGCGAAGCATGTTTTGGTTTTTCAATTCGGCATAATCGTTTTCGGCATCGATAATGAGAATTTTTCCTTTTTTGTGATTCGGTTTGCTGTTATTAAAAATAAGAATAGCAGCCGGAATACCTGTGCCGTAAAAAAGTTTCGATGGAAGCGCAATGACTGCATCAATTAAATCATTCTTAATTATCTGTTCCCTTATCCTTCCTTCAGCTCCACCTCTAAAAAGCACCCCGTGAGGAAGGACAACGCCCGCTTTTCCATCGGGCTTCATTGATTTTAAAATATGAAGGATAAAGGCATAATCGGCATTTTTTATCGGTGGCATTTCATAACCTTCGATTCTCCCGTATTTGTTTGTCTTAAAAAAGTCAAACGACCATTCTTTTATTGAGTAGGGTGGATTGGCAACAACTTTATCAAATTTCCGAAGCGCCCCGAATTCATCAAGAAATTGAGGATTTTGCAATGTATCGCCTCGTCTTATATCGGCACTGTCAAGCCCGTGAAGGAACATGTTAATTTTTGTAATCGCAAAGGTGCTCAAATTGATTTCCTGTCCGTAAAGATAAAGGGTTTTTGCAACATCTTCGCCGGATTTATCTTTAAGAAAATTGTAAGCTTCGAGCAGGAATCCGCCCGATCCGACGGTCGGGTCGTAAATGTGATCTTTTGCATGCGGCTTTAGAATGTTGATAATTACCCGTTAGACTTCACGCGGAGTATAAAACTCTCCGCCTTTTTTGCCTGCGTCAGCTGCAAACTGTTTAATGAGATATTCGTATGCATCTCCAAGAAGATCCGAACTTATATAAGTACTTGCAAAATTATACTGAGAAAAGTGGTTGATAAGACGTTGCAGTGTTTCATTCGGGAATTTGTCTTTGTTTGCAAAGTCAAGATCATCGAAAATTTTATCGAGCTTTGGACTATTGGCATTCGTGAGTTTATCGAAAATTTCATTCAGTTTTGTGCCAATATTTTCAGCTTTTTCAGTAACAACTTCCCAGCGACAATCTTTCGGAACTTGGAACCGGTGGTTGTAATCTGCTGCCGCAAGCGTTTTATCGTTATATTCTCTCATTATTTTTTGATACTCTTCGTCCCATACATCGCTAATCCTCTTATAGAATAGAAG
>JAJRYP010000090.1 GCA_024275695.1 Patescibacteria group bacterium | reverse complement strand
TTTAAGATAGACCAAAAAGTTGTTGAATATAAAATGGCTGCGGGTCGAAAAACGGAGGGTTTTGAGGCTGCGGATAGTAAGGTTGCCGTATATAAAATTGAGGTTGGTCGGTTAACGGAGGGGCTGGAGGTGGCCGAACCGAAAATTGCTGCATATAAGATGGCCGCATGTGTGCCGTAAACGGGGCAAATTTAAAATCGGCCTTTTGACTTTTAAACTTTGCATATATAAAATACCGACGCTAAATCAACATAAAATATTTTATGGTTCAGAAAGATTTTTACAAAACGTTGGGCGTTGAAAGAAATGCATCCGATCAGGAAATCAAAAAAGCCTATCGAAAGCTTGCTCAAAAATATCATCCCGACAAAAATAAAGGTGATAAAAAAGCCGAAGAGAAGTTTAAAGAAATAAACGAGGCTTATGAAACACTTTCAGATAAAAAGAAAAAATCGTTTTATGATCAATTCGGGCAAACGGGAGGAGCAACAGGACATGGGGGATATGGTGGTTTTGACGCTCAAGGATTTGATTTTTCATCATTTTCCGGAGGTGGCGGAGTAGGGTTTGCCGATATTTTCGAAAGTTTTTTTGGTGGAGGAGGCGGGGCTTCAAAATCACGCCGAAGAGGACCTGTAAGAGGCGAAAACATAGAAGCCGGAATAAAAATTAAATTTGAAGAAAGCGTTACGGGAACGGAGCGGGAACTTGAAATAACAAAAGCGGACAGATGTGACCACTGCAAGGGGAACGGTGCCGAACCCGGCAGTAAAATCAAAACATGTTCGACATGTAAAGGAACCGGAGAAGTAAGGCAAATCCGACAAACGCTTTTAGGACAAATCGCAACTTCGCGTCCATGTGACAATTGTCATGGAGAAGGGAGAATGCCGGAAAAAAAGTGCTTGGTATGTCATGGGACAACTCGAGTTAGAAAAAAAGAAAAAGTGAAGGTCAAAATTCCCGCGGGAATCAGCACTGATTCGACTATTAGATTAAGCGGCAAAGGTGAGGCCGGCATAAACGGAGGCAGCTATGGCGATCTTTACTTACATATAATTGTAGATCCACATAGAAGCTTTGTCAGGAATGGTAACGATATTCATAGCGAACAAAAAATTCATTTGTTACAAGGTGTTCTCGGAGATGAAATAACCGTTAAAACTATTCATGGAGATATTAAATTAAAAATTCCTCCCGGAACTCAAAGCGAAAAAGTATTCAAATTGAAATCATACGGAATGCCAAGATTGAATAGCGAACAAAAAGGAGATCATTATTTAAAAATAATTCTTGATATACCGACTAAATTAACTAAAAAAGAAAAGGAACTTTATACGGCACTGGCAAAAGAAGCAAAAATTAATCTTAAAGGCGGAAGCTTTTTTGGACGTTTCAAATAAAAAGCGGCACTTGCCAAAACGGCAAGCTATTATACGATACAGGTTGATGTAACACTTTTGTATGGATTTACGTTTATCCTGGGATCTGTTTATTATTGTATTTTTCGGAATAATTGTTGCCTATAGCATAATAATCGGAAGGAACAATAATCTTAAAGTTATATTGGCCACTTATGTGGGCGCTCTTTGTGCCGATGCTATCGGTAATTTATTCGCCGGCACATTGCAACTTTCGGATAATTTCATGAAACTTCTTAGCCTTTTCTATATAAGCACGGCTGACGAGGCCGTTGTTCTTGTTAAAATTATCTCATTTCTCGGACTTATTGTTATTCTCTCCGTTAGAGGATCATATCAGGTTGAAGTTGGCAATTCCGGGCCCTCACCGGTTAGACTTGCCATGAATCTTATGTTTGGATTTTTGAATGCGACCTTAATTATATGTATCGCACTTATTTTCATTTCGGGCAATTCCTTTATTGTTGGAAACGGCGCAGGCGTAAGCCCCGCTTTTCAAGATATTTATAATCAATCAAATTTAGCAAAGATATTGGTTGATCATTATAGCATCTGGTTTCTATTTCCGGCACTTTCTTTCCTCGGCGTTAGCCTCCTTTCGGAAAGATCTAAAAATTGACTTGCACTTAAGATTAAGTTTTCATAGAATGTTGAAGCTGCTTTGGGTCATTAGCTCAGTCGGTAGAGCGGCTCCCTTTTAAGGAGACGGTCGCAGGTTCGATTCCTGCATGACCCACCACAGTCACGAGCGTAAGCGAGTGACCTCTAAAAGGACGGAGAGTTTGAGAGGAAACCTTGGTTTCCTTTCAAGAGATAGCATTAACTAAGGGGACTTCAGAGTTTCCTATTTTAAATTTTGACCATGAGGAGTTCGCCCCGGGCGGGCTCACAATTACGCTCGCGATAAGTTTTCGCTCGCGAGAGACTCACTAACGCTCGTCTCTATATGTCGGACAAAAAAGCAATACGACTTCACAAAAAGCTTCGCGGGAAATTTGATATTAAGCCAAAAGTTCATATTCGATCAAAAGAGGATCTGACCCTCTTATATACACCCGGAGTAGCGGCTCCATGCGTTGAAATAAACAAAGACGTCAAAAGAGTAAACGATTATACTATTAAAGGAAATACCGTGGCTATTTTAACTGACGGAAGTGCTGTTCTGGGATTGGGAAATATTGGAGCTGCGGCATCGCTTCCGATCATGGAAGGAAAAGCTGTTTTAATGAAACAATTCGGCGATGTTAACGCGTTTCCCATTTGTTTAAAAACTCAAAAAACCGATGAAATTGTCCAAATAGCAAAAAATATCGCTCCTGTATTTGGCGGAATTAGTTTGGAAGACATTTCAGCTCCACGTTGTTTTGAAATAGAAGAAAAGCTGCAAAATATCGGAATCCCGGTAATGCACGACGATCAACATGCCACGGCAATGGTTGTTCTGGCGGGCCTTATTAACGCGACAAAAGTCGTAAATAAGAATCTAAAAAAATTAAAAGTTGTGATTAACGGTGCCGGTGCCGCCGGCACCGCAATTGCATATTTATTATTGGAAGAAGGAATTAAAGATATACTGGTATGCGACAGCAAAGGAATTATTTATGAAGGAAGAAGAGGCGCTTACGGATACAAGAAAAAACTCGCAAAAAAAACAAACAGGTTAAAAAGAAAAGGAACGCTGGCAAGCGCATTTAAAAAGGCCGATGTTTTTATTGGAGTTTCCGTCGCTAATGTTGTCACTGAAAAAATGATAAAAAGCATGAATGACGAACCGATAATATTTGCTTTGGCTAATCCTGTTCCCGAGATTATGCCCGACAAGGCATACAAAGCCGGAGCGGCAATTGTTGCTACAGGAAGAAGCGATTTCCCGAATCAGGTAAATAATGTACTTGCGTTTCCGGGATTTTTTAAAGGTGCTTTAAAACACGGCGTGACAAAAATCACTTCTCAAATTAAACTAAATGCCGCATACGCAATTGCAAAAACAGTGAAATCACCAACAGCAGACAAAATTCTCCCATCAATTTTTGACAAGAATCTTGCGATCAATGTTTCAAAAGCAATAAAATAACTTATATAAATTATGGCATATCGTAGCGAACAAGATGGCCTGGGAAAAAGGAAAATTCCTTCCAAAGCTCTTTATGGAATAAATACTATGCGCTCAAGTGAAACATTCAATATAAGCGGAAAGACACTTCCCGTTGAATTTTTTCACGCAATTGCCGAAGTTAAAATTGCCACGGCATATGCAAATTGCAAGCTGAAACTTCTTAGCCAAACGAAGTGCAAAGCTATCATACGTGCCGCGGAAGAAGTGGCCGGAGGTAAATGGGACGATCAATTTCTTATTGACGTCTTTCAATCGGGGGCGGGAACTCCCACTCATATGAATGTTAATGAAGTCATTTGCAATAGAGCTCTCGAATTACTAAAGAAGAAAAAAGGTGACTATAAAGTTCTCCATCCTAATAACGATATAAATGCGGGACAATCTACAAATAATGTTTTCCCAACAGCTATCAAAATTATTGTTGTAAAAAAAATGAAAACATTAATTGATGTTTTAACAAATCTCGAAAAAAGTTTTAAGAAAAAAAGCGTTGAATTTAAAAGCATTCTTAAATCCGGGAGAACTCATTTGCAAGATGCCGTACCTATTACACTCGGACAGGAATTCCGGGCTTATGCAACATCAATAAACAAGAATATTAAAAGATTACAAGAGACGGAAAAAGAAATTTACGAATTAAACATAGGGAAAAATGCAATTGGAACAGGTATAAATACACATCCGGGATTTACTAAGCTCGCAATTCAAAAGCTAAGACAAATTCACGGGATTCAATGGAAAGAAGCAAAAGATCCTATTTATGCAACAAGCAATTTAACAAGCTTGTTAAATGTGGCGCAAAGCATTCAACTCCTTGTTGTTGATTTAAATAAAATTGCAAACGATTTAAGGTTATTGAATTCAGGTCCTACAACCGGTTTTAATGAGATTAATTTGCCTGTAACGGAAGCCGGAAGCAGCATTATGCCGGGAAAAGTTAATCCGAATATCGCAGAAATGCTTAACATGGTTTGCTTACATATAATGGGAAACAATGAGACGGTAAATCTTGCCGTTCAGGCCGGACAACTTGAGCTGAACGTAATGATGCCATTAATTGCAAACAGCCTGTTTGATAGTTTTGATATTGGAACAAAAGCAATTAAAACATTTGATAAAAAATGCATCCGGGGTATTAAGGTTAATAAAAAGATTTGCGAATATTACTTTGAAAAAAGTCTTGGGATGGCAACTCTTCTCAATCCTTACATTGGCTATGAAAAAGCCACCGAAGTTGTTGAAGAAAGCGTAAAAAAAGGCAAGAGTATTCGAGAAGTTGTGCTTGAAAATAAATTAATGAGTGAAAAAGACCTTGATAAGGTTTTAAATTATAAAAATGTAACCAGTCCAAATTTATGCAACCGTGGGATTTAAAGGCACAATTTCTTGAAGCGGTAAAGGAGAAAGGCGGTTTTGTCAGTTGTCATGCACATTTTGACAAAGCTTTCTATATTACAAAAGAAGAACTTGATAAAAGTATGGTGGATATGGAAATGAAATGGCATATGAGTGACGATATCAAGCGAAATTCCACGCGGGAGGAGGTAAAAGAGCGTATTCGAACCGGTTTAAACATAATGATCGAACAAGGCAGCAAGCTTTGCGCGAGTTTTATTGATGCCTATGACGCTGTCGGACACAAGAACATCGATGCGGCGCTCAAAGTTAAAGAAGAATATAAGGATAAAATCGAGTTTAAAACCTTAACACAACCACTCGGAGGTCTGATTGATAAAGAAGCGCGCGATTTATATGAAGAAATTACTTCAAAAGCGGATATTGCCGGAGGATTGCCGTCTCGTGATCGTCCAAATGACGATGAAAGTTTCGATATTTTGTTTAGCATAGCAAAAAATCTGAATAAGCCGGTTCATGTTCATATTGATCAAGAGAATAATCCAAACGAAAGAGATACTGAAAAATTGATTGAATATACAGTAAAACATGACTATCAGGGTCGTGTTGCCGCGGTTCATGCAATTTCCGTTTCAGCGCAGGAAAAATCGTACAGAGAAGATCTTTATAAAAAAATGGCTGATGCCGGAATTAGTGTTGTCGTAAGCCCCGGAGCCGCGCTTGGCATGCGACAACTGGATCAATTTAAAGCACCCGTCCACAATTCAATAGCAAATGTTCCGGAAATGCTTGAAGCCGGAGTTACAGTTGGTTTAGGCGTTGATAATGTATATGATTTTTATCAACCGTTTATTGACGGAGACTTATGGATTGAAACAAGAATGCTTATGGAAGGATGCAGATATTACGATTTTGATAATCTTGTTGATATAGCTTCCGTGAACGGGAGAAAGATTTTATCAATGATATAAACAAGCATGAAAAAAATATTTCTGAAAATAATGCTATTATTGGCAGGATTGTTTCTGTTGACAGGGTTAATTCCATCAGTATTCGCAAACGATAACGACAAAGTTCCTGTTGAAGTTTTTGTGCGCGAAGACTGCAAACACTGCCATGACGAGCGAAATTTTTTAGTTGATTTAAGTTTAAGGCGAGATGACTTTAAGGTGTATTTATATGATATAGGCACAAAAGAGCATAAAGAAAAATGGATAGAACTTTTGGAGCTTGAAGATTTGCCAAAAGTTACACCGGTCACACTGGTTGGAAACACAATTATCCAGGGATTTGATTCTGCGAAAACAACCGGAGTAAAAATTGAAAGTTTGATTGATAAAAGTAAAAAGGACGGAGCGATTATGGTTGACGCATATATCGCCGCCGGCGGATCCGGCAATGTTGAAACTGTCGATGGTGGTGTTTGCGATAATGATGATGAAGTTTGCAGCTTTGAACCCGAATCGATGCTTTTCACCGTTCCTTTATTTGGAACCGTTGATTTAAAATCTTTATCGCTTCCGATTTTATCCGTATTACTCGGATTTATAGACGGATTCAATCCATGCGCGATGTGGGTGCTTATTACTTTTTTAGTTGTACTTGCTCAAATTGGATCTCGTAAAAAGATGTGGCAAATTGCCGGAATTTTTATTCTGGCGGAAACAATAATGTATTATTTGATTTTGAATGTTTGGTTTACTGCCTGGGATTTTGTGGGACTGGATAATATAGTAACTCCAATTGTTGGAATTATTGCCACGGGAGCCGGTTTATATTTTCTGTACGATTGGAAGACCAACGAAGGTACATGCAAAGTAACAAACGCTAAACAAAAAGCAAAAACATCCAAAAAAATACACAGGTTAGTTGAAGCCGAGATGACAATTCTAACGGTTCTCGGAGTAATAGGACTCGCATTATCTGTTAATATAATTGAATTCGCGTGTTCTGTCGGTATCCCGCAAACATTCACAAAAGTTATCGAGCTTAATAATTTAGGCGGATTCGAGACACAGCTCTACATGCTGCTGTATATCTTATTTTACATGATCGATGATTTTATTGTGTTTGGAATTGCCCTGTACAGTTTTGACAAAATCGGAATCACAACAAAATACGCAAAAACAGCACATCTGATCGGAGGTATAATGATGATTGTCTTAGGTTTGATTTTAATTATTAATCCGTCTTTGTTGACATTTTAAAAAAGCTGCAACTCTTTAGCGGAGCTGCAGCCTATGATTTTAACCTATTTAACCAGGCTAACGTTCACCGCGTTTGGACCTTTTGGACCTTCGGCAACTTCGAAAGTTACTTTGTCACCTTCGTTAAGGTCTTTAAATTCTACATCCGCGAGCTCGTTTGAATGGAAAAAAAGATCTTTTTCTTCTCCCTCTCTGGAGATAAATCCGAATCCTCTGTCCGTGAGACGAGCAATAGTTCCTTCTTGCATTGTGCATTGGTGTAAAAAAATATTTAGATTATCAAACTTTGAATGTCTAAAAATGAAACTCGACTATGCTTCCCTTGGACAACAAAATAATTTGACTAGCGAAATTTACCACAGTTTGACAATTTGGTCAAATTTATAAGATACATTGGGTTATTATAAAGAACAGCGTGGCAGGAAAGTGCATCTGGTAAGATGCAAAAGCGAAAAAGTCCTAATCCGCAACCTGATAAATTCACACTAATCAAGCAACCCAAAATGTTTGTTTAACAAATTCCGTACTAGTACGGAATTTCGTTTTATAACCTGTTTTGCATTCTAATGGTGGTTGGCTTTATTCTGCTTTAAATATAACAACCGCATGAAATCTGTTAATGAAAAATTTGAAATACTTTTGCATCTTATCTGTCAACCACGCTATTGTTTATATTAACCAGATACATTAATGTGAAATTACAATATTTGTGTTAAAATGGTGTACCCGGCGAGATTCGAACTCACGACCTCATCCTCCGCAGGGATGCGCTCTATCCGGCTGAGCTACGGGTACATAGTTAAAGACATTAAACCATAAGGGGCAACCAAAGTTTCCCCTTATAATCCCCTTCCTTTTGAGGTCACTCGTCTTTCGCCCTCTTTGACATCCTGTTCGCCTTAACGGCTCACCAGCATGTCAAAGGTGCTCGAAACTTTGTGACTTGGAGGCGACGATGGGATTCGAACCCATGAATAATGGTTTTGCAAACCACCGCCTTAACCACTTGGCTACGTCGCCCCATAAATAAAGGGAACTATATTGCCTTATCTTTTTATCACTTATTCCAATTTCTTGCAAAAACTTTTTCACGAAGCTAGAATGCAGCAAGATATAGCCGCAAAAAACTCACATAAACCTTAAATTCCATGCCAAATCCAAAAGCAATTAAAAAAATTATCACCGATAAGCCAAAAAACAAAAAAACCATAAAGAAAAAAATCTGGTATAAGAAAAAAGTAGTCGAGCTTGACCCTCTTGTTGAACATTACAACTCCGGAGAAGATATTATTTATGATCAGCAGATGATTCCAAATGACGTTTTTGGATCAAGAATGTATGCAAGACTTCTTCAAAAGCATAAAATCATCAATAAAAAAGAACTTAAAACACTTGAAAAAGGGCTTGATGAAATTCTGGAACTGTACGAGCATGGAAAATTCAATTTAAAAGTTGAGGACGAGGACAGTCATACAAAAATAGAAGATTATCTTATTAAAAAATATGGAGCTGTTGGGAAAAAAATTCATACGGCACGTAGTCGAAACGATCAAGTTCTTGTAATGACTCGACTTTTTCTTAAAGACAAATGTACTTGTATGAAAAAACTCGCGTTGAAGCTGGCAAAAGATCTTTTGAAAGTTGCCAAAAAGTACGAGATGGTTCCAATGCCGGGCTATACGCACATGCAAAAAGCAATGCCTACAACAGTGGGGACATGGTTGGCATCCTTTGTTGAAAGCTTGCTGGATGATGTTAGATTGCTTAATGCTATCAGAAACGAAATTGTTGACCAAAATCCGCTTGGTTCCGGTGCCGGATACGGATCACCTTTTGATTTCGATCGTGACTGGCTTTCAAAACAGCTTGGATTTAAACGAACTCAGAATAATGCAATTTACTGCCAGAATTCACGTGGAAAAATTGAAGGACAGGTTCTTGAAGCGTGCGTCCAGATCATGTTAACACTCAATAAACTTGCATGCGATCTTCTCTTCTACACGACGCAAGAATTTCATTTTTTTGACATTTCGGAAGCAATTGCGACAGGTTCATCAATCATGCCTCAAAAGAAGAATCTTGATTGTGCCGAACTGATTCGCGGAAGAACGGCAACCGTTATCTCATGTAAAAACGAATTAAGCATGAATATCATTAACAAAATTTCCGGATATCACAGGGACGGACAGGAGATTAAAAGACCGCTTTTCCTTGGACTTCGTTATACGGAAACTTCTTTGGAAGTTATGTCTGTGATTATTAAAAATATTAAGCCCGTTAAGAAAGTGCTTTATAAATCAATGACACCCGATCTTTTTGCAGCTCATAAAGCGTTTGAATTATTGAAAAAGGGTATGCCGTTTAGAGATGCGTATATAGAAGTGGGAGCAAATTTGGACAAAATCAAAGTAGATCCAAAAGAAGTAGAAAAGATGCTCAAAGAATCAACTCACCAGGGAGGCACGGGCAACCTTGGACTTGAAAAACTCGAGAAAGAAATCAAGAACCTTTCTAAATGAATTCCTCTTCATTAAAAAAAGTTATAGTTAAAATAGGTACGAATGTGATTACTCGAGATGACGGTCTGCTTGATGAAAAAGTAATGGAACAGCTGTGTGAACAAGTGGCTGAAATGAAAAAACAAAATGTCGATGTAATTCTGGTCAGTTCGGGAGCTATGGCAGCCGGGAGAGCTTTTGCTCCTTTGTATTGCAATGCAAATAAGGTTGTTCACAGACAACTCCTTGCAGCAATGGGGCAAGTTGAATTAATCCATACTTATTCAACGATTTTTGAGAATTACAATTGTATTTGCGCGCAAGTTCTCGCAACGAAAGAAGATTTCAGAAGCCGCAGACATTACCTGAATATGAAGAATTGTTTTACCGCGATGCTACAGGATAAGGTTATCCCAATCGTTAATGAGAACGACGTTGTGTCTGTAAGTGAGTTAATGTTTACCGACAATGATGAGCTGGCCGGAATGATTGCTTCCATGCTTAATTTTGATGCGCTTATTCTTTTATCAAGTGTTGATGGTCTTTTTGATGGTGACCCGGATGATTTAAATTCAAAAATTATAGCGGAGATTGATATAAAAAAGACAGAATGCGACGACTTTGTTTCAAAAAAGAAATCAAAATTCGGGACAGGCGGAATGATTACAAAATGCAGGATAGCGAAAACTCTTGCCGCTGTTGGAATTCAAACATTTATTGCAAACGGGAAAAAAGAAAATGTTCTAATTGATATTTTGGAAGGAAAAAAGATTGGCACGCATTTTCTTCCTCAAAAAGAAGTTTCGAGCGTTAAAAAATGGATTGCTCTTACAAAAGGATACGAGAAGGGCGCGGTGTATGTAAATGAAGGAGCCAGGAAAGCCTTAAAGGATAAAGTGAGTAGTCTGCTACCGATTGGTATAACAAAAATAAAAGGAACTTTTGAAAAAGGAGATATTATCCGTATTATGGATGAGGATGGCCATTTTGTCGGATTGGGAATGTCGGAATTCGATAGTGAGAAGGCAAAGGAAATGATTGGGAAAAAAGACGAGAAGCCACTTATTCATTATAATTATTTATTTATATATCAATTATGAAAATTGGAATAATAGGTGCCGGAAATATGGGAAGCGCTTTTTACAAAGGCCTTCTAAAACAGTTCGCAGCTGAAGATTTGTACGTTTGTGATAATGATCGGAAAAAATTGGATGCTTTGAATTGTTCGAATGTTTCCACCGATGTTGGCGAGATTTTGGCGAATGTCGATGTTGCGATTTTTGCGATCAAACCGCAAAGCTTTAAAGAGTTTGAATGGTCAATGGAGGAAAAACTGGTGATCTCCATAATGGCCGGAATTTCTATCGATACGCTGCGCGATAAAACAGGTGCCGGGAAAATCGTGAGAAGTATGCCAAATTTGCCGGTTCAGGTTGGACATGGTTTAACAGGATGGATAGCAACCGAAGCTGTAACGGAAAAAAATCTTATCAAGAAAATTTTCGGGTCGCTCGGAGAAGAAATAGAAGTGACCGACGAATCTATGATTGATTCAATAACCGCTTTAAGCGGTTCCGGGCCCGCTTACTTTTTCTATTTGTGCGAAACTATAAGTAAGAAGGCTGAGGCGCTCGGATTTTCGAGTGAAGAAGCGCGTAAAATTGCTGAATCAACTTTCGTGGGTAGTGCGTTTCTGTTGGATGCAAACACGAAGAGCGCCGGAGAGTGGCGAGAAGCCGTTACTTCCAAAGGCGGCACAACCGAGGCTGCTTTAAATCATTTGGAAAGTGCTTCCGATATAATTGCCGAAGCAATCGAGAAGGCGAAAAATCGTTCCAAAGAACTTAATCAATAATATTATGAATGATCTAAATACTCAGCTTGTCCGGGTGCG
>JAJRYP010000006.1 GCA_024275695.1 Patescibacteria group bacterium | reverse complement strand
GTTCTTTAACAGCGTCCGAATATGCCCATCCAATTCCGTCCCGTTTTTTATTAGTCTGTTGTTCGTTCATAATTATAGATACTAGGAATAATTCCTGGCTAAGATAATAAACGGTTCTAAATCCCAAGTCAATGATATCGCATTACAAAATCTTGAACGATTTTACGATATTTTTTGCATTCTCAACTGTTGAATCATCAGCTTCAAGGAGATATGCAGCTGTTGCCGTGTAGGCATCGGTGCCGTTTACGGCATATACTTGTACGATTCGAATAGTTGGCTCGGTTTCACTTCGTTTTCCTTCAAACATAATAAGGATGGATTTTTGCATTTGCCCACCCACAACTACATTAAATTCTTCATCACGACTAATTTCTTTATAATTAAGTAATTTGTTTTTAGTTTCGTTAATCTCGGATCGTCCAAATTCGTAAGAACTCATGGGCGATTTAAGAATTTTTTTTGTTACGTTCGCATTTGAAGTGAATTTGTCATTCAGAACGTTATCTCTAAAAATAATTTGAGTTTCACTTGGAATATCATTTGAAAAATCTTTAGGTTCAATAACTTTCCACTGTTGAGGCTTGCTTATACTGAAAGTTGTTGACTTAAAAGTCGTGAAATTTTGAAGTTGTCCATCCTGAGAAGTATCTTATCCTCCGCCAAAACAACCGGTAAATATAAGAAGTACAACAGGTAATAATAAAAATGATTTTTTTAACATACTTAAAATGATTAAGGAGTTTGCTTTGCTCATACTACGCTCGCCCATATGGCGGGGCCTGGCGATAGACTCGCTTTGCGCTCGTCTCCGAGCGTTTTTACGCGTGTATTGTACAGAGAAACAATTTGTTTTGAAAGACTATCTATTTTTTTTCGATAATCTTATCAACAAGGCCGTATTTAAGAGCTTCTTTTGCACTCATAAAATTATCTCTATCTGTATCTTTTTCAATAACTTTAATCGGTTGTCCGGTGTGTTTCGCCAAAATTCCATTAAGTGTATCTCTTGTTTTAATAATGTGGTCCGCGTGGATTCTAATATCTGACGCTTGTCCTTCGGTTCCGCCAAGAGGTTGGTGAATCATTACTTCCGAATTAGGCAACGTGAAACGTTTTCCTTTTTCACCGCCCGCAAGAAGTACGGCACCCATGGAAGCGGCTATACCAACACAAACTGTTGATACTTTTGGCTTTATGTACTGCATTGTGTCGTAAATCGCAAGTCCCGCTGTTACATGTCCGCCGGGAGAATGTATATAAAGAGTAATATCTTTATCCGGATTCTGGTTCTCAAGGAAAAGAAGCTGCGCGATGATTGTATTTGCAACGACATCATTTATTCCGCTTCCAAGGAAGACAATACGGTCTTTTAGAAGCCTTGAATAAATATCGTACGCTCTTTCTCCGAAATTGCTTTTTTCTATAACTGTCGGAATAAGTTGACTTGTCAAAGGTGTGAATTGGCCGTGAGTTCTACTTTGGCTACCATCTGTTTTTTGCGTTGTCATGGGTTGTTTACGTTAAAAAATTAGATCTCAATAAATTATACCAAAAAAAGTAATAAATTTCCTGTAAAATCTCTTGACTTCTTTGTTTTCGTTCAAGTAGTATAGACCAGCATTTTTATGATGTGGTTCTTAAATAAAACGAACCGAAACGTTCTTTAACATTTAGAGTGTAATAGAGAAACCTGTTTATTCATTTTGAACAAACAACACTGTAACAACAACGGAAAGCCCTTGTTGTTACTTTTATACAATCAGCAGATTGGCAACAATTCGTTGTTGCCGGTCGCTTCAATATTTATTGAAGAGTTTGATCCTGGCTCAGGATTAACGCTGGCGGTGTGTCTAATACATGCAAGTCGAGCGACACTTTTAAGTGGAGCGGCGGACGAGCGAGTAACACGTTGGAACCTACCCCGAACTCAGGGATAACATCTAGAAATAGGTGCTAATACCGGATAGTCCCGCAAGGGTAAAGATTTTTCGGTTCGGGAGGGGCCTGCGGCCTATCAGCTTGTTGGTAAGGTAACGGCTTACCAAGGCTATGACGGGTAACTGGTCTGAGAGGATGATCAGTCGCGATGGGACTGAGACACGGCCCATACTCCTACGGGAGGCAGCAGTAAGGAATCTTCCGCAATGGACGAAAGTCTGACGGAGCAACACCGCGTGGTCGATGAAGCCCCTTGGGGTGTAAAGACCTTTTCTGAGAGAAGAATTCTGACGGTATCTTAGGAATAAGCACCGGCTAACTCCGTGCCAGCAGCCGCGGTAATACGGAGGGTGCAAGCGTTATCCGGAATCATTGGGCGTAAAGCGTCCGCAGGCGGTTTGTTAAGTTAGGTGTTAAATTTTGCAGCTCAACTGTAAATCTATACCTAAAACTGGCAAACTAGAGTTTTGCAGAGGTACGTGGAATTCTGTGTGTAGGGGTAAAATCCGTAGATACACAGAGGAACACCAAAAGCGAAGGCAGCGTACTGGGCAAAAACTGACGCTCAGGGACGAAAGCGTGGGTAGCGAACGGGATTAGATACCCCGGTAGTCCACGCCGTAAACGATGGATACTAGGTGTTGGAGGACTCGACCCCTTCAGTGCCGACGCTAACGCATTAAGTATCCCGCCTGGGGAGTACGGTCGCAAGATTAAAACTCAAAGGAATAGACGGGGACCCACACAAGCGGTGGAGCATGTGGTTTAATTCGATGATAAGCGAGGAACCTTACCTGGACTTGACATCCCGAGAATTTTTCAGAAATGGAAAAGTGCCGCAAGGAACTCGGTGACAGGTGCTGCATGGTTGTCGTCAGCTCGTGCCTTGAGGTGTTCGGTTAAGTCCGTGAACGAGCGCAACCCTTGCCCTGTGTTGTATTTTCACAGGGGACTGCCGGCTTTAAGTCGGAGGAAGGTAAGGATGACGTCAAATCAGCATGGCCCTTATGTCCAGGGCTACACACGTGCTACAATGGCCGGTACAATGGGCAGCAAACCCGTAAGGGGGAGCCAATCCTAAAAAACCGGTCTCAGTTCGGATTGAGGGCTGCAACTCGCCCTCATGAAGTTGGAATCACTAGTAACCGCGGATCAGCAATGGCGCGGTGAATATGTTCCTGGGTCTTGTACTCACCGCCCGTCACGTCATGAAAGATGGGGGCGCCCGAAGTACCGTTATCCCTCGGGAGCGGTCCTAAGGTGAAACCATTGATTGGGACGAAGTCGTAACAAGGTATCCGTAGGAGAACCTGCGGATGGATCACCTCCTTTCTAAGGAGACATGTTAAACGGATCGATATCGATTTTCGATAAAGATTGCCAGTTTTTCATGGTCGAGTCTCAAGCTGTATAGCTTTGAGAAAGGCTTCTCTATTACGCTCTGAGTGTTATAAACGCTCAAAGTAATAAGCCGCTATTATAAATTGCGGCTTATTTCAAAAGAAACGAAGTGTCCGTTTCTCTTGACGCTGGAGTTCATTTTCTATAAACTTTGGCTTGCTGTAAAAAATCTTTATCTAAAACAATATGTTAGATGCATATACAATTATCGGTTTCATAGGGGCGCTTGTTTTAATGGTTGGATTTCTTATGAATCAAATCGGAAGATGGCAAACTACGGATTTTGAATACGATTTTATTAATTTTATAGGTTCCGCACTACTCAGTATCTATGCGTGGCAAATCGGGAGTTATCCATTTCTTGTTTTATTTGTTGTTTGGGCGATATTTTCCTTTAAAGATATTATTGGAGACGGAATCCACAACGTAATGGCGAAGAAAGAAAACAAAAAAGAATTAACTGAAGAAAAGGATGTTGAAAAATTTGAGAAAGAACTTGATAAAGAGCATAATGATATGCAATCCGAGAAAGAAGCCGATGAAAACGAAGAATAATCATTATTAATAGTTAAATTAATTATTAATAATTAACATGGGGCAGTAGCTCAGTTGGCTAGAGCGCCGCGCTTGCACCGCGGAGGTCAGGGGTTCGACTCCCCTCTGCTCCACCAGAGAATTTATAAAAAGTTCTTTTTGATTTGACAAAACCTACAAAAGATGTTAATTTTTTGACTCCTAAATTTATATAATGTTTTGTCATGAGAAATGGTAAAGAAAAAGATCGGCTTGGTGGTTCGGGAGATGATGTTAACGGGCCCGATGCGCTTGAAGTTGACGGAATTATTGTTGTCCCGGAATCGGAAGGCGATAATAGGGGAGTTCCTGTAAGTGAAATTGGCGATGAATTCAGTCCTGAAACTACGACTGATCGTGATAGAATACAAACTCATATCAACATACTTGCAGTTTCAATTGATACTTTTTTATCAACAAGGAGTGGCGATGAAGAAGCGTTTAAAGTACTGTTCGACCCAATTTTGGAATATGAAGTTGATGGTGAGTATCGAGTAATAAACGGGGCTTCTCTTGTGGCCTATTTTATATTTTCTGATAACATTACAGCCATAAATGAAAGCTCTCTTTATGAAGAAATTAAGCTTGAGGCTTCTCCTTTTGAAATAGAAAAAGCTATTGAGGATTTGTTAGCTATGGATGAATCTGACAGAAAATTGTATGCTAAACATGCAAAGCTTTTGTTTAATTAATTTTTTGTTTGTATATGGTTGCTCCTTTAAGAAAAAAACCGGGAACACGGGATGCAGTATTTGAAGCTGTTAGAGGAGTAAGTCCAAGGTTTACTTTTCAGAAGGATTTGGATTTGCAAAAAAGAATTTTTGAGAAAATTGAGGATTTTAGAAGTGGAACCGGCTCTCGACAAGCACTCCTGTTTCCGGATGAAGAAGGACATGTCCGAAATGTTATTGCCTCTCGAATTGAGCACGTTGAGCAAAAAGAACGCATAGTGGTTGCGACAGAAGCAGATATTCCACAAATAGTTGAGCTATATAAAAGTAGATCGGTTCATGATGGAAATCAGAGAGGCATAGAAGATTTTCCAACATATGGCGGTATATTTTCTATTCCAACGGAAGAAGATTTGAGGAAGAATTTCAAATGTCCGGAATACAAAATGTATGTTTTGAAGAAAGAAATTGATGGAATTGAGAGAGTCATGGCTCTGGTTGATTTCTTATATCCGCCCGGTGAAAAAAATGATCCAACAAACAGTAGTTCAATATATTTCGATACTATACACGGACCTCCCTATGAAGAAGTTAGGCAGAATATGAGGGTAATGGGTGTTCATAAGGATAATATTTTTTGGGTACACGATTATTTAAGAGCAAGAAAGTCAGTCGGAGGAAGATCTTCCGATGTTATGAAGCTTTTATCACACACTGCTATTGGAGAGCTGGATATGACCGATTTAGACAATACGGGTGTTGTGTCGGAAATAATTGTGAGTTATACACCCAATGAGGAAGAATTAGCTGTAAACGAGGTTTCAGCAAGGGTTGTTAGAGAAAAATTAGGTTTTATACAAGTGGGAACAATTAGTGGAATGCTTAATGGTTGTCGAGTACTGAAGCATGTATACTATCTTTCAGCGAAAAATCTTGCATCTAAAATGTTTAGAGAGTTAGCTTCATCTTCTTAAAATAATCTGAGAAACAAGACCATGTTTTTTCTTTTCCGATGTTGTTTTTTTGAATATTGCATAAAAAATACCCGTGTCTATTATTACTATGTATAAAAGCTTCAAAAGTGTTACATGTATTGGTACAAAGAATGATTCTACAATTAAATCCGCAATTCCAATAATTATAAAAATTGATAGAAGGATATAATTGCTAATTTCTTTCACTTTTGCTGAATACAGGAGATACGATATTCCGCAAAACACAATGAAGAAAGTAATTAATAAAATATATTGATAAAATGTAAACGACATCGAGAGCGTGAATATAAAAGGGGACAACAGTACTGCTCCAATGAAATGGAAAAGAAAAATCATCATAGTCTGTCTGGCTTTAATGTTTTCCGTTTTACAATATTTTTCCGTGCTTAACGTATATGCCGAAAAGAGTATGGGAACGAGTAAAAGTGTTATAGTAGTAGTTATGTTTGCCTTATTGAAGTAAAGAAACAGTAATACTCCAAGAATTATCAAAGATATGTTGAAGACAGAGTTTTTACTAAACAGCTTTTTAATATTTTTTTTCATTGAATCATAGATGACTGTAAGTAGAATTGATAAATGTAATATTAAAAGATAGTTTGATGGAAATGTGTTTGAGAGTGAATAATAAGTGGCGTATGCGGTAGCAACTAAAAAGATTACCGAAAATCCAAATGAAATGCGCCACGTGGAAAATCGTGATTGTTTTTTTATTTTTTTCATAGAAAATAATATAACAATGCCCAGGAATACCGTTACGGTGAGAAATCTTAGCGCTGTAAACGGAAGAGGTTGAATTCCCGTCTTAAGCAATAAATACGCGAGAATGGGATCAAGTCCCCATAAAAAAGCCAGAAGGCCGGTATAAATATTGGCCTTTCTTTTTTCTGTTATATTTATATCCTCAACAGATTTTACGCCATCAACTCTTTGAATACTCTTAATTAAATCTTTAAGTGTTAAATCGGAATGTAAGTATACATTGGCGGTTAATTTTGTAATTCCCTTGGTATTGCACTCGGAGAGTCTAATTCTCGTATCGGGTGTGTTCGGAAAAAGTGCAATAACATCAAGCATTGAGTCTTTATACAGAGTTACGGAAATTTTATGGCTCGATTTTTTCTTTTTTTTCTTTTCATAAGGGAAAAAATAAATATAAGCTTCTTCCGGAGTGATTCTTCCTTCACCAATAGAACTATATAATTTCTCCAGTGATGGAACTTTCCCTAAATTTAAAACTCGTGCAATTTCGGAAGGCGACACCTCATTAATAAATCCTTTCTCATGTTTTATAAATTCGTTTTGCAAAAGCTCTTTTCCGATCTTTATCTTTTTTTCTTTTTCCTTCTTATGTAGAAAATCTTGTATAAATCCTTTTGCAATTATCGTTTCTATATGATTAAACCATTGATATTTGGCTGTTTCTTTTTTATCGAAAGTGCATTTTATAACGTCATTGTTGTTGAGTTTGTGAAATAGAGGAGCGGCTTTGTTATTAACGAATATTTCATCTAAAAAAAGAGTTTTTCCTTTATGTATATAAAATGCGGCATCAAGTGCTGTCGCATTTTCAGGTAAAATTATTCCTTCATCATTATTCCCATAAACAAGAATTGTATTTTTTAATATATCATTTTGAAGGCCTTTCCAGTAGGAATCGCTGTGTCCTTGAGTTTTTTTATTAATTTCTTCTAGATTCTTGATCCAGTTGAGACTTTTTTCTCCTTTGGATTTTTTGTTTTTTTCCAGAAAATACCGCATCGTTATACCGTTTACATAATATGTCTCCAATTCCCGGGTGCTGATTCTAAAATTAATTCTTGCTTCACTCTTTGTAAGAACTGTTGAGTACAACGCCCTGTGGCCGTTAATTTTAGGGCGATTAATATAATCTTTAAATGATTTTCTAATACTTTCCCATAAGCTATGAATATAGAAGACCGCCTTATAGCAATCTTCAGTTGATTTAGTTGTTACAGCGCAAAAATAATCATTTTTATCATAAATTCCTTTTTTAAAATCGGATATTTCTATTGGAAGAAACCTGATTTTTGATATTATCTTTTCTCTATCTTTTTCTTTCAGGCTATTAATAACGGATTGTCTTAATTTTTTGTTTGCCCGGCATTTCTTTTTCGCAACCAAGAATTTAGTATATAAATCTCTATCAAGATAGTATGTACACAGTAATTCAAGTTCATTCCTCATTCTTTGCATACATAATCTATCGGCAATTTTCACATAAATGTTTAAAGTTTCTTTTGAGAATGCTATTTGTTTGTCTTCGGACAGCGCATCCAGTGTCTTCATATTATCCAGTCGATCGCAGAGCTTAATGATAATAACTCTGATATCTTTCTCCATGACAGTGAAAAGCTTTCTTAGTGTTTCAATTTTTCTTTCAAGATGGTTGTTTCCTCTAAAGTGCTCTTCGCCAAATTTAGTTACTCCGGCAACCAAATTTGCAATTTCTTCGCCGCAAAGTTGTTTAATATCTTCAAAAGAAGCATCCGTATCTTCCAATGTGTCATGCAGCAAAGCTGTACAAATACTTTCAATATCTGCAAGGTATTCAGTAAGAATCAAAGCTGTGCGTATTGGATGATTAAAATAAGGCTCTCCTGATTTTCTTTCTTGTCCTTTATGGTGTTCTTTAGCAAAGTTATATGCTTTTTCAAGCAGTAAAATCTCCTTATCGGATAAATATGATGCTTTTTTTACAATTTTGGAGAGAGGAATCATAGTGACTATAAAATAGATTCTGCTTTTATCCCGTATTTCTTATGGAATTTTTCAAGTTCTAAAAGAGCTGTAGAATGAATTTTATCATAAAGATTCCCAAATTGATTATTATCATTTTTTTGAGCTCTTCCAATATTTTTATGGCAAATTTGGGATTGTCTGTTAGAACGGTCATATGTGCGTTAACTTTTAGCAATTTTAAATATTTTTCAAGTTTTGGCTTAATATTCGACGCAAACTCTTTAATTTTTACTTGTTCATCGGAGCCCTCCAGGCAAAGAAGTTCGTAATAGTCTGTTTCAAAATAATTTTCTCCACCAATTTTCCTTGATAAATCCATCCATTTCAAACATTCCGAATAGTTTTTTTGTTCAAGGTCGATTCTGGCGAGCAATAAAGTTCCTCTTCTATCCAAGGGGTTTTCATTTTCAACATATTCTAATGTTTTATTTTCCGCTTTTTTAAGCCATTAAGCTTGATCACTATTTTTGTACAGCTCCCATGCGCTTAAAGCTGCAGCAAGTTTTGCGTCACGTTCGAAAATTAAGACTTCCGATTGTTCATATTTTTTATACGCTTCTTCGTGATTATCGCTTCCTGCCGCATTTCTTCCTTGTACATAATATCGCCCATACCATCCTTCATGCGCAACAAATGCCAGTCCAATCAAGGTAATGAGAAGTACGAGGCCAAGTAGCCATGCGTTATTTATGACGGATTTCTTTATTGCAGGTTTCCAAATAAATCCTATCAAAATAAAGAAGGGGAGGCTGGCCGCAAAAAAATCAAAATTGTTATCAAGGGAGTGATGAATTAATAATATCGCTAAAGTAAGGGATGCTATAAAAGTGTATGTTTTATTTGATTTTAATCCTTTTACAATTATTGATATTATCCAAACAACAAGTAATAAAAATACGATAACTCCATGTTCCGCGACTATTTTAACAGGCAAGCTGTATGGGTAACTTGAAAGTGTACTAAAATTTTGTTCAAAACTTTGAGATATATAATTGAAGCTGCCTGCTCCAACACCTGTTAGTGGATATGATTTTGCCATTTGGATTCCTCTTTCAAACGATGCTATTCGTTCGTTAATTGAACTTCCTTCGTCTTCGGCCTGAAATGTAATTTTATTTTGAATTGATTCGGTTTCTTCGTTCATGCTCCGAATTCCGTTTATTGCAGTTACAAAAAGCAGACTTATTGATACCACCAGCACGGCGCTTTTAATAAATTTGAGACTTTCATTTTTATTTTTTCTATATTTAATCAGTAAGACAATTGCGGTGATAGCAATAACAAGTCCGGCACTTACCCATGCCCCGCGAGAATAAGTAAGAACCAGACTTGAAATAATAAGTATGTTTACAATAAAGAAGCTGATTTTATGAATGCCTTTTTTCTTGAGACTTTCAACAAGCAAATAAAAGGCCGGAATAAGAACCATCAAATTTAAATTTGCCGCGAGATTCGGAAATCCGGCAAAAGCTTCGTGCGGTTTCATTAAAGGACCTGCAAGTCTGTTAAAAGGATGCGCTGTCGCATAACTAACAATTCCCCATACATCAACAATGCTTACAGTGATTATCATCAGGATAAAAAACAGCATCATGTTTTTTTTATTCCATGTAAGCTGGCTTAAAACAATAGCCAAAAGCACTCCGCCGCCAATATTCATAAGTTCAAGCGATCCGTCGGAAGGGGAGAGGTCGGTTAGAAAAGTAATAAAGAAAAAAAATAGACCAAGAATTGCCAGTAAATGCAGGATGGTAAAATTATTTTTGAACATCTTAATCCGGCAAATAAGACAAAAGTTAACAAACACAATACTTGGCCACATATAATGCACAAGAAGACTTTGTCCGCCTTGTTTGAGGAAAATCACAGTTGCCCACGTAAAAAGCGTACCAACGATAAAAACGGTTTGCTTATGACTGTTAATGAATTGTGAAAAACGTTTTGCAAGCGAAATGATCATAGTGATTTTTTAATTTCATTACGTATCTTACAGCATTTGTTCCTCTTCTAAAAGTTAAGGTGATGTGATAAGAACATGCCTTTAAATTTATCTTGCAAAACAGTTTTAACTTTGGCAAAATGGCCTAGCAGTTGAAACGAAACAGAGCAAAAATCAACGATCATTAGAAATTGGTAATCGGAAATTAGCAATTAACGTGGGCTTGTAGCTCAGCTGGTTAGAGCGCGTCGCTGATAACGACGAGGTCCGTGGTTCAAGTCCACGCAAGCCCACCATTAGTTTTGCGAAGCGAAACCTTCTTTGGCGTAACCAAAGAAAGTGTGCGGTGATAAAGAAATGTTGACCTGCAAACCTTACTCCCATCTCAGCGCATCCACCGGACTAAGCGATGCGGCTTTTCGTGCAGGGTACAATCCGAATACAAGACCAAAAAACAATGAAGCTCCAAGTCCGATCAAAATTGCGTCTAAACTTATTCCCAAATCGAAATTAAATCCTTGAAGTGATGCAGCAAGGTCTATTAAGGAAACAATCACCCATCCCAGTGCGATTCCAACAATCCCACCGAGGCCCGTAATAATTATTGCCTCATATAGAAACTGAGCTTGAATTAAACTGTTTGGTGCTCCAAGGGCTTTTCGAAGCCCGATTTCTCTTGTTCGTTCCAAAACGGTTAAATACATAATATTCATAATTCCGACGCCTCCGACAATTAAAGATATGCCGGCAACTCCAAGTACCAATAAAGTGATTGCGAACGTCACGGTCCCCATAATTTCCATTGCTTCTTCCATACTTGTGATTCTAAAATCATGCTTCTTTTCATTTCCGGGAGCGATTCCATGCCTTCTTTCCATCATTGCAGTTATTTCCGCAACTGTTTCTTTAACACGTAGCGGATCTTTGAGTGAAACAAATCCATATAAAACATGTTCGACTCCGAGAAGAAGTTTTTGTGCTGTTCTAAGTGGTACGTAAATCATTTTGTCGTAATTGAAATAAAATACCATTCCGCGTGATTCAGTGACTCCGATAACTTTAAAATTTACCTGATTTATTTTGATGTTTTTTCCGATCGCATCTTCAGCTCCAAAAAGTCTTTCTTTGATTTCGGGTCCAAGTACGGCTACTTTTGAAACCGCTCTATCCTCTTTGTTAGTAAAAAATCTTCCCTCTTGCATTTTCAAGTCAGGTTCTATGGCAGGTTCTCCCGCGGTTGTAGCCAGAATGGTGGATCTTATGTCTTGATTTTTATATACGGTCTTAAATTCACCAAGAATCGCAGCATAATATTCATCGACATTTTCGAGAGTTTTTATTGCTTCAAAATCTTCTCTCTTTAATGTCGTGACCTCGGCTCCGCCCATCATCGCGGACACCATTTCAACATCGGACGTACTTGGAAGTTTTATTTCGATCTCAATTGTATCTGAACCGAAAATATCCATTTGCCGGATTATGTATGATTCCAATCCTCTTCCGGCAGCAAGTACAATAACTACTGTTGCAATACCTATAATAATTCCGACCGTAGTCAAAATCGTTCGAAGCCTGTTTGTTTTAAGACCTTGAATCGCAAGTTGAATCGCTAATTTTACTTTGTTTAAGTTAAACATAATGATTATTCATATCGTAATGCTTCAATTGCCGGTAAGCCGGC